>JAEUUV010000129.1 GCA_016787285.1 Saprospiraceae bacterium | reverse complement strand
ACCGACCGGAATATTTTCCTGACAGGAAAAGCCGGCACGGGCAAAACCACCTTTCTGCACCGGATAAAAAGCGAACTGGCCAAACGTATGGCCGTGGTGGCGCCCACCGGCGTGGCGGCCATCAATGCCGGCGGCATGACGATCCACTCGTTTTTTCAACTGCCCTTCGGCCTCTACCTGCCGGGCAATACCCGCGACCCGGCCCGACAGCGGAAGTTTTCCGGCGAAAAAATACGCCTCATCCAGAGCCTTGACCTGCTGGTGATTGACGAAATCAGTATGGTGCGCGCCGACCTGCTTGACGGCGTGGACGACGTGCTGCGCCGCTACCGGAATCCCTACAAACCCTTCGGCGGCGTGCAACTGCTGATGATCGGCGACCTGCACCAACTGCCGCCCATCGTCAAGGACGACGAGTGGCTCCTGCTCCGCGACCACTACCCGACGCCCTATTTTTTCAGCAGCCAGGCCCTGCAACGCACCCAGCCGGTGGTAGTCGAACTCCGGCACATCTACCGCCAATCGGACGACCGGTTTATCGCCCTGCTGAACAAGGTGCGCGACAACAGCATGGACGCCGAGGTACTGGACGCGCTCAACAGCCGCTATGTGGCCGATTTCCAACCCGACGAGGCCGATGCGTACATTACCCTGTCCACGCACAATGCCACCGCACACGAGATCAACGCCCAAAAACTCACCGCCATCCCGGAACCGGCACAGGTATTCCGGGCGGTGGTGCAGGGCGATTTCCCGGCGCATGCTTACCCCACCGACGAGGTGCTGGAACTGAAAACCGGCGCACAGGTCATGTTTGTGAAAAACGACACGGCCCGCGAAAAACGCTACTACAACGGCAAAATCGGCAAGGTGACCCGCATAGATGAGGGCACAATTTACGTGCAGTGCCCTGGCGACGACGACGAGATTTCGGTGTTGCCGGTAGACTGGGAAAATGTGAAGTACACCCTCAACGAACAAACCAAAGAGGTGGGCGAGCAAATCCTCGGCACCTTCACCCAGTACCCGCTCAAATTAGCCTGGGCCATCACGATCCACAAAAGCCAGGGCCTGACCTTCGAGCGCGTCATCCTCGACGCGCAGGCCGCCTTCGCGCACGGGCAGGTGTATGTGGCGCTGAGCCGGTGCAAAAGTTTCGAGGGCATCGTGCTGCGTTCCAAAATCGCCTACTCCAGCGTCCGAACCGATTCCACCGTCCGGGATTTTTCAAAAGCAGCAGAAAAAAATGCGCCCGACGCGGCCCATCTGGAGCAGTCCAAAAAAGCCTTCCAGCAGACGCTCATCCTCGAAATGTTCGACTTTTCGCTGCTGAAACGCCGGTTCGAGCAACTGAACCGCGTGTTGCTGGAGCACGAAAACTCCCTGCTCCCGGAGGCGCTCCGGCAGTTTCGGGAGTTGCAGGAGCAGGCGGAAGAGCAGGTTTTTGCCCTGGCAAATAAATTCACGCCGCAGTTGCAAGGGTACTTTCAGCAGGAATGCCTGCCCGAACAAAACGCCGACCTGCAAGCCCGCATCGGAAAAGCCGGCGCCTGGTTTTTGGACAAAATCGGCGCCCTGCTGTTGCCGGCTGCCCGCAGCATGGCGATCACGACCGACAACAAAAGCGTGCGCAAATCTGCTCTGGAAGCCCTGGAAAACTTGCAAAAAGAACTGTTTGTGAAAAAGTCCTGCTTTGCTGCGACGCAGGCAGGCTTTTCCGCCCAAACCTACCTGCGCACCCGAGCCAATGCGGAACTGGATTTCCAGGCCGACACGCAAAAGGCCCCCGCAGCGCGCACATCGCCCAGCCCGCAGGGCACGGCGCACCCGGCCCTGTTCGCCCGCTTGCAAAAATGGCGCGACGAGTACGCCGAGCGCTTCGGCGTCGAACCCTACGAGGTGCTGCTCACCAAAGCCCTGCTGGAGGTGGTCGAGCGGCTGCCCGTCGTCACGTCCGACCTGCGCAAGGTGCGCGGCATCGGCAAAGTCAAAAGCAAACAATTCGGCGCCGAGATGCTCGCCATCGTACGCGACTACTGCATCGCTCACCAGCTGCAAACCGACGCCCTCGCCCTGCCCGATCCGGAGGCGCCCAAGCCCCCGAAGCCGGAGTCAAAATCCGTTTCCTATGACATGTACCGCTCCGGCATGACCCTCGACGAGATCGCCGCCGAACGCGGATTTGCCCGTGCTACCATCGAAGGGCACCTGGCCCACTACATCGGCACAGGCGAACTGGACATTCTGGCGTTTATGGAAGTGGAAGATGTGACCGCAATTTTCGAGTATTTCAGCGAACACCCGAATGCCCTGCATGCCGAAGCCCGGGCATTTTTTGGCGAAAAATACTCGTACGGGCAGTTGAAAATGGTGGAAGCAGCGACGCGGCACGCGGAGGAAGGGTAGGTTCGGCCGCGCGTCCGATTCAAATTTCCGAATCAAAGGGCGGCAACAGCATGTCGGCGTTTTCCTGATAGGCGCGAAACATGTCGGCAATAAAATGAAGCCGGTCCGCGAGGTTGGCCCAATCCACCGCGCCGGTGTCTTTCATGCTATCGGGAGTGGGGTCAATTTTTTTCAACAGGTCAATCAGGTCGGGGTCGGTCAATTGTTGCAAATCGGGCGGAAAACCGACCTTCAAGTCCTTCCCGAGTTGCAGGCGTTTGCCATGCGGAAAGTCAAGTTCCATCAGGTGCGCCGAGAGGAACAATCGAATGCGGCGCCGGGCCTCGGTGGTGAATTTGGCAATGGCGATGTCCAGCGGCGTGGGCCTGTTGAAAAGGCTCCTGAAGGCCGAGCCGATAGCAAGCAACCAGTATTGATTGGGAAAAAGGGTGCGCAGGAGTTTGCTTTTGATTCGATCGGGGTTCTCCAGCGCGGCTTCCAGCGCTTCGGCAATTTCAGGTTGCAGGCGGGTTTGTTCATGGAAGCCGATTTCGATGTTGGCCAACAAAACAGACTCGGCTTTTTTCTTTTGATCCGGTTCAAAAAATGCCCGGTAGTAGCGTTCGAATGCCTGTTTCAGATAGCGCTGGCCGTCGGGTGGGTCGCCGGGTTTGAGGGCCATGCCGAAGCGGGCGATCTTTTCGGCATCGAAGGCGCGGTCGCTTCCGCAGGTGTCCAAAAATCGGGCAAACTCCCGGGCGATTTCCGCATACACTTTTTGGTTGCCGCGTGCCACGGCTTCACTCGCCCGGCTCATGGCAGCCTGGGGGTCTGCGATTTCCCACAGGAGGTTGCCGATGGCCTTTTTGTCCAATTTGGCGCCTTGCCGCAAGAGGTCACCGGCAATATCGTAAATGGCCTGGCTGAGCGCCGGGACATCGGCTAAGTGGTTTTCCAGCGCCCCAAGGAGGTCTTCCTTGCGGATGGTTCGTCCGGCTTGCCGGCTTGCCCAGGTGGCGAACGTACACCAAGTGGCACAGGAACCGGTACGCGTAGTCATCCACTGCGACAGTTCGTAGTAGCTCCGGGTAATCTGATAATTCCGGGATACCGGGTCGTTCATGGCCGCGATGCGGCCAACCGCGGAAAGGGAGGTGCGTGCAGGCATGGGCAATTCTTTCGAGCAAAAATACCTGATCACAATGGCTTGCCGGGAGGTATTTCAGGCTTTGATTTTGTCGGGGAACTATATTTCGTCCGAATCGCTAACTTTGCACACCTGAAACGAATCAGATTATGGTGGACAAGAACGCAATTGCCCGGGCAGTGAAAGCCGAACTTCAACGGTTATACGGCGACAGGTTGGCCAAAGTAATACTTTACGGCTCGTATGCCCGAGGCGACTACAACGAGGCATCGGACATTGATTTTTTGGTCGTCCTGAAAGACGAAGAAATAGATGTGGGACAAGAACTGCGTACGATGAGTCACCCGCTTTACAAGATTTCCTACGACAACGACATTTACATTTCCAAGCACCCAACTACCCTGAGCCGCCTGCAAAATTCACAGTTTTTGTTCTACAAGAATATCCGGCGGGAGGGGATCGAAGTATGAGTCCCGAACTCAAAAAAATACTTCTGGGAGCGGAAGATTGCCTTTCCGATGCCAAGTTCAACTACGAGCATGAGCGTTACCGTGCATCTTCCAATCGTGCTTACTATTGTATTCTGGATTGTGTTACTGCTCTCTTGCATTCCAGGGATTCCTTCTCGAAAACGCATCATGGGGCACATGTCAAATTTCGGCAATTATTTATAAAAACCAGTGACTTGAGCCAAAGTCTGGACGAAATCCTGCTGCGCGTGTTCGATCTCCGGCAATCCTGCGATTACGACTTCGATTTTGGACCTACAGAAGCCGATGCCGCCGCGGCTATTGCCGGCGCACAAGAATTTTTAGAGGCTACCCATCTGTTTTTGGGTAAATCGCAGGGATAACATCGCCGGCAGCGAGCTGCATCGGGTCGGAGACCCTCGCAAGCACAGCGGGATTTTTAAGGGTCGAACACTTGTGGCCGGCGGGGAGTATGTGTGCTCCGTGCGCGAGTCTTTTGACACCGCACAAAAGTATCCGATAAGCAAGCGGTTGGCGCGGGGTCGTCAAAAGACCCACGCGCGGCGTTTCATGGTTAAGGAAAGTGACGGTGACACAGATATCTCAAACACGCCCAATTTGAAAGCGCTCCGCTTTTGAAAATTTATACCCGCGTGCCTCCCACACTCCCCGTACTTTCGCCCCTCAAAACACATCCGCCGATGCACACCTTCCTTTCCCGCCTGCTGCCCCTCGCCACTGTCCTGTGGCTGGTTCTCCCCACCCACCTCGCGGCTCAAAAACCGGTTACCCTCGAAGACATCTGGAGCAACGGCACCTTCGACGCCCGGCGCGTGCCGGGTTTCCGGTTTCAGAACGACGGCGTACACTACACCGCCCTGCGGGCCGGCGCCATCGAGCAGTACGACCTGCGCACGGGCGAAAAATCGGGCGCCCTGCTCGACCCCAAGGCGACCACGCAGGCCCTGCCCGCATTTTCCGGCTATGCCTTCAGCCCCGATGAGGACAAAATCCTGCTCATCGCCAACGAGGAAAAAATATACCGCTGGAGCACCCGTGCCGATTATTTCGTGTACGACCGCAACACGCAGGCCACCACCCAACTGCATGACGGCCCCAAACAACGCTGCGCTACCTTCTCGCCCGACGGGAAAAAGGTGGCTTACAGCGTAGAAAACGACCTGTACCTGAAAGACCTCGCCTCTGGAACAATCACCCGCGTCAGCACCGATGGCCAACCCAACGCCATCATCAACGGCACCTCCGACTGGGTGTACGAGGAAGAGTTCGAACTCGTGCGCGCCTTCGAGTGGAGTCCCGACGGCAGCAAAATCGCCTTCCTGCGCTTCGACGAGCGGCAGGTGCCCGAGTTCACGATGGATATGTACCGCGGCGGTGATTACCCCGACCCGGTGACCTTCAAGTACCCCAAAGTGGGCGCTAAAAACTCCGTGGTGACGGCCCACATCTACGATCTGGCTACCGCCAAAACACTCGCCGTGCAACTGCCCGAACGCGGCGATTTCAACGACTACCTTCCCCGGATATGTTGGACACCCGGTGGTCAACTCTGCATCACCCACCTCAACCGCCACCAGAACCACCTGCGCCTGTTTTCCGCCAACCCCGCTACCGGCGCCTGCACCGTTCTGCTCGATGAAATCAGCCGCTACTACCTCGACCTGCACGAGCCGGAGTTTTTAGCCGACGGCAGTTTTGTGTGGCAAAGCGAAAAAAGCGGGTTCAACCACCTGTACCTGCACGACAAGAACGGGAAGCAGGTCGCGGCCCTGACCAAAGGCGACTGGGACGTGACCGGTTTTTACGGCGTGGACGAAAAGAACGGGCAGATCTTTTTTCAGGCTGCCGCCGAAAACCCGATGCAACGCGAGATTTACGCGGTCAAACTGAACGGCAAGGGCCAGCGCCAACTGAGCAAAGACACGGGCACGCACAGCGCCCAGTTCAGCCGCACGTTCGATTACTTTGTGGACACGTATTCGGCCATCAACACCCCGCCGCAATACACAGTGTGCGACCGCACGGGCAAGCCGATCCGTTCGATCGAACAAAACGGCGCCCTGCGCGCCAAACAAACCGAGTACGGCGCTATGTCTGTAGAGTTTTTTCAGGTGCCGGTCAAGGACGCTTCCAGCCCTTCGGGCAAACCCTGGAACGGCACGCTCAACGGCTGGATGATCCGCCCCACGGCCCCGGAATTTCAGGGCAAAAAACTGCCCATGCTCATGTACGTGTACGGTGGTCCGGGCAGCCAGCAGGTGACCGACGCGTGGAAGGGCGCCAACTACTGGTGGTTCCAGATGCTGGCGCAACAAGGCTACGTGGTGGCTTGCGTGGACAACCGCGGTACCGGCGCGCGCGGCGAGGAGTTTAAAAAAATGACCTATCTGAACCTCGGCAAGTACGAAACCGAAGACCAGATTGCCGCGGCCAAATACCTCGGCAGCCTGCCTTACGTGGATGCCAAACGCGTCGGTATTTTCGGCTGGAGTTACGGCGGCTACATGTCGTCGTTGTGCATGCTCAAAGGCGGCGAGGTGTTTTCCGCCGGCATCGCTGTGGCGCCGGTGACCAACTGGAAATGGTACGACAGCGCCTACACCGAGCGCTACATGCGCACCGAAGCAGAAAACCCGGACGGCTATGCCGAAAATGCGCCGGTCAATTTTGCCGACAAACTCGGCGGCAAGTACCTGCTCGTGCATGGTCTGGCCGACGACAACGTCCACTTCCAGCACAGCGCCGAAATGACTAACAGGCTCATCGCCGCCGGCAAGCCGTTCGATTCCATGTTTTACCCCAACCTCGACCACGGGATCAGCGGCGGCAATGCCAAACTGCACCTGTACGGGCTGATGACGAATTTCCTGAACAAAAACCTGAAAAACGCAAAGACGGAAGTGGAGCGGCCGTAGTGCCTGTGCGGTATGGAGGGTTCACGAAGGCTTGCCACGCGGATACCGATTTCCTGCGGAAAAAACGCCTGACAATCTGCATAGGTACTGCTACCTTGCAACGGGAAAAATTTTAAAAAATAAAATCATGGCCAACACAACCGTTACACCGACATCGCCGACTCCTGCCGGCCAGCAGCAGTACGATCCCATCAAAATGTTGCGCGATTACCTGTCCGCCACCACGGATGCGCCGCCGCATTTCGGCAATTTTCTGATCAACCGCCTTGGCGATCAGATCACGTGGTACGACAAAAAGAGCGGGTTTTTCAAACGGAAATGGGAGTCTGCACGCCGGTGGGTGATTATTCTGTCGGCAGCAATACCTTTTTTGGTGGGCCTGATCGGTCTGACCTTCGGCGATGGACAGTCCAATCCCATCTTCGACCTGATCATCAAAATCATCGTCGGCGCGGCCGGCGTGACCATCGCCATTCTGGAGGGCTTCAACTCCCTGTACAAAAGCCAGGAGCACTACATTGATTACCGCATGACCGCCGAAAAACTGCGCCAGGAGTTTTCGTTTTTCATGGGCCGGAGCGGCCCGTACACCGGCCTTTCTGCCGAAGGCGCCTATTCCCTACTGGTGTCGCAAGCCGAAGACATTATGGCCAAGGAAAACAACAAATGGGCTGAAATTTCCCGCCAGAACGACAAGGCGGCCGCGTCCGACGATATCCAGAATGCCGTGAAAGCATACCTCGAAAAGCATGGTGTAACCTTGGTGCCTGGCGCTACGGTATCGGGTGGACAAACTACACCTGCGCCGGAAATACCCGCCCAGCCGGAGGCGCCTGTTCCGGCAGAACCTGTGGCCCCGGCAGAACCTCCTGTTGTGTCCGACGTTCAGCCCCCGGCGCAGCCCGAAGCCGTCGTCCTGCCCGAGGAAGAGGGGATTGACCCGGCAGACCGGAACCCGGAAGGGGTGAATTGATAATTAAACGCTTATGCCCACCTGGTACAACAGCACTGTCGTCCGAATCGAACAGGCAAGCCCGAGCGTGCGCCGCTTCTGGCTGCAAACGCCTGACGAGCCGCACCCCGATTTTCGCGCCGGCCAGTTCATCACCTTCGACCTGCCCGTGGGCGAAAAACGCCTGCAGCGCTGGCGCAGCTACTCCATTGCTTCCGCCCCGGGCGATGATCCCGATCTGCTGGAACTTTGCATCGTGCGCGCACCCGACGGATTGGCCACGCGCTACCTGTTCGACGACGTGCAAGTGGGCAGCACCCTCCGCTGGAAAGGCCCCGAAGGTACGTTTTGCCTGCCCGACACCATCGAAAAAGACCTGGTGCTCATCTGCACGGGCACGGGCGTGGCGCCCTTCCGCAGCATGTTGCGCGACTTGCAGCACAGCGGCAAACCGCACCGGAACATCCACCTCATCTTCGGCGCCCGTACCGAAGCCGACATCTTGTACCGCGCCGAATTCGAGGCGCTTGCCCGCAGCATGCCCGGTTTTCGCTACGACGTGGCCCTGTCCCGCCAGCCCGAGTGGGGCGGCTACAACGGCTACGTGCATCAGATTTATCTGGAGCACTACGCCCAAAAACGCCCCGATGTGGCCTTCTACCTCTGCGGCTGGACCAACATGATTGATGACGCGGTGGCCAACCTGCTCGTCAAGTTGGGCTACGACCGAAGTCAGGTTTTGTATGAGCTCTATGGGTAGTCGCGCGCGATCCGGGAACCTGACTTTTGAAAAAACTTGTCGCTCGTGAATCGGCAGAAAACCGTGATTTTGCAGCAAAATCATCCGTGCCATGCCGAAACTCAACATTCTGCTGTTCCTGTTTGCACTTTTATGTGCTGCAGCTACCGCTCAGACCCCGACAGACTCGCTCTGGATCGAAGCCGGAAACCTGCGTATCTGCCTGCGGGCCGACGGCAGCCTGTACTCCGGTGCGCCGGGCGGGGCGGTGCTGTACCGCCATACCTCGCCGCAGGGCGAAGCAAAATGGGTGAAAGTGGTGCAGGACGCCGGGCTTTGGTTCGGCGGACTCGACCCGGGCGCCAACCTGCTGTTGTCCGTGCAAAAATTCGAGCCTCGGGCCACGGATTTTCGGGCCGGCTTTGCCGGGGTGCCGGGGTCGGGCAAAATCTGGAGCGTAACCCTCGAGCAGATTGAGCAACACGTAGCCGACTACTCCGACAACGCACATATTGACAACCCGATTGAGGCGATTTTTGCGTGGCCGGGAAAAGGAAACCGTTTTTTCGAGGGCTACAACGGGTTTGCCTTGCCGGAGAACTTTGCGCTCCGCTACAATTTTTACGACAACAACCTGAACAAAGAATACGAACCGGACCAAGGAGATTTTCCCGTAATTAGGCCACGCGGTGGAGGTGCGTTTCCTTTATTCCCCGACCAGATGCACTTTTTCGCCTTTCATACGGACACAATAGGAATGTTTCCGAATCAAGGGATCGGCCAATTGCCGATACAGGGAACAGGGCAAATGCTTGCGTACCGCTGTGACGAAAAACCTGTTTTGGGAAACTCCTTTTTTATGGCCTTCGAGTGGCAAAACACAAGCAATGACCCAATTGACTCTGCGCAAGTCGGCTTGTACATGAATGCGGACATCGGCAACCCGGACGACGACTATCACGGCAGCCTGTGGGATTCGTATTTCACCTACAACGCCGCCGCCATAGACTCCGGCGGGTTCGAAGCACATCCGCCATTGCTGATGACTGGTGTCATCAGTTTGCCTGTTGATGACAACGGCAACATACAGCAAGCGCGGTTGGTACCGATCTGGCCTACCAATACCCCGTTGGTGTCGCCGGCCATGTGGTCGCCGGAGAAACCTGCGGAGTATTTCAATTACCTTACTGCTCGTTGGCGCGACGGCAGCCCAATGCAAAAAACCGGAAACGGGTACGGGTGGTTTCCGGCGCCTGTAACGGAACGCGCGTTTGAAGGAAACCCTTACCTGCCCGGCGCATGGACGGAAATCAGCGCCCAAAATACCCCTGGCGACCGTCGTGGGGTGCTCTCTTGGGACACCCGCGTTTTGCCGCCACAATGGACAAACCGGTTAATGTACAAGACCACTTTATACCCAAGGGATACTGCATTGACGCCCCGGTCTTGGTTTGATGCCATCGTTTCGGAGGAAAATTTCATTCAGGACGGGTTCATTCACGGCCACGAGTTCATGTACCTTGCACCTACGTGTAGAAACTGGCCCGGTTTTTCTTTTCAGCGCCTTTTCGTGCGCGTGTTTCCCAATCCCTCCTCCGCGCTTTTGAACGTTCTGATTGACGGCGGACAACCCGAATATGTCCGTTTGTACGATGCCTTGGGCCGGATTGTGACGGAACGAGCATTCCCCTGTGACCCATACTGCGATCGGGAAAACCCCGTGCAACTCTCCGTTGCCCAACTGCCGGCAGGCATGTACGTCGTGGAGGTGGTGGCCGCAAAAACCGGCGAACGCGCGATACGGAAGGTGGTGGTGCATTGATGGGAAGACTTTGTTTGCAAAAAATCACATCATAGTGTGATTTTTGATTTACTTTTAACTCGGGGCGGTGTATTTTTGTCCAAAAATCACACTATAATGTCAATTTTGGAAATTGGACAAACAATCAAAACCCGGCGTAAATCCCTTGGCGTGACCCAACCGCACTTGGCAGAATTGGCCGATGTAAGCATCAACACGCTCTACAAGATGGAGCGCGGAGTGGCCAATCCGACGCTTGCGGTCGTGCTTCAAATCGCCGATGTGTTGGGCCTGGAAGTCATAGTATCCGTGAAACAACCGCAATGAGAAAGGCAGCAGTTTATCGAAACGGCGAATTGGCCGAAGTGCTGGAGGAGGACGATGCCCGGAACTATGTATTCCGGTATGCCGAGGGCTGGTGGACCGACAGCAGCAAGCCCGCCATCAGCCTCACCCTGCCCAAGTCGCAGCAGGAATACCGCAGCGCATCAAGGATGGAGGAACTTATCGGACGCTCTTTTCTGGACGATATTTCCAAAAGAGGGTATTTGCTTCAGTTTCGTACGCGCCGGAACCACCTCAATACCTGAGAGGCTATTTGCCAAACTATTTGACGTTTAGCAAACGCATTGCCTATCTTGCCCGCCGAAAAACAACTATCCTGTTCACAACGGAAAAACAAAACTGACTTTGGTATGAGCAAAGAGAACTGGGGCTCGCGGGTCGGCCTCGTGCTGGCTATGGCGGGCAATGCCGTCGGATTGGGCAACTTCCTGCGCTTCCCGGCCCAGGCCATTCAAAACGGCGGTGGTGCATTCATCATCCCTTACCTCACCTGCTTCCTCCTCATGGGTATCCCGCTCCTGTTCGTGGAGTGGAGCATGGGCCGCTACGGCGGTAAATACGGCGACCACTCCACGCCGTTCATCCTCAACAATATGAGCGGCGGCAAACGCAACTGGTGGAAATACGTGGGCGTGTTCGGCATCTTCACCAACCTCGCCGTAGCGGCCTACTACTGCTACCTCGAGAGCTGGACACTGGCGTATGTATGGCGTTCCATATCCGGGGCCTTCTCCGGACAAAGCCCGGAAACGGTCAGCCAGATGTTCGACTCGTATGTGGGGCTGGGCAGTTCGGAGCCGATTATTTTCTGGGTTATTTGCCTGCTGCTGAACACTTGGATCCTCTCCCGCGGCCTCTCCGGCGGCGTGGAAATTGCCGCCAAAGTCGGCATGCCGCTGTTAATATTCTTTGGCATTTTCCTCGCCATCCGGGGTATCACACTCACGGGCGGTGAAGCGGGCGCCGTCAACGACGGCACAGTAGGCCTGAACTATCTCTGGACGCCCCGGTTCGACTCCATCTGGGATTTCAAAGTGTGGCTGGCGGCTGCCGGTCAAATCTTTTTCACGCTCTCGGTGGGTATGGGCAGCATCCAGTGCTACGCCTCCTACCTGCGCCAGCGCGACGACGTGGCGCTCAACGCCATGTCGGCCGGCTGGATGAACGAATTTGTGGAAGTTGTGCTCGGCGCAGCCATCCTCATCCCGATTTCGGTCGGGTACCTCGGCATTGACAAAGTGGTGGAGCTGACCCAGACCGGCGGCCTTGGCCTCGGTTTCCGTACCCTGCCGTACCTGTTCCAGCAGTGGGGGCCGATCCTCGCGGCATTGGCCGGTATGGCTTGGTTCGGGTTGCTGTTTTTTGCCGGCATCACCTCGTCGCTGGCAATGGGCACCCCCGTGATGGGTTTCCTCCGCGATGAATTCGGCTGGAAACGCGAAACCTCGGCCTGGGCCTTCGGCGCGCTGGTGCTCATCCTCGGCGCACCGACGGTGCTGTTTTTCAGCCACGGGGTGTTCGACGAGTACGACTACTGGGCCGGCACGGTGTCGCTGGTGGTATTTGCCCTGTTCGAAATCATCCTGTTCGCCTGGGTGTTCGGCATGGACAAGGGCTGGGCCGAAATCAACCGCAGCGCCGACATGAAAGTACCGGTGATTTACAAGTACATCATCAAATTCGTAACGCCGGTCATTCTTTTAGCGGTATTTCTTGGAAGCCTGTTTAGTACCGGCGGTATTCTGGACAAAATAGCGAACAAGGACATTCACGCGAAAATTGCCGCCGCCACCGATGCCGCCGAACGCGCCCAACTGGAAGAAACCCTGATGTTCGTCAACGGCTCGCGCCTGCTGCTGGTGTTGCTGTTTGCCCTCATCGCCTATGCCGTGTACGTCGCCCAGCGCAAACGCGAGCGCGAAGGGCGAATTCCGGTGTTGCATAAGGATTAAAAAGCAACGTGTTCTGGTGTTTTCGCCGTTGTTGGCGTCCCCGCCAACAACAACAGCGGAGCTCGGTGCCGAAATTATTGAGCACTACCATGCTGTTGGCGGGGATGCCAACAGCGGCGAAAATGATTAAAAATAAATAAAATGACCACATCCGCACTCCTCATGTTTCTTGCGGCCAATGGCATCGTCATAGCCGTCACTGTTTATTTTTTCCTGAAAGTACTGCGCACTGCACCTCCGGATGAGCCGGAAGAAGACGGCAACTACCCGAGAGGCGGTTGACGAAGTACGAGTTACGAAGTAGGGGAAAGTGCCTGGACTTGTGTTCCTGGCGCCGGCGGACGGCTGTCGAGCGGTACCGTAACCATGGTGCTGGTACCTTGGCCCTTGGCCGACTGAATGCTGATGTCGCCGCGTATGAATTGCACGCGCTGGCTGAGGTTGTCGGTGCCCATGCCCTTGGTGACGGTATCGGGGTCGTAGCCGAGGCCGTTGTCTTCCACCAATAGCGCCAGTTCGTTTTCGGTGCGGGTGAGTTGTACTAGTATTTCCGTGGCCTTGGCATGCTTGATGCTGTTTTGCAGGAGTTCCTGCACGATCCGGTAGCAGTTCAGCGCCACGGTGTGGTCAATGCCCTCGAATTCGCCGAAATGCTGAAAATCAATGGTCGGCACGCCGTCGCCGCGCACCCGCACGATGAGGTCGCGAACGGCCTTCATCAGGCCGAACTGATGCAGCGAGCCGGGTTGCAGGTTTCGGGAAATCTGGCGGGTTTCGGCAATGGTGTCGTTGAGCAGGTCTTTGACCTTGGAAAATTCTTCGTTCCGGCTGAGTTCGGGCACCTTCCCCGAGAGGTTTTCGAGGCGAATTTTCGTGGCGGCCAGCAGTCCTCCGAGGCTGTCGTGCAGGTCGGTGGCGATGCGTTTTCGTTCGAGTTCCTGCCCTTCCAGCATGCTTTGCATGGATTCGATCCGGAAGTTGGCTTCCAGTTGCCGGATGGTTTGTTGGTTGATCTTTTCATTTTGTTCGGCAATGACCCGGTTGGTGGCCAAGCGGTGCCGGTAGTCGCGCACCATAAAAAACAGAGCCAGAATGATGGCGCCGAAAAAGAGCAGGATAGCGTAGAAAAAGTCGCGCTGCTGGCGCTTGGAAAGTTCCAGTTCTTCTTGCCGGGCCTTTAACTCGTCCAGTTGGCGGCTTCGTTCTTTTTCGCCATACTGGGCAGCCAGCCTGTGGGAGGTGGCGATGCGGTCGCGGCTGAGCAGGGTATCGCCCAGTTCGATATGCCGCGTGGCGTAGTACAGGGCCGGGCGCAGGCTGTCGAGTTCGGTGTAAACGGCGGAAAGTTGACGGTAGATGTCGCGGCGCAAAGGATCGTATGCGGCGGAAATGGAGGCTTCGGCGCGTTTGAAAAACCGCAGGGCCATGTAGTTGTCTCTGGCCAGTTTGTTCAGGTAGCCGATTTGGTACTCGGCCAGAGTTCCGTACTCGTGGCGTTTGCTTTGCCGGGCAAGTTCGAGTACGCGAAAGGCCAGCGAAATGGCGTCGCGGTAGTTTCGCTCGTTTTGCAAGCGGGCCACGTCGTCCAGGAAAACCGTGATAAGCAGAAAAGTGTCCTGCAGCATCAGCCCTTTGTCGCGGAAAGCCTTTTTCAGGGCAGAAGCCCGCGCAGTATCGCCCTGCAATTGATACACCTGCGCCATTTGGGCCAGCACGAGCGTTTCGAGGCGTCTGTTTTGAGTTCTCCGAAAATAGTCCAGCGCCTCCTGCTGCATTTCGATGGCATCTTCCGCCATGCCGCGCTCGGGCAGCCGAATGGCGAGTTCGGCGCGCGCGCGGTGGTAGGCCGTGGTGTCACCGGCAAGGAGAAAAAGGTCCACACTGCGGGCCAGGTACTGAAAAGCCGAGTCGCGGTTCAGCGTTTCCTGCTCCCGGTAAATGGCCCATTTGTACCAGCCAAGCGCCTGTTTGCCTGGATCCCGATTGGAAATGCCGTCGGCGAGCAGGGTCTGGATTTGCTCGAATGACAAGCGGTCTTCAAAACCGGGCTGCGCCCAAATCAGCATAGGGGCCGCCAGGAGGCAAACCAAAATCCAGTATTTGCCCTGGGGGACAAGTAATCGGCGACGTGTTTGTTTCTGTTTCAATCCTCAAGAATCTTCCAGTGAAGGGCGGCTTTAACCAGACCCGCCGTGTTGCGGGCGCCCAATTTGGCCAGCAGGGCGGCACGGTGGCTTTCCACGGTTTTTTCCGACAGAAACAATTGTGCCGCAATTTCCTGGGTGGTGCATTCGTCCATGATGAGTTTGAGCACTTCGCGTTCCCGGCGACTGATTTTGGGTGGTTCCTTAGCCGTGCCGCCCTTGCGTTCGCGCATCAGGCTTTGCATCATGGTGTCCGTCACCTCCTGGGAAAAATACGTCCGCCCCTCGGCTAAAGCGCGAATGGCGGCGCACAGTTCGGTGCGGCCGGTGTTTTTCAGCACATAACCCTGAGCGCCGAGGTTGAGCATAGCGCTGATGTAACTCTCGTCGTTGTGCATGGACAGCGCAAGAATTTTAACGTCGGGTTGCTCCGCCCGCAATTGTTTACACACGTCAAGGCCCGATTTGTCGGGCAGGTTTATGTCGAGTAAAAGGACATTGGGTTCCACCTCGGGCACCTGTTTCAGGGTGTCGGCAGCATTTCGGGCAAGCCCGCACACCTCGAAGTCAGGCTCGCCACCCAACATGGTTTCGAGGCCTTCGGCAAACATAACATGGTCGTCGGAAATGAAAATTCGTATCACAGGTAAATGGTTTCTGGTTTGAGGGTTTCTGGTTGGAAGGTTTTAGAGAGGGTACAGGAAAACGATTGCCAAATTTCGGCTTTTTCAAAGAACTACCAGCACATCACATTAATTTTGCGCCGAAATCAACCCGAAACTTTCCAACCCTCCAACCAGAAACCTTCTAACCAGAAACCTTCCAACCCGCTCACAACATGACATTCCGCACAGAAAAAGACACCATGGGCAAAGTGCAGGTACCTGCCGACGCCTACTGGGGCGCCCAGACGCAGCGCTCCATCGAGAATTTCAAAATTGCCCGCGACACCAACCGGATGCCGATCGAGATCATTCGGGCGTTTGCGTACCTGAAAAAAGCCGCTGCGTTGACGAATTTCGAGGCCGGTGTTTTGCCGAAAGAAAAATGTGAACTCATCGGGCGCGTGTGTGACGAGGTGCTGGCCGGCAAACTTGACGACCAGTTCCCGCTCGTGGTGTGGCAAACCGGCTCCGGCACCCAGAGCAACATGAACGCCAATGAAGTTATCGCCTACCGGGCACACGTGCTGAACGGCGGCCAACTGACCGACGAGCAAAAATTCGTGCATCCAAACGACGATGTGAACAAGTCGCAGTCGTCCAACGACACCTTCCCGACGGCCATGCACATCGCCGCCTACAAAATGCTTGTGGAGGTGACGATACCCGGTATCGAGAAACTGCGCGACACGCTCCGGGCCAAGTCCGAAGCGTTCATGGACGTGGTCAAAATCGGCCGGACGCACTTCATGGACGCCACGCCGCTTACCCTCGGTCAGGAATTTTCGGGCTATGCCGCCCAGTTGGATCACGGCCTTCGGGCCATCCGAAACAGCCTGGCACATCTGAGCGAACTGGCGCTCGGGGGCACAGCCGTCGGCACGGGCATCAACACACCGAAGGGATACTCCGAAAATGTGGCCCGCCACATCGCCGCCCTGACGGGTCTGCCTTTCGCGACGGCGCCCAACAAATTCGAGGCACTGGCTGCGCACGACGGTATTGTGGAAAGCCACGGCGCCCTGAAAACGGTAGCCGTCAGTCTGATGAAAATTGCCAACGACATCCGGATGCTTTCCTCCGGGCCGCGCTCCGGTATCGGTGAAATTTTTATTCCCGACAACGAGCCCGGTTCGTCCATTATGCCCGGCAAGGTGAACCCCACCCAGTGTGAAGCACTCACGATGGTAGCGGCGCAGGTGCTGGGCAACGACGTGGCCATCAACATCGGCGGCTCCAACGGTCACTTCGAACTCAACGTGTTCAAGCCGGTGATGATCTACAACTTCCTGCACTCGGCCCGCCTGATCGGCGAGGCTTGCGTGTCGTTCAACGACAAATGCGCCGCCGGTATCGAACCGCTGCACGACAACATCCGCAAGCATGTAAACAATTCGCTCATGCTGGTGACGGCGCTCAATACCAAAATCGGCTACTACAAAGCCGCCGAAATTGCCCAAAAAGCGCACAAGGAAGGGCTGACGCTCAAGGAGTCGGCGCTTGCGCTGGGCTACCTGACGTCCGAAGAATTCGATGCCTGGGTACGCCCGGAGGATATGGTAGGGCGCTGAAAAAACACGCGTCTCTGCGGCGAAAAAAATCCAATCGGAAACCTGACTTTTCCAAAAAAATGGCAAACACCCCCGGTGGCGGGATGTACAGTTTCCGATTACCTTTATACCCCGTTCAAAATCCTGGCTGTTTTTTCACACAAAACCTCCGCATCGTATGGCAAAATCTACACTCTCGCTCACTGATCTCAAGGTCAAAAGTTTCGTCACGACGCTCGACGAGGAGCAAATGGGCCGCGTCAAAGGCGGGCATTACATCATTCGGGGCCGCCGCTATGCTTACCGCACCCGCTGGACAACCGTGGATACCCGTTCGGACGAGCAGGAATCCGTGAGTTATCCGGTGACAAAAAGCAACGTCCGTATTTTTTGAGTTGCCGTTCCGGCAGGGTTTTGTACTACGGTTGGTTTCGTCGCGACCATTTATCGCGCACCACCCGGGCGAAGGGCCGGTTCTGAATTTTGGCTTCCAGCCAGGCTTCCAAATCGAAAGTTTGCAGCACGGTGCGCGTCTCCGGCCAGGCGGCGAGATGCCGGAGGTCGTCCTGCATTTTTTGAAATGCCGTCTGTTTTTCCTGATCGTTTCGTGCGCGCATCAACTCGGGCATCAGGTGAAAAAACCGCCTCTCCAGGTCGTAGAGGCGGTTCTTTTTTTGTAAAAACCGCGTGGCAGAGCGCAGCAGTGAGTCCAGCAAAACGGTGTTTCCCATCTCAAAATGCAGGATCAGCGCCAGGATACGCGCCAGGCTTTGGAGGTCTTCCCGTTCCACCGTACGGGGTTGATTGAGCCACTGGTTCAGGTAGTCGAGCGCTCCGCCGAAATCGCCGCAACCGAAGCAGATACAACAGTACTGGATCAGAAAACTGGCTGTTTCGTAGTCCTGCGGATCGAAGCGCACGGCTTCGGACTGGCAGCGCTCCATCTCGTGCCGGGCCTCCTCAAAGGCGCCCGTGAAAATGCACAGCGCGAACATGTTGTTGTAGTACTGGCGGTGGATTTTCAGGCGGTCATCTTCGGTTAACGGGCTCAGGTGTCGCAGTTTGTGGAGAGTAGTACGCACTTCGTCATAGCGTTCGAGCAGGCCGCAGGAGAGGATGAAATTGCTGAGAGCAGCAATGTAATCGGCCAGATTTTCGCGCATGAAATGTGGCTGGGACTCCAGCAATTCGATCAGTTTTTTCCCGGTTTCATAAAACTGCTCCCGTTCCGAGGCTGCGTAATGGTAAAGGTTGAGTGTGCGGTAGTACAGCACCCGCGCGGTATGGGACAGTGCATTTTCCGGGTCGCGCAAGAGTTCGTGCTGAACAAGGGTCGCCAAACGCGCGGCACGTTCGCCACCGCGCTGCAAGGCTTCGCGTTTGATGGCGGTGTACACCTGAAAAAACAGTTTTCGGTAGGCCGCTACGTTGCTCAGTTGCTCCAGCGTCTGCTTCTCGGTGAACTGGAGTTGGTCAAACTGTTTGTGCAAAAAATCCACGTCCATGCGGGTGTACGCCAGGTGTTTTTCCCAGCGCACGATTTCGAGCAGGTGGGTGAAGCACTCGTACTGCCGGGCCGTTTTGGCGGCCTTTTGCAGCTGGTCGCGGCAGGCGTCGTAGTGGCCGCGTTTGAAGAGCACGGCCACGCTTTGCATCTGGTGGTTGAGCCGGAACACAACCGAGTTTTGCTCGTCGAAGGCTTGCAGGCTTTTCAGCACCAGGTCGTACAGGTAGGCTTTGAGTTCGGAGTACTTTCTGGTTTCCACCGGCTGACCCTGGTATACCCTGCGGCGCAAGGCCTCGTCGTCGAAGACGGGCATTTCGGCCATGGCGTCGAACAGCTGCACATACTTGCTTGCGTATTCTGCTTTGCCCCCCACGTATACATGGAAGTAGCGTTTCTCCTGGGCGGTAAGCCCGCGTATGAGTCGGAATAACTTGTCGGAAGGCGTCTTGGACATGGGTGCCAGTGCCGGCAATTTTCCTCTCGTGCCGGCGGCACTTTCCGGGAAAATTGTTTTCGGGCGAACAAAAGTGCCGCTTTTTTACCAACCCGACAACTATTAAAATGCATTCGGAAACCTGACTTATGCCTCAAACTTGGGTTGGCATCGGTAGCCCGTGCCGGTACCTTTGTCCCATCGTTTTCAAAAAACTCGCGCTGCTATGTTGACCGCTGCTCCGTACCCGTCTGCTTCCGATTTTTCCGAACCCGTGCGCACCGCACGTGCCGTGCCGTTGTTGCCCGAACTCGTTCGCCTGCCCGATCCGGAACCGGCGGTACAGACCCATCGTCCGGACAAGGGGGGGAAAGTGGTATTGCCGACCATGGACGGATTGTGTTTTGAAAAAGTGAAACGTATCGCATACCTCGAAGCCAGCGGCAACTACACCGTATTGCACTTCCTCGACGGGCGGCAAATTCTCGTATGCCGTACCCTGCGCGAGGTGGAGTTGATGTTGCCGGCGACGGCTTTCGTGCGTATACATCGCTCGCATACGATTCATTTGCGCCATATTAAAAAATACGTACGGGGAAAGGGTGGCCACGTTGTGCTCCAAAACAGTGCCACCCTCACCGTTTCTGCCGGTCAGAAAGATACCTTCCTGGATGCCTTAAAACATTATTTCAACGTGAGTGATGCGTGATGGATTAAGCTGTGAAAAGAGCACTTTTCTGCAATGCCCGGTTTCGGGCTTCGATCCGTGTTCCGTCCCGCCGGGGATTGGGCACGGATTTTTTTTATCGGCCCGGCGAGTAGGGCAACTTACCGGCGTCACCTCAGGGCGCAGTTTTATTCAAATTCCTGAAAATCAGGCGCTGAAAAGTTCGTCGTTGTTTTTACCAAAAAATATTTGGGCAAAAAAAATGCTCGTTTTCAGCGACTTGCAAAAAAACTATCGGACAATCTTTGCCGATTGCTTGTTCGTTCCGAAGCCTCGCAATACCTTTGCCGCCGCTTTTGAAAAAGCCCCTGTTTTCAGGTTCAACATTTCAACATTTAACAGCACATAAAATGAATACGCTGAGTTACCGGACGGAATCCGTCAGTAAAGAAAAAGCGGAGCACAAGTGGTATGTGGTAGACGCGGAAAATCAGGTGGTTGGTCGCCTGTGCACACGCGTTGCCAGCATCCTGCGCGGCAAAAACAAGCCCAGCTACACGCCCCACGCCGATACCGGCGACTATGTGATCATCATCAATGCCGACAAAGCGCGCTTCACCGGCAAAAAGTGGGATCAGAAAGAATACAAAGACTACTCGCACCACCCGGGCGGCCTGAAAATCACATTGGCTACGGAACTTTGGGACAAAGACCCGCGCCGCATTCTCGAACGCGCCGTGAAGGGAATGTTGCCCAAAACCAAACTGGGCCGCCAGGTGTACAAGCGTATGTTTGTGTACGCCGGTCCGGAGCACCCGCACACCGCACAAAAACCTGAAACACTCAAATTCTAAATTTAGCAACGTATGGAAATGATAAATGCCATCGGGCGCCGAAAAACTGCCGTTGCCCGGGTGTACCTGATGCAAGGGGAAGGCAAAATCACGGTAAACGGAAAAGACTACCGCGAGTATTTCCCCCAGATGCACGTACAACACAACGTGACCGATCCTTTCGCTGTGGTCGGTGTGGACAACATTTACGACCTCAAGATCAACGTGCGTGGCGGCGGCTTCAAAGGCCAGGCCGAAGCCGTACGTATGGGCCTGAGCCGCGCCTTGGTGAAGTTGAACGCCGAGTTCAAAAAGCCGCTCAAGGACAAAAAATTCCTCACGCGCGACAGCCGCGCCGTGGAACGCAAAAAGTATGGCAAACCCAAAGCGCGCAAACGCTTCCAGTTCTCCAAACGTTAAAATTTTGAACAATGCAGAAGCCTACCTATAAAGAATTGCTCGACGCGGGCTGCCACTTCGGCCACCTGCGCAAAAAGTGGAACCCGAAAATGACTCCGTACATTTTTATGGAGCACAAGGGCATCCACATCATTGACCTCAACCGTACGGCTGAGTGCCTGGAGCGCACCGCGCAAGCCATGAAACTTATGGCCAAAAGCGGCAAAAAGATCATGTTCGTGGCCACCAAAAAGCAGGCCCGCGAGATCGTGCAGAAGGCCGCCGAAAGTGTCGGTATGCCTTACGTGACCGACCGCTGGCTCGGCGGTATGATGACCAACTTTATGACCATCCGCAAGTCGGTCAAAAAGATGAACAATATTGAGCGCATGCTCTCCGATGCCACGCTTACCAGCATTACCAAGAAGGAGCGCCTCACGCTGAGCCGCGAACACGCTAAAATGAGCAAGCAACTCGGAGGTATTGCCAACCTTAACCGCCTGCCTTCCGCCGTGTTCATCGTGGACATCCACCACGAACACCTCGCATTGGCCGAGGCCCGCAAACTCGGGATCAAAACCGTCGGCATCGTGGATACCAACTCCGACCCGACCCTCGTGGACTACGCCATCCCCAGCAATGACGACGCTTCCAAGGCTATCGCGTTCATCACCAACTACCTCACGGAAGCCATCCGCGAAGGCCTGGAAGAACGCAAAGCCGTGAAAGGCGACGAAAAGGAAGGCGCAGAAGCCTGAACTTAATGATGAATTATTAATGATGAATGAAGATTGTCGGTGCACGCCGGGTATTTTGCCCGGTGCTGCGAATAACCTGACATTTCGTTGTTTATAAAACCTTCACCAACCACTCAATTTCAATACATAATGTCTGAAGTTAAAATTTCGACAGCCGATATTCAAAAACTCCGGGAAATGACCGGAGCCGGCATGATGGATTGCAAAAAAGCACTCGTCGAAGCCGAAGGCGATTTTCAAGGCGCCATTGACGAACTCCGCAAAAAAGGTATCGCCAAAGCCGCCAAACGCGAAGACCGCGAAGCCAAAGAAGGTGTCGTGATCGCACAAACAAGTGCCGACCAGACCAAAGGCATCATCGTGGCCCTGCAATGCGAAACCGACTTTGTGGCCCGCAACGAAGGCTACATCGCACTGGCCCAGAAAATGGCCGACATCGCACTTGCCAACTACCCGGAATCCCTCGAAGCACTGCTCGACTTGCCGTTTGAGGCCGGCGTGAGCATCCGCGAAAAAGTGGGTGAGCAAAACGGCGTGATCGGCGAAAAAGTCGAACTCGGTCGCTACGAACGAATCGAAGGCGCACAGGTCGTCACCTACAACCACTCCAACCGCAAACGTTCCGTGCTGCTGGCGCTGAACAAAGCCGGCTTCGAAGAAGCAGGCCGCAACCTCGCCATGCAGATCGCTGCCATGAATCCGGTGTCCGTCAGCAAAGACGACATTGATCCGAAAATCGTGGAAAAAGAAATCGAGATCGGCAAGGAACTGGCTCGCAACGAAGGCAAGGCAGAAGACATGCTCGAAAAAATCTCGCTGGGCCGCCTGAACAAGTTTTTCCAGGAAAACACGCTGCTTGGTCAGAAGTATGTGAAAAACAACGATCAGACCGTGGACCAGTACCTGCAAAGCCTCGAGAAAGGCCTCACGGTTACCGGCTTCAAACACGTGGCAATCTGATTTTTCGCAAATACCTGCAGTTTCCGCTTCCCGGAAACTGTACTTCGATGACGCATTCGGTTCAAGCCGGATGCGTCATTTTTTATACCCGGATCACGCATTTGCCTTTTGCGCCTTATCCTTGCACCCAAAAAAACAATGGCCGACCGCTCCTCCCAGCCTTCCGAACGCTGGTTTTTCTTTGCTTTGCTGGCGCTTTCCCTGCTACCACTCTGGGCTTCCGGCCGCTTTTTCGTGACCGGCGACGGGCCTTGCCACGTGTACAATTCCAAAGTGCTGCTGGATTACATGCTCGGGCGCAACCTCGATTTCTACGGTGCATTCTACGACCTGAACCTGCACCTGCAACCCAACTGGCTCAGCCATATTTGCCTCGCAGCCCTGCAACTGGTTTTTGCGCCGGAGATTGCGGAGAAGGTTTTCCTGACTGGCTACATCCTGCTTTTCGGTTTAGGCCTTCGCTATCTGCTCCGGCAAATCAACCCGGAAAGCATCTTTCTGAGTAGCGCGGGTGTGCTTTTTGTGTGGCACCACCTGCTCGTATCGGGTTTTTACAATTTCGCCTTCAGCATCGCCATTTTCTTCTGGCTCGGCGGGTATTGGTTGAAGAACCGAAATAATCTGTCTGTTCGCCATCTGGTAACACTCGGCGCATGTTGGGTTGTCTTGTATTTCACCCACGCCATGGGCGCTGTATTCAGCCTCGCGCTGGTGGGCAGCGCCGCCCTTACGGAGTGGTTGCGCTCGGCACGTAGGGGTGGCGCCGGCGCCGCCTGGCAGAAACACAAAACGACACTTTTGCGCACCAGTATGGCAGCATTGCCTATGCTTGGTTTGCTGGGTTGGTATTATTGGAAAACACCCGCCAACAGCGGTACGGATAGCCAAACGTTTGCCGATCTTTTGGAAAACCTGATCCAACTCCGGAGCCTGATCCTGTTCAATTCTACCGAACGCGATACCGTGAAGGCCGTGGCCATTTTTGTCGGCCTCTTGCTGGCCGGCGCCTTGTGGCTGCGCGTGCGGAGTCGCCGGTTGGCTGCGGGCGATTTTTTCCTGCTGTTTCTGGCTCTGGCCCTGTGGCAGTATTTTTCCCCGGCTAACTCCAAAGCCGCCGGGCTGCAAATTCCCCTGCGCATCCAGTCGTTCATCTGGCTGGGCCTTCTGTGCTGGACGGCCACGGCTACGTTCCCCGAATGGGTGCGCCGCAACGCTCCGGCTGCCGCTGCCGTACTGCTGGTAGTCCTGACTTTCCTGCGTTTTCCGGCACATCGAAAAGCCTCCGATCTCGTGGAAGATTATCTGTGGTGCGTGGACAAAGTGAACGACCGCTCTGTGGTGCTGGTGCTCAATTACGATTTTAACGGCGTGGACAAAAAAGGCAAACAAATTGCCAACCGCCAGTGGCCGTTCATTCATGCCGCCGACTACCTTGGGGCCTACCGGACGGTCATCATGTCGGACAACTACGAGGCCACCAAATCGTACTTTCCTATCAGCTGGCGCTGGCAGCGCGACATGTACACCCAGACGGACAAGGACGGCATCAACTTCGAAAACCGCCCGCCGCGTGCCGACATCCTCGGGTACAAACGCCGCAGCGAAGGCGCCGACATTGACTATGTGCTGTTCCTGAGCTACGACTCCCGCTTTTACGACCACGACTACGCCCGCGAAATTATGGGCCAAGTGTATCAGGGCTACGAGCATGTCGCGTTTTCGCCTAATGGGAAGGGGGAACTATGGCGCAGAAAGCGGGACTGAAAATGCTCCGTATGTGCCCGCGAATATTTTTTTTACACCGCCCCCTTTTGTCATTCAGAGGGAATCCGCCCGATCTACAAGGGGGAGAACTACATTGGCTCGCCGAAGAGCGGACGGATTCCTTCAGAATGACAAAGGGTATTGTGGTACATCAGCGGGGAGGTTTGCTTTAATTCCTGTATGTCCAAAGCACAAGAAATTTCATTTAAAATCAATGATAATTGGTTTTCTTTCAGTGATTTGGCAACAAATTAAATTTAAAAGAATGTACCGGCTTGGTGCCCCGAACGAGCCGTTCAGACAGGCGACTTCCGACTTTCGGCCAAAAGTCCGTCACCATGCTTGTCAAAACCTTTGCAGCCGCTGTGCGCGGCGTGGATGCTCAAACGATCACCATTGAAGTAAACACCGGAGGCGCGCTCGGCACCACCGCCGACAAACCCGGTTATTTCATCGTGGGCCTGCCCGACAGCGCTGTGCGCGAGGGGCAGCAGCGCACCGAAGCCGCACTCAAAAACTCGGGTCTCCGCCTACCCCGGTTCAAAACGATTATCAACCTTGCTCCTGCGGATGTGCGCAAGGAAGGCTCGGCCTTCGACCTGCCTATCACCATCGGCATGCTGGCCGGCACGGGTGTAATCCCGGAGGACAGGCTCGATCAGTTTTTCATCATGGGCGAGCTCTCCCTCGACGGTTCCCTGCGGCCCATCAAGGGCGCGTTGCCGATCGCCATTCAGGCCCGAAAAGAGAAATTTCGCGGGTTTATTTTGCCCAAAGCCAATGCCCGCGAGGCTGCCATCGTAGCCGATCTGGAGGTGTATGGCGTGGAAACCTTGAACGAGGCCATTGACGTGCTTGCCGGCGCCGATACCATCAAGCCCATGCAGGTGAATGCCCGGGAGGAATTTGCCGCCAACCTCGACAACTACGACGTGGATTTCTCCGACGTACGCGGGCAGGAAAACATCAAACGCGCCCTCGAACTGGCGGCTGCAGGCGGCCACAACGTGATCCTCATCGGACCGCCCGGTGCCGGCAAAACCATGCTCGCCCGGCGCTTGCCCACCATCCTGCCGCCACTGACCCTGCACGAAGCACTGGAGACCACCAAAATCCACTCGGTGGCGGGCGTATTGGCCGGCTCGGCGCTGGTGACTACGCGCCCATTCCGCGCTCCGCATCATACCATTAGCGACGTGGCACTGGTCGGAGGCGGCTCCGACCCCATGCCCGGCGAGATCAGCGTGGCGCACAACGGCGTGCTGTTCCTGGACGAACTGCCGGAGTTCAAACGCACCGTGCTGGAGGTGATGCGTCAGCCGATGGAAGAGCGGCGGGTGACCATCAGCCGGGCCAAGGTGTCGGTGGATTATCCCGCCAGTTTTATGCTCGTGGCCAGCATGAACCCATGCCCTTGCGGCTACTACAACCACCCCGACAAGGAGTGCGTGTGCGGCCCCGGCGTGGTGAAACGCTATGTGTCCAAAATCTCCGGCCCGCTGCTCGACCGCATTGACCTGCACGTGGAAGTGACGCCGGTGTCGTACGATGAACTGACCACCACCGAGCGACCCAAAATGACCAGCGCCGAAATCCGCCAACGCGTACTGCGCGCCCGGGACATTCAGGCCCGGCGGTTCAAAGACCTGCCCGACGTGCATTGCAACGCCCAGATGCCCAGCCGGATGGTGCGCGAAGTATGCGCCCTTGAAAACGCCGGCATTATGCTGCTCAAAACCGCCATGGAACGCCTGCAACTCAGCGCTCGCGCCTACGACCGCATCCTGAAAGTGGCGCGCACGGCCGCCGATCTGGCCGGCAGCGCGGATATCCGAATCGAGGATTTGTCGGAGGCGATACATTACCGGAGTTTGGATCGGGAGGGTTGGGCAGGGTAGTATCCGTCGCATGGAAAAAATTACAGATGCTGGGCAAAGTCTTCAGACTTTGGCCGGGTATCCGGCGGACTTAGTCCGCAAAAAAACTAGAAAAGGCGGACAAAGTCCGCCAGATACGACTTCCGAGTCCGAAGACTCGGAAGAGCATACCGCGGATTTTATTGTAAAAAAAGGATAAACTATGGCTGGTTATAAGATTTCAAATCAACACGCAATGCATTACCTGACCTTGACAACCGTCGGCTGGGTGGATGTTTTTACCCGAAAGCGGTATTGCGATATTCTGCTGGATAGTTTGGCTTACTGCCGGCGGGAAAAAGGCCTGATCCTTTACGCTTATGTTATCATGTCCAATCACCTCCACCTGATTGCCCAAGCAAAAGAAACCAGTCGGTTATCCGACATACTCCGGGATTTTAAGAAATTCACTTCGGCCATGATTATCAAAAGTATTCAGGAAGAACCGGAAAGCCGGCGCGATTGGTTGCTTCTTGTATTCCGATATTACGCTCGGTTCAACAAAAACAACAGTTTGCACCAGCTTTGGCAACATGATAACCATCCAATCGAATTGTACAGCCCCGATTTTATTTACCAACGCCTGGCGTATATCCATCAAAATCCAGTACGGGCCGGCTGGGTGGAAGCAGCTGAGCAATACCGGTATAGCAGTGCGCTGGACTACGCCGGAGGTAAGGGCTTATTGGACATCTCGGTTATTGATATCGCTCCGACAATTGGGTATGTCCATGTGGGTGATTTGGGTTGAAACCCCCACATTCCCCTTGGCATTTTAGTCCGAATGCCTTCTGTGGACAAAACCCGACAGATATTTGACTAAAGTCTGAAAACTTCGTCCAGCAGGG
>JAEUUV010000102.1 GCA_016787285.1 Saprospiraceae bacterium | reverse complement strand
GCGCAGTTCCTGTTGGCGTTTTTCAAAAAAGGCGATTTCGAGGCGCAGGTCGCGTTCGCGTTCGAGCAGGCTGTCGGGGATGCCGGCGATGTGCAGGGCGTCGGCGTCTTTCATGGCCTCGAACAGGACGTAGGCTTTGGAGCGCTCGGCGAGGTCGAAGGCATGGAGGCTGTCGGAGGGGTTGTGCAGGAGCAGGTCGGTAGCGATGCCGCCGGCGCAGATGTCGGCGGCCTGTGCGGCGAGGGTGGATTTGGATGCCGGACTGACGCTTCGGGAGAGCCGGTTGAGGGCGGCGAGGGCCTGAGCGTAGTGGTCGCGGGACTTCGTCAGCAGTGTTGTTTCATGGGTTTGCCGGTACTGGTTTTGGTAATATTTACCGACCACAGCATGGGTTCCGATTTGCTGTTCGAGGGTATTCAGATTATCCAGACTGCCGGCATTGCCTGTGCCCAGCGCATCCAGCGCCGAGCGGAATGCCTGCTCTGCCTCGGCATGGCGACCGGCTTTTTGATAAACGTTGCCAAGTATGGTGTAACCGGCAGCGAGCGGGGCACTTTGTGGACCGAAAAAACCGGAATTGATCTTCATGCCCTGGCGAACAAGCCCGGCGGCGGCTTCCGGATCGTCGCCCGGAGCATAAAGTTTGCCGAGGTTGTAAAAAATCGTTGCCATATCGGGGTGGGCTTCTTGGTACACCTGTGTGCAGATTTCCAGCGCCCGATGGTAGTATTCGGTCGCTTTTGGGCTGTTGCTCATCCGGGCGTATATCTCTCCGGCGCGCATGTAAAACTTGACGACATCGGGATGGTTTTCGGTGTTTGCCTGAATAAATGTGCTGATCGCCAGGTGGGAGTAGTGGAGTGCCTGTTCGTATTCGCCTGTTTCGGACAGGGCCGCAGCCAGGTTATGGTAAGAGCCGGTCACAGCCGGATGCGCCGGGCCAAAGGCACTTATTTTCAGGTTGAGGGCGTGTTCCTGTATCTCGATTGCCCGTTGGAGGTCGCCCAAATGGTGGAGGTCGAAGGCCAGATTACCGTAGTAATACGCCAGTTTTTCCGGAGAGCCTTGGGGTGATCTGGACAGAGTTTCAATTGCTTTTTCGTGGTACCGGGCGGCATTTTTGTAATCACCACTCCTTTGCCGGATGTAGGCTAAGCTGTTGTACGAATCGGAAATGCTGATGTAGTTGGTTGGCCAGTATTTCAGTTTTAAATTCAGGGCTTTTTCGTGGGCGTGTGTTGCTTTGTCCAACTGATACACTGCGCTGTATGCATGGCCGAGGTGGTCGAAACAAATAATTATGTCCTTGACCATCTCGAGATTAACAGAGCCTTCGTGCCGCTCTGCAATAGCAGCACCTTTTTTCAGCATCTCGATTGGTTGGTACAAATCGCCCAAGGCCGTATAACCGGCAGCCAGATCGAGATACACGCCGAGCATGGCTGGAGTGCCTTCCAAACTGCATTGAACCGCAATCTGGTACTCTTTTTCATAGTTTTCCAAGCCTTTGGCGTACTGCGCTTTGTACATATACAGTGTGCCGATGTTTTTGTAAAGACTCAAAATGTTGCTTGCGCACACGTCGGGTAGTTGCAGGTTTAGTTCAAGCGCTTTGCTCAGGTGCCCGAGTGCTTGGTCGTAATCGGCTGCTTGGGTGTACAACACGCCGAGATCGTTGTATGCCCTCAAAACCCTGGGATGTGTTTCCGGATAAAATTTCCGGCAAATGGCGGCAGAGACCTCGCAGGCTTCCAGTGCCCGGCTATAGTTCTCAGTGAAATAACACACCTTGGTCAGCGCATCCCAGGCGAACAGGGCTTTTTCATTTTCGATGCCGAGTTGCGCATAAATTCCGGTGGCCTTTTCGGCGGCTTCGCGTGACTCGGTGTATTTTCTTCCATACGTCCATACCACCGATTTTTGGGCTAATTCCGCTGCTATTGCGGTATCAGCCAACTCGTACTGTTTCCGGTTTTCAATTTTCCGCAGGGAGGTATCCGCCGATTCAAGGTTGTGTAAAAGGCGCGTTGCTTCATCATTCAAAGCATTTAACACTTGAGCGCCGGCAAACACCGGCATGAAAAGCAGGCTGAGTAAAACGGGTAAGTAGGAGGACAAACGCATTGGCAGGTGGGTATTGGCTGTCGAACAATGGCTGCAAAGTAGGTGGAGCTATAAATTTTTTTAAAAAAACTTGGGACATGGGCACCTGTGTTTTTGGAAAGGGAACAAATGGGCAAAACAACCATTCGCTCATCCGTTCAAAATAAAAACACCATGCGTACACTAATCATTGGTTTCGTTGCTTTCCTGTTCTGCTCCCTGCCTGCCGCAATGGCACAAAAGAAGACGGTGGAAAATGCATCCGCCACCTGTAAGGGCCTGCCCCGCGAGCAGCGCCCGCGCATCACGGTCTCCAGTTTTGATGTGACAAAAACCCGTGCCCAGGGCGTGCTCGGCAACGAACTCGCCTCCATGTTGACCAATGCGCTGAACCAAACAGAATGCTTCAACGTGTTGGAAAGCCTTAGCAAAACGAACATGGACGAGATTCGATTCAACCAGTCCGGGGCTTCCGACGGCTCCGGCCCCCAGGCCGGCAAAATGAAAGGCGCCCAACTCCTCATCGGCGGCGAGGTGACCGATTACGTCGAGGAAACCCAGGACATCTTGGGCGTGCACAACAACAAGGCCTACATCAAGTTCATCCTCAAGATCGTGGACGCAGAAAGTCGCGAGGTGCTCTGGTCGGAAACCGTCAGCAAAAAAGTAACAAAACCGCAAGTGCGGTTCATCAACACGGAGGTCACCAAATTCGGCAGCAATGCCATGGAAAACGCGGTGGACAAAGCCATCTCCGACGCTGTGGGACTTTTAGTCGGACAAAAGGAACTCATCTCGTCGTACAAGCCCAAAGAGGTGGACACCGCCCCCAAATACAACCGCAGTACCTGCCCACTCACGCAGGGGGGCAACGCACCGACCGTTATGGTCATCATTCCGGAAGTACACATCGCCCGCCGCGTACCCGACCCTGCCGGCGAGACCGAAATCATCAAAACGCTCATCGAGGCGGGTTTCAAAGTGCTTGATCCTTCGGTATACAAAGCGATTCGCGACAGCGAGGAACTGGGCAAGGCAGTCAAAAATCAGGATGCCGCCGCCGCATCGCGCATCGGTTCGCGTTTCGGCGCCGACATCATCATTTTCGGAGAAGCCTTCAGTGAGAGTACCGGCCTTCAGAAAGGTATGCAGACTTGCCGTGCCCGGGTGGAGGCGCGTGCAGTCGGCACCGCCAACGCGCAAATTCTTGCCGCCGACGGCAAGCACGCCGGCGGCATGGACAATGCCGAACTCGTAGCCGGGAAAACCGCCCTGCGCAATGCGGGCGCGCGGATGGGCGCTTATTTTGTAAACGCCCTTTGCGAAGCACAAGGCATAAAAAAAGGCGGCAGCAACGGCGAGCAGGTCTCCGAAATCGTACTGAACAACGCGACCTTTACGGCAGCGGGCAAGGTCGAAACCTTCCTCAAAGGCTGGAAGGGCGTAAAAAGTGTGAAACGGAACTTCGCAAACAGTACGGCTCGCTACGAAGTGCTGCACTCCGGCGAACTCGATCCTATCGCCACCGCGCTCGATCAGGGCCGTGCGGGTGTGCAGGTGGAAATTACCGGCGCCGACGATTCCAAAGTGGAAGGCCGGTTGAAGTGATCCGTTTTGAGTCGTATCAAATAGTTGAAGGTATTGTTCTGATCGGGTAAACCTTCCAGGTTTTGAAAACCTGGAAGGTTTCACGTCGGAAACAAAAACATAACTTTTTTCATCGTTTCAATATCTCGGCATCATGGAAAATCTGAAATGGCTCCTCTCCGAAATCCTCAACCAGACCGGCGCTGCATTTTTCACCTTCGTCAAATACAGCGCGTCGCTGGCTATTCTGGGACTCATGCTCGGCATCGTTTTCGTGTCGGTGGCAGGAAACAAGGGACTGTTTCGGCGCTCGCACGGGGTTTGGAAAGTGTTGGCCGGGCTGAACTACGCCTACATCCCGTTGCTCCTGGCCATCATAGGCGGCACTTTCGGGTCTTTTTACGCCGGACACGTGTGTGCCGACCGGTTCATTGACGACGCTGCCAAACCCTTGGCCGACTACGGCCAAAAGTACCTGAATCAGGCGCTGGCGCTTGTACCCGAAATACCCTGGGAGCGCCACTTTGACAAACGCGTGGACGAGGTGCTGGCCGAAGAAGTGGCCGTGCGCCTTGGAGCCGAAAAAGGCTCGTATGCCTACGAGTTTTACGAACTGATCAACCGCACCGTGGTGCAGTACACCCTCGACGAGTTGGGTATCTCGTATGCCGTGCGCGAACCGCTCGCGGTGGTCAATGACCTTCGTGCAGCGCGGCGCGCATCCGGGAATTCGTTTGCGGGTTTGCCCAAGGCCCTGCACCGGCAGTGCGACCTGTTTTTCTCGCTCAAGTACACGGGACTGCTGATTTTTTTCCTGCCGTTCCTGTTCCTGCCGATTGGCGAATACGTGTTGTACCGGCTCTTCGGAAAGAAAAAAGCGGGTGTGACGGACAAGTCCGGCAAGATAAACTGGCAAGCGCCGAAAAAGTAGTCTGTGTTCTACTGCAATTCGCCCAGCGTTTGTTGCAGCGCGTCCCAGGCTTCTTTGCCGAGCACCGGCTTGCCGCCGTCCGAACGGCCGCGACTATATTCGATGATGTATTCGGCCCGTTCTTTTGATTCCGGGTGTGTGCTGATCCAGGTCAGGTTTTTCAGCATCTCGGGCTGGTCCGCACCGAGGCGGAAGAGAAAGTCGGCGAAAGGCTCTGGCTGGATATCGGCTTTGAGCAGGTAATCCACCGATTTGATGTCCGCTTCGCGCTCCAGGCCGCGGTCGAAGGCGGAGGAGGACAGCATTTTGGCTGTTTCGCGGATGATCTCGGTGCCGCTACCGCCGGTCGTCATGGAAATCAGCACGGACAAACCGACTTCTTTCATCAGTTTTTTCATCACGTGGTTGAGCTGGATATGAGCCAGTTCGTGGCCGATAACGCCGCTCAATTCGGCCTCGTTTTCGGAGGCGAGGATAAGGCCGCTGAATACCACGAGGTGTTTGTTGGGCAGGGCAAAGGCATTGACCTCCTCGTTGTCCAGCACGTGCAACTTGATCTGCGAGCGGTCAATGTCGTTGGCGGTGCAAATTTTGGTCAGGATGCTGTCCACCGGTCCGATGATGTCGGACGCGCGCAGGTCTTTTTCTTCTTTGCCGAAAATTTCCCAGAACAGGTCGCCGAGTTTTTCTTCCGTTGATTTGGTCACCTGTTCCACCTTGAACACGCTCATCCAGTCCACCTGCTGAAGGGCAAACCAGCCGGCAAAAAACAGTACGACGAGGCTAAAACCTTGAAAAAATATTTTTTTCATACGCTTGATTTGGTTTGCAGATCAGATCGGTAATGTCGCCGTAAAACCACCAGGACACATGCACGCCTTTGCGCACGGTGACCGCCGTGTAAATGGTGGCGACAAATTCGACGAGGTTGAAGGAAACGGCTGCAATGATGTACGCCAGGTAGGAGTTGGACACCGTGGCCGGGCCGAAAATAATGGACATGGTCCACCAAAAACCTGTGCTGTTGATGAGTACCAGGGAGGCTTGCGACAAAAGCGCCTGCGTGCAATGCCAGCGCACGAAGTAGGTGCCGTTGCGGTTGCCCATGTAAAAAATGAAAGTAGCGATCAGGTTGATGATCGGCAGCGGTAGCCCCGCAATGACGGCGATGAGCGACATCAGGTAGCTGTTGGAGGCCTTTTCGGCCTCATGATCGTCGGGTTTGTACGCGAATGTGGACATAGGGATCAGACGTGTTTGAGGATATTCCAGATCCAGTTGAGCAGAATGAGCAGGATGAACGTTGCCGCTACGGTTTTCTGTTTCAGGAAGGCTTCTGTTTTCTCGTAAAAAGCGGCAAGCGTGCGTTCTTTTTTGAAATAATCAAACGCAATCCACCCCGGGAGGATCACCAAACCAAGCGCCAGCACGGCGCCGAGGGGGTTCCAGTACATGGCCTCGGAAACATGCCCCTGCAGGAGGGAAACAACCGACCGGGTGGAACCACAGGAAGGGCAGGGTACGTCTGTCAGTCGCTTCATCGGGCACAATTCCACGCCCGGGTTGCTCATGGCATCGGGCATTGAGAGATTCAGGTAAAGCCAGACGTACCCGCCCACACAGGCGGCGGCTAAAACATAGTACAGGTTGTTTTTGCCGGCCGACATCAATACAGCGATTGCTGAAGTCGGATCATATTTTTCTCCCGGGTGGCGCCCATGATCATGAACCAGTCAATGATGGCCCAGATGCCCAAGCCGCCACAGGTCAGGAGTTTGCCTACGCCGAGGCCGGTGTCGCCGATCAGGAATCGGTCAATGCCGAGATTGCCGCCCAGCAGCGACACGATCAGGCTGGTGGTGGGGTCTTTGAACTGGAGCGCCTGGATCATCGCCCACTGCGAATCGTCCAACTGGAGCAGGCGCTCCCGGATTTGGGGGATTAAATGGCCTTCGAAGAACTTGCCGTTGGCCATGATGAACATGTCTACTTTTTGTGCATCCATTGGTTAAAAAAATTTTGATTTAGTGTTTTCTTGATCTTCCATTCAGAATTTCAGGAACAAAGACCCGGATCGGGTTTTGTTTTGGCGCGGCGAAAGGTATGACGTGGATTCCGGGCATGCAAGTATGCCTTCAAAATATAATTTTTGAATTCCTCACGCTGACGGCTACCTGCATGGAAACCGAAGGCCGTGGGATTTGTGTTCGATACAAGTCGCATCACGGTATTTCTGCACAACTTTTTTGAAAAATTATTGCTTGATTGGGCACCTGCATGCCCGAAGCGGGAACAAACCCCAAAAATCTGTTCACAACTTGTAAAAACACAATTGCCATGTCACGCAAACACCTGTTTCCGCTTTTTTTGCTTTTGTTCACCGTGCTTTTTTCGTACCAATGCAGCAAAGACAGCAACCCGTTGGCCGAACCGACTTTTTTCTGCAAGATTGACGGTCGCCCGTTCAGCCGGGTCATTTCCATGAGTGCCGAACTCGATTCGGACGGCGCGCTTGTTTTTGTGGCTGTGGGCGAAAAGGATTTCGAGAGTATCATCCTGTACATCCCGAATTTCACTGGGAAAGGCGTGTACCCCCTTGAGGCCAATGTGCCGGTTCAGCAAAACAACCTGATTTATCACGCGAGTCCGGACAGTCCCGACATCTACTCCAATTTTTCCGTGGACCCCGGCGCCGGCGTGCTGCAAGTCACCAACTACGAGGGTGGGGGCGTTCTGTTTGCCACCTTCAGCGGCCATGTAAATATAGATGGTGACACCGCCGAAACACTTCACATTACCGAAGGGCGCATCGAAAATGTGCAGGTGGTGCCGAAATGAAAACGGGTTTTACTCGCTCGGAATTTTCGCCTACATTTGCCCATTAAGTATATGCAACAAAAACAACCCTACCTCCGCGGGCGCGGCGCCCAGATTAACCCGGCATCGAAGTACGAAAAAATCGTGCGCGACGAGCAACCGGTGGATTGGGCCTTGCACGCCGCCGACTGGGAGGAACCCGATCTGCGCACCGAATACCTCGAAACGCACCCCAAAACCATTCTCAATCGGGTGGAAAGCCCCGATATCCCCGCCGCCTGGAGCCTGAACCCCTACCAGGGTTGCGAGCACGGCTGCATCTACTGCTACGCCCGCAACACGCACCCGTACTGGGGCTTTAGCGCCGGACTGGATTTTGAGCAAAAAATACTTGTGAAACGCAACGCCGCCGAGTTGCTGGAAAAGGAACTACAGAAAAAATCGTGGCAGGCGGCGCCGGTTATGTTTGCAGGGAACACCGACGTGTACCAGCCTGCCGAGCGCAAGTTCGGCATCACTCGTGCCTGCCTCGAAGTGTTCTGGAAATACCGGAATCCCGTAAGTCTCATCACTAAAAACAGCCTGGTGTTGCGCGACCTCGACCTGCTGAAACAACTCGCCTCGGAGCACCTCGTGCACGTAGCCGTCAGCATCACCACCCTGAACGAAGAACTGCGCCAATTTCTCGAACCGCGCACCGCCACCATAGCCCAGCGCCTCAAAACCTTGGAAACCCTCACAGATCATGGCGTGCCGGTATTTGTCATGCTGGCGCCCATCATCCCCGGCCTGAACGAACACGAAATACTCGGTATGGCCAAAACCGTGGCCGAACGCGGCGCCCTCGGCATCGGCTACACCATGGTGCGCCTGAACGGCGATGTGGGTCTTGTGTTCGAAGACTGGCTGCGCAAAACCATGCCCGACCGCGCCGACAAAGTGCTCAACAAAATCCGCGAAGCGCATGGCGGCAATCTGCACGACTACCGCCCAGGCACCAGGATGCGCGGCGAAGGCAAAATCGCCGAAATCATCCGCGACCAGTTCCGGCTGGCCCGCGAAAAATATTTTTCCGACCGCAAAATGCCCGAATACAACCTTGACCTGCACGAACGCCACAAAACGCCGCAACTACGCCTTTTTGGTTGATTGGTTGATTGGTTGAATGGTTAACTGGTTGATTGGTTGTCTGGACACTCTCGTCAACCAATCAACCAGTTAACCATTCAACCAATCAACCAGTTAACCAATCAACCAATCAACCAATCAACCAGTCAACCTACAACAATGACATTCACCGAACAGGATTACTTCAATTTTCAACGCAAAGTGGAGCACTACCAGGAGGTATTGAAAAATGCCGAGCGCTACCGCGAGTATTGGAACAAGGCACTGAAAAGCGACTTGCTGAATGTGCTGCAAAAGGCTGTCGAACTGGCAAAACTCGCCTGCACCGTCGAAGAACGCTCCGAAATTCAGAACCTGGGTGCAGTCGTGTTGTCGCTGGGTGTTTCGCGCAGCGGCCTCGGCGAACCGGTCGGCAACGGACTACACCGCGAACTCATCAAGCAAAACGGCTCTTTGGTGTACCAGCAGTTGTTCAACGGAAAGGTTCTGGTACTTATCAACCTGCCCTACATCGAAAAATACGGCGAGCCGCTCCCGCCCAAGACACTGGCGATTTACCGCCCGGAAGAACTGAAGGAGCCGTACATTATCCGACACCTCGAATCGTTTATGTCCGAAGTCACCACCTGGGAGGACTACGACGACGACCGCCCGGACGAAAACCAGCGGATCGGATTCAAACTGAATTTTGAACAAGAGGAGAAATAGCCGACAGCCCCCTCGTTCATCTGCCGTTTTTTTTCATTGATATAAAAAAAAGCCATACCGCTCGGGCGTGCACTAACCTTGCGCCGTTTTTAGAACAACGCCAAGCGCTATGACAAACATTACCAAAACTGCCTTTGCATACCTGTTGATCGTGTTCGCCACACCCATGTTTGGCCAGGAAATCTGGTCGCTCGAACGTTGTGTGCTGCATGCCCAGGAGGCTAATTTAACGGTGCAACAGGCGCGCGCCAACGCCAAGGTAGCGGTGCTGACCGAACGGCAGGCCAAGACCTCCCGCTTGCCCAACATCACCCTCAACTCCAATCTCGGCGAACAATTTGGTCGTACCATTGACCCCTCCACCAACCAGTTCGTCACTACCGGCATTGCATTCAACAGCATGAGTCTCAGTGCCGGATTGCCGCTGACTGCCGGCGGCCAGATCAATTCGAGCATCAAACAGGCTCGCTGGAGCGCACTTGCTGCCGACGCCGACGCCAAACAAACCGCCAACACGCTCGCCCTTCAGGTGGCACAGGCCTATCTCAGCATCCTGCTGGCGGAAGAGCAACTTGAAAGCGCCGACCGCCGGGTGGCTCAAAGCCGCCGGCAACTGGATGCCACACAAAAACTGATCGAAGCCGGTACATCGCCCGCAGCCGACCGGTTCAATGTGCAGGCCCAGTTGGCCCGTGAAGAGCAATTGGCCGTGCAGGCCCGGAACAATGTGGACCTGACGTACCTGTCGCTCAAACAACTGCTCCAACTTGAACCCGACTTCGATCTCCGGATCGAACATCCGGCCATCACCATTCCTGCCGATGTAAACCCGGAAAATTACAGCCTCCAGCCCGTGTACACGGCTGCGCTCGAAACCCAGCCCAATGTCAAGGCGGCGGCCTTTCGGGTCAAAAGCGCGGAAGCGGGCGTGTCGCTGGCCAGGGCCGATTACTTCCCAACCTTGTCGTTTTTCGCCAGCCTGAGCAGCAACTACTCCTCCCAGTTTCTCGACTACGCCAACGGACGCCTGATCGGAACGGAACTCAGCGATCCGGTTACGATTCGTATCAACAATACAGATGTGGCTATTCAGCAGTACATCTCGAACTACGAATTTCCCAAGTTGCCGTACCTGAAACAACTCGACCAAAACTTCGGTCAGGCCATCGGCTTGCAACTCAGCATACCGATTTATCAAAATGGCAGGGTTCGGCTTAATGTCGAACGCGCCCGGCTTGGTATCGTCAATGCGCAGTTGCAGGAAAACCAGACCCGTCAGCAACTCAAAAACGATATCCAGACGGCCATCGCAAACGCCCGTTCGGCCCGCAAACAACTCGACGCCGCCCAGCGCACCTTCGAAGCCATGCAGGCTGCTTTTGCCAATGTGGACAAGCGCCACAGCCTCGGCGCCGCCAACTCACTCGAACTGACCACTGCCAAAACCAATTTCGACAACGCCGAAAACGACCTGATCAACGCCCGGTACGACTACCTGTTCCGGCTTAAAATCCTCGATTTCTACCAAGGCAAAGAACTCCGTCTCTAACGGCTTTTGGTTGTTTGCCGTTGACTTTCCTGATCGAGGAAGGAGCAGCCAACTCTCAACCGTCAACTTAAGTATCCGGACATATTTAATTGACAAATTTCTGCGTGATGTCTGTGTTTTGGTCTGTGTAACGTCTGCGTGATATACTCTAAGGACGATGCCACACGCGATAATTTCGCACAGACGCTACACAGACCAAGACACAGACGTCACGCAGAATTTGTCTCAAAATAGTTAACATCACTGCATTATGAAAAATACCGCACCTGCACCCAAGCGTAAAAGAACCCTCCTGTACATCATCCTGGGCGTTTTGGCCCTGCTGATTATTGCCGCAGTCGTCAAGGCGCGCAATAAACCCAAAGGCGAGGAGGTCACTACGGAAAAAGTCAAACGCCGCACCATTCGCGAAACCGTAAGCGCCAGCGGGAAGGTTTTTCCCGAAACGGAAGTCAAAATCAGTTCCGACGTGTCGGGCGAAGTTGTGGACCTGTTTGTTCAGGAAGGCGACTCTGTGGTTGCCGGACAGATACTGGCCAAAATCCGACCCGACGAATACCAAAGTGCCGTAGAGCGCGGGCAGGCTGCCGTAAACAGCGCCCAGTCGCAGCGGCAGATTTCTTCGGCCACGGTACAAAGTTCTTCGGCTCAAATTGAGCAACTCAAGGCGGATAAAAACCGCGTGTCCGCCCAGTTGGAAGCCGCCCGAAATGCACACAAACGCAACGAAAAGTTGTACAAGGAAGGGGTGATTTCCGAACAGGACTTTGAAACCTCACAGAGCAACCTGCGCACGCTCGAGAGTTCTCTGGCCGCTTCGGAGGCTGCGCTGAAAGCCGCTGAAACCAATCTGTCCAGCACACGCGAAAACGTGCGTGTGGCCGAGTTCGGCATTTCCAGCGCCCAGGCTACGCTCAAGGAACTGCGCACGAGTTTGCAAAAAACCGTCATCACGGCCCCCGTAAACGGCATCGTAAGCAAACTGAACATCGAAAAAGGCGAACGCGTAGTCGGTACGCTGCAAATGGCCGGCACCGAAATGATGCGCATCGCCAACCTGCACTCAATGGAAGTGCAGGTAGAGGTGAGCGAAAACGACATCCTCAAAGTCGGCCTCAACGACGAGGCCGACATCGAAGTGGACGCCTACCTTGGCAGAAAGTTCAAGGGCAAAGTCACCGAAATCGCCAATAGCGCCAGCAATGTCGGTTCGGCTATTGCCGGCGCTTCGCTGAACACGGATCAGGTAACCAATTTCGTGGTCAAAATTCGTATTGACCCTTCCTCATACACCGACCTGCTCCAAAACGGCAAACGCTACCCGTTCCGCCCCGGCATGTCGGCCTCGGTGGATATTTACACCAACAGCGTGGAAGATGTGCTGAGTGTACCCATCATTGCCGTAACTGCCCGTGGCGATGAGGCGGAAGAGAAAAAAACCAAAGACAACGATGCGGAAGAACAAGGCCCCAACAACGGCAAGACCGATAAAAAAGCGGAGGAGGAACAAAGCAAAGTCAAGGAAGTCGTTTTTGTATCAATGGGCGATACCGT
>JAEUUV010000045.1 GCA_016787285.1 Saprospiraceae bacterium | reverse complement strand
CCAAATCGCCGGCGCTGCCACCGATATTTCCGTCCAGACGGTACCCGCAGGCATGTACACATTCCGGGTACTGCACGGGGATGCCCTGTTACATGCGACCAAAATCGCCGTGATCCAACGTTGAACCTATTGTTTCACCGCCCCCGCACCTTCAAGTGCGGGGGCATTTTTCATATACCGGTATGCTGCACAGATTTTTGCTCGCCATTTTTGCCCCATTGCTCTTCGTTGTTACCTGCCATGCACAAAAACACGACCGATATTGGATCAGCGGTTATTCAACCTCTTTGCTGCCGCCTTATTTCGGGAATATCATAGACTTTGAAAGCTCAACACCTCAAGTGAAAAGCGGCGTGGTAAACATGCAAGTATGGGATTGCACCGCAGCCGTCAGCGATTTTGAAGGCAATCTTTTGTTTTATACCAATGGGGGACAAGTGCGGGATGCAAACTTCAATCTGATAGAAAATGGAGACAGCTTAAATGTTGGATACTTGTTCAAGAATCCACAGCAAGGCTATCCACAATCCAACACTATGCTTGTATTGCCAAGCACCCAAAACAAAAATACATACCATATCCTGCACATTTTTTTTGATACTTGTTCCGTCAGTTTAGTTTGCATGAAACAACTGCGCCACACCCTCGTGGACATGTCGGCAAACAACGGCGCAGGCAAAGTGCTGTTCAAAAACAGGCCCATCCTGACGGCCGAGTCCATGGAGTACGCCAACGCCGTGCGGCACGGCAACGGGCGCGACTGGTGGCTGCTCACGCCCAACTACCGCGAGGCATCGTTCCACACCCTGCTGTTCAACGACGACGGCGTGCAGGACTCCTTCCTGCAAGTCATCGGATACAAGCCCGACCCGGTTCAGTTTCGCGATGGCGGTGGCGCCAACCTGTTTTCCCCCGACGGTACCCGTTATGTAGATTTCGATCCCCGCAACGGCATCCGGCTCTTTGATTTCGACCGCTGCACCGGGCTGCTCAGCAATTTTAAACATATCACCTTTGGAGCCAGCCTGCCCATAGGCTCCCAAGCCGTCTTTTCCCCCAACTCCCGTTTTCTGTACGTCACGGCCAGCAGCATGGTGTTCCAGTACGACCTCGAAGCGCCCGATATCGCCCAGAGCCGCGACACCGTGGCCGTGTGGGACGGGTTCTATTCGCCCGGCCCGCCCTTCGCCACCACCTTCGGGCTGGCCCAGATCGCCCTGAACGGCAAAATCTACATCGCCCCCAACAACGGGGTCTATCACCTGCACTACATCAACTACCCCGACCTCAAAGGCGACAGCTGCCAGGTGGTGCAGCACGGGCTGGAGCTGCCCAACGTGTTCGCGCGTGCCGTGCCGGTGCTGCCCAACTACCGCCTGTACGACCGGCACGGCAGCCCCTGCGACACGCTCGGCATCAACGGCCCGCCCACCGTGTCGCTGCGTCCGCCGCCCGATGCCCCGCGCCTGCGTCTGTACCCCAACCCGGCCACCAACTGGCTCGTGCTGGAGTCGGCCCTCGCCCCGGCGCAGCCGCTGCGCCTGCGCTTCTTCGACGCGCAGGGTCGCCTCGCGCTGGAGCGCGAGCACCCCGACAGCGTCCGCTCCTGGGGCTTCGGCATCGCCGGCCTGCGCGCGGGGTACTATGCCGTGGAGGTGGTTTTTGCGGACGGGGCGCGGGCGTGGGAGAAGGTGGTGGTGCAGTTTTGAGTTTCGGGTGGCACTTCACATCCCTTCCCGCCGCCGTTCCTTGGCGAGTTTGATCTGGCGTTTTTCAAAAGCATCCCGAAGCGCTTCGTGGATAAAATCCTGCGTAGCCACATAGTGTTCGCCCATTGTCCACCAGCCGATGTCCACCTTCATGTCGTCGCGGTTGATACCGGTGACGGCCACATCCACCGGGCGGTTGGGCAGCACCCATTCGCAGCGGGCGGCGGCCTCTTCGGCGGCTTCGCGCACGGCGGCCAGGGAGGTGGCACTTTCCAGCAAGACCGTTGCCTCCACCAACACCTCGCTGCCTTTGGCGATGTTGACGATGGCGCCTTCCGTGACTTTGGAGTTGGGGATCACGATCCGTTTGGCGTGGTCGGTAATCAAAACGGTGTTGAAAATCTGGATTTCGGCGACCTCGCCGAAATGGTCGGCGGCAGCCAGCAGATCGCCCACCCGGTAGGGGCGGAACAGGAGAATGAGCACTCCGCTGGCGAAATTGCCGAGGCTGCCCTGCAAGGCCAGACCCACGGCAAACGCCATAGCCGAAAACACGGCAATGAACGACGTCGTCTCGATACCCACCTGACCGGCCACCACCAGCAGCAGCGCCACCTTGAGCGCCACGTCCACCAGCGAAGTAAAAAACGGCCGGAGGCTTTCGTCAATATTGCGCCTGACCAGCATGGCATTCATCGTACGTGTGATCCGCTGGATGAGCCACAATCCGATGAGAAGAATGAGCACAGCAACCAGCACTTTGGGGCCGTACTGCATGAGCAGGTCGTTAATTTGCTGGATGTACGTTTTTTGTTCCATGAACGTTTGTTTTGGTCAATAACCACACCGATCGGCCCAATTGGGCGAAAGAGGGCCAAAAGTCCTAAAAAAGCCGCTAACCTTGCGCTCCCATTTTTCACCTCCACATTCTTTATGTCAAATTTCCTGAACAACATGAGATTGCTCTCGCTGCCGTCGGCCCTGCTCGCAGTATTCCTCCTGACGTTTGCCTGCACCCCTAAAACCGCAGAACAAACGACTGCTACCCCTGTAAAACCTGTCCCGACAGTGGAATGGGATACCATCGGAAAACCCGTCATCGGCGCAGAGGAAGACTCCGCCGACCACGAACACCCCGAAGAGGAAGCCCCCGAAGACGGCGCCCCGGAGGATGAATACGTGTTCATGGACGAAGCCACCGTGACGCCGGACAGCGACATGGTGCGCTCCGACACCCTGCCGCCGTACAACGCCTCCCATACCTTCGAACACGACCTGATCCACACCAAACTGGAACTCTCCTTCGACTGGGCAAAAAAACGCGCCAACGGCAAAGCCACGCTCACGCTCCGACCCTGGTTTTATGCCACCGACAAACTGACCCTCGACGCCAAAAACTTCGACATCCACTACGTCGGTTTTGAAGGCAAAAAGGACACACTGAAATACGAGTACGACAACGAAAAACTCGTGATAAACCTCGGCAAAACCTTCACCCGCACCGAGGAATACAAGGTCACGATCACCTACACCGCCAAGCCCGACGAGCGCGAATCCTTCGGCGGCAGCGCGGCCATCACCAGCGACAAAGGCCTGTATTTCATCAATGCCGACGGCGCCGACCCCGACAAACCCCGACAAATCTGGACCCAGGGCGAGACGGAAAGCAACTCCTTCTGGTTCCCGACGGTAGACAAGCCCAACGAGCGCTGCACCCAGGAAATGTACCTGACCGTGGAAGACAAGTACAAAACCCTGTCGAACGGCGTGCTCGTGTCCTCGAAGAAAAATGCCGACGGCACCCGCACCGATTACTGGAAAATGGACAAACCCCACGCGCCCTACCTGTTTATGATGGCCATTGGCGAGTATGCCGTGGTGAAAGACAAGTGGCGCAACATTCCGCTGGAATACTACGTGGAGCCGAAATTCGAGCAATACGCCCGCGACATTTTCCCCTACACCCCCGAAATGCTGGAGTTTTTCTCCAAAAAACTCGGCTACGACTACCCCTGGCCTAAATACTCCCAGGTGGTCGTGCGCGACTATGTGAGCGGCGCCATGGAAAATACCAGCGCTGTTATTTTCGGTGAGTTCATGCAGCAGGACAAGCGCGGCCTCCTGGACAACCACCTGACCAATGAAAAAGTGGTGGCCCACGAGATGTTCCACCATTGGTTCGGCGACCTCGTGACCACCGAGAGTTGGGCCAACCTGACCCTCAACGAAGGTTTTGCCAACTACTCCGAGTACCTCTGGCTGGAACACAAATACGGCCGCGACGAAGCCGATTTCCACGAATATGCCGAACGCCAGGGCTACATCTACTCCGCCCTCGACGGCGGGCACCCGCTGATCAATTTCGGCTACGACAGCCGCGAAAGTATGTTCGACGCCCACTCCTACAACAAGGGCGGCGCCATCCTGCACATGCTCCGCGCCCAGGTGGGCGACGAAGCGTTTTTCGCCGCGCTCAACCGCTACCTGAAACGCAACGAGTTCACCGACGTGGAAGCCCACGAACTGCGCCTCGCATTCGAAGACGTGACCGGCCAGGACCTCAACTGGTTTTTCAACCAGTGGTTTTACGGCTCCGGACACCCCAACCTCGACATCAGTTACGACTGGGACGAAACCACGGGCAAAGCCTCCGTTACCATCGCCCAAACCCAGGAACCCAACAAGGAAACGCCCTACATCTACGACCTCCCGCTCTCGGTGGACATTTACGACGCCTCCGGCAAAGCCCGGCGCGAATCTATCCGCCTGACCAAACGCAGCCAGACGTTCACCTTCGATGCACCGGTCAGGCCGGCACTTATCAACGCAGATGCCGACAAGGCTCTGCTTGCCGTCAAAAACGACCAGCACACACCGGAAGAGTGGGCGTTCATGTACCGTAATGCGCCAAAATGGCAAGACCGTTGGGATGCTTTTGAAAAACTGAAAGAAAGCAAATCCGGACTCGCAAAGGCAATTTTTGCGGAAGCCCTGCGCGACAAACACTGGTCGCTGCGTCAGGAAGCCCTCGCCGTAGCCGATCTGGACAATACCGAAATCCGCGCTGCAATAGCCAAACTGGCAGAAACCGACCCCAAGCCCGATGTGCGCGCCACAGCCATTGCCATGCTGAGCCAAACGGAAGACAAAACCTATGTTCCGATTTTTGAAAAAGGGATGAGCGCCGATCAGCCGTACAGCGTTTTGGGCGCTTCGCTGGCAGCCCTGAGCCGGGTATCGCCCGAGGCGGCGCTGGCTGTAGCCAAAAAAATCGAAAACGACGACAACGAAGGTGTGGTCATTTCCATCGCCGAACTCTACGCCGGCAGCCCGGAGGCAGGTTCGTTCCAGTGGTTTTTGAAAAAAGCCAAAAAGGTGGACAACATGGCGGCGTTCCGCTACTACGAACTCTTCGTCGGCTACCTCACCGACCTGAACGACCCGGCCATGCTCGATCAGGCTGTGCAGGCGTTCCAGGCGGTTTCGCTAGACAGCAAAAACAGCCTTTGGCGGCGTTTTGCCAACACCAAGGCAATTGCCGACCTGCGCAACTTTTACCGCGCAGCGGACAACACAGCCAAAGCCGACGAATTGAAAAAAATTCTGGCCGACATCCGCGAAAAGGAAACAGACGAGACGCTGAAAATGTACTACGGGATGTTCGATCAGCCGTAGGCGGACTCGGTCCACAGTAACATGAGTCATCCCGAATTTTTTTCGAATTCTGTTCATTTTCGACGTTGATTCCGGGCTTTTCGTGGCAGATTGACAAAAAATTGGCCTCGGAGAGGCCTAATGTTGGTAGCAGAATTGACAATTATGTTGTGAAGCCTCGGAGAGGCTCAACATTAATCGTTTTGCGCAATCCTATTCACGTTAGGCCTCTCCGAGGCCCGGACATGATCAT
>JAEUUV010000335.1 GCA_016787285.1 Saprospiraceae bacterium | reverse complement strand
GCAGTTCCGCCGCAGCCGGCGAACGCGTGGTACTCGACACCTTTGCCGACCTGCAAATCCTCCGCTACGACCTGCCGGGCTGGAACGACCTCGACCTGCGGCAAAAAACCTTCATCTACTACCTCAGCGAAGCGACGCTGGCCGGCCGCGACATCATCTACGACCAGCACTGCAAACACAACCTCGCCGTGCGCAAAACACTGGAAGCCATTTTCGACACCTGGAAAGGCGACCGCAGCACGGCAGACTGGAAAAAATTTGAAGTGTATGCCAAACGCGTGTGGTTCAGCAGCGGCATTCACCACCACTACAACGAGAGCAAAATCATGCCCGAGTTTTCCAAAGAGTACTTTGCTTCGTTGGTGAATGGCAGCAACCCCGCAAACCTGCCGCTTGCCAAAGGCGAAACCGCCGCCGCTTTGCTGGCCACCCTGACGCCGGTCATGTTCGACCCCGCCGTGATGGCCAAACGCACCAACAAAGACGCCGGCGTGGATGTGGTGGCCGCCTCCGCCGTCAATTTTTACGAAAACATCACCGCCGACGAGGTGGACAAGTTTTACCAGCAAAAACTGAAGACTGCCGGCGCAAAGCCGCCTATGGTGGGCCTCAACTCCAAATTGGTGGGCAACAAAGGCGGCCAGCCGACCGAAATTGTGTGGCGCGCCGGTGCCGGAAATATGTACGGTGCCGCCATTGACAAAATCGTGGCCAACCTCGAAAAAGCCATCCCCTTTGCGGAAAACAACCAGCAGAAAAAAGCCATTGGCCTGCTCATCGAATACTACAAATCCGGCGACCTGAAGAAGTTCGACGAGTACAACATCGCCTGGGTGCAAGACACCGAGAGCACGATTGACTTCATCAACGGCTTCATCGAGGTGTACCACGATCCCAAGGGTTTCAAGGCCGACTGGGAGGCCGTCGTGCAGTACAATGACCCGGATGCCACCAAAAAAATGGCCATCGTGAGCAAAAACGCCCAGTATTTTGAAGACAACAGCACCATTCCGGCTGCGTACAAAAAGAAAAACGTGAAGGGCGTTTCCTACCGCGTCATCAATGTGGCCATGGAAGGCGGCGACTGCGCACCGTCCACGCCCATCGGCATCAACCTGCCCAACTCCAACTGGATCCGGGAGGATTTCGGCTCCAAGTCGGTCAGCCTGAACAACATCGAAAGTGCCTACGGCAAAGCCGGCGGCGCAGCGGCCATAGCCGAGTTTGCCAACGATGCTGAAGAAGCGAAACTTGCTGAAAAATACGCCGAAGCCTGCGGCAAAATGCACACCGCCCTGCACGAGGTGATCGGCCACGCCAGCGGCCAACTCAAGCCCGGGGTGTCGGAGCCGCACGTGTCGCTCAAGCAGTATTCCAGCACCCTCGAAGAAGGCCGCGCCGACCTCGTGGCGCTGTACTTCATGCCCGATCCCAAACTTGTGGAGTGGGGCCTTATGCCCGATGCCGATGCCTACAAAGCCGAGTACGACCAGTACCTGCGCAACGGCCTGATCCAGCAATTGCGCCGCATCCATCCGGGCGACAACATCGAGGAAGACCACATGCGCAACCGCCTGCTGGTGTCGGCCTGGGTGCTCGAAAAAGGCAAAGCCGAAAACGTGGTGGTCAAGGAAGTACGCAACGGCAAGACGTACATTGACATCCGCGACTACGCCAAACTGCGCAAGTTGTTTGGCCAACTGCTCTCTGAAATCCAGCGCATCAAATCGGAAGGCGACTACGAGGCTGCCCGCGCCCTCGTGGAGGGCTACGGCGTGAAAGCGGATCCGAAATTAGTGCGTGAGGTAAAATCCCGCTATGCCGCTATGCCTACCAAACCGTACTCCGGTTTCGTGCAGCCGCGCCTCGTGCCGGTACTGGATGCCTCCGGCAAAATATCCGACGTGAAAGTGGAAGCCGAACTGGACTTCGTCAAGCAGATGCTGCGCTACGGGAAGCAGTACGCGTTCCTGCCGGTGAAAAATTGATGTACCGAGCGCGGCAACAATGGCAACGCGGATGACGCAGATTCTGCGGATTAGCACGGATTTTTTCAAAATCCGCGGGCATCCGAAAAATCCGTGTCCTCCGCGTTGCCATTTTTGTCGCGCTCGGAAAAATCCGCGGGCATCCGCATAATCCGCGTCATCTGCGTTGCCATTGTTGCCGCGCACGCGGTGGCTACGGCTCAAAGAACCCCACGCTCGAACCTACCCACTCCTTGCCCATGTTGTAGCGCACGCCCACCATTTCGCCCTTGCTCATGCGGATGAGGTTGTTCACAAGGCGGGGCTTGTCCCAGGTTTTGTCCCAGAGTACCATCATTCGGATTTCGCACTTGGCGGGTTCGTTCGGGATGATGGTTTCCACCCCGGCGATGTACTCGACCTTGCGCTGGAGGATAAAGTTGGACGGGTCGTCCACCGCAGCGATGTCGTCGGGCGTAACGTTCACTTTCACGCCCTGACCGGAAAACGAGAACAGGGGTTTGAGTACCCAGTTTTGCAGGTCGGCGGGTATGGTTTTGAGGTCGCTCAGGAAATGGGTTTCCGGCACGAAGTCGGATTTCAGGAACGGCAGGGTATGTTTGGAAATACGGAAAAACCAATTGGGGTGGCCCACCCACTCGGCGTTCACCTCGGAGAGCAGGTCCCACTCCCGGGGCAGGTCGGCGCGTTTTTCCAGTTCGTCAAAAATGATGCGGTTGTAAATCCGCTCGATAGCCACGCGGCGACCGTTGTCGTCGAGGTAGTACAGGTCGCGGCCTTCGCGTTTCACCTTGCTGAGGCACAGCACTTTGATGCCGAGGTATTTGCGGGTTCCCCAAAAGTCAATGCGGGTATTTTGTTTTTCCGGCTCCACTTCAAGCAGCACCACGTTTTCGGGCTTCGAGTTGCCGACGATGATTTGGCGGAGCAGTTCGAGGTAGCCTTGCGCGTCAATGCCGCCGAAGAGGTGGTGAAAATCCTCCGGAATGTCGAAATGTTTCCGGTAGCCTTTGGCCAGCAGGTGCTGGTAAAAATACAGCGAGGGGAATCCCTGCAATTCGATGAGTTGGGGCGTGTAGCCGCCGTCTTTGTCGCGGCAAATCCCGAAATCAAGTTGCAGGAAGGTCGAATGTTGGTCCTCCCCGGGCACGCGCAGGTGCTCGGGAATGGCGGCTTCGCTGCGGGCGCGAAAATCAGGTTGCGTGAGCACCTCCGTGATGTCCTGCACGCCTTGCAGGAGTTTTTCCTTGAGCGCTTTCGGAATAAATACCGGCGTTTCGGCCACGCGGAACGAGACCGGTTCGCCGAACTCGGTGTTCATGGTTTCCAGCAGGGCCTGGTATTTTTCCTGGGTGAAGGCGGCGTTGAAGCGTTGACGTTGAAGTAAATGCATGCAGTTTTGAGTTTTGCTTGCCCGCCGAAGCCTTGGCGAAGGCGGGAGTTTAAAGTTGGCGAGTTTTGAGTGGGCGTGTGGCAAAAGTACAGGAAATCAATATGCTCGGATCAGGCCGGCGGTTTTTATGCTGATGGTTTGCCCTGCTTGGTGTTTTCACCAAGCAGTACCACGAAATATTTTGCCCTGCTTGGTGTTTTCACCAAGCAGTACCACGAGCGAATTCGCATTGCCGAGCACGACAGCGCTTGGTGAAAACACCTACGGTATGCACACATCTCGCATCTGAATTTCAGGCGCTTAGCCCCGAAGGGGCGCCATTCTGCAAGGCAGGGTGCAGCCCTGCCTCTGATGGGCCACCATGGATAAGCCCTGAAAGGGCGTAATCGCACACGCTACGCATCCAATTACGCCCTTTCAGGGCTACCGACGTAGATCGGCCTTCTCACGCGGGGCCATGCCCCGCGTTGGCTAATGGCGCCCCTTCGGGGCTAAGTACCTGGAATTCAGATACAAAATGTGTGCATACCGTAGGTGAAAACACCAAGCGCGGCGAAAAATGTTCAACCTGCCATTGTTCGCTGCAAACGCCCGTACGGGCACAGTCGGCTGTGCGCGTTTTGATAATAACCGGCGGCACGATAAATTTGCAGGACGAAAGGAGAAGCGCTACAAAAGTAGCCCACGCTGCCGAGAATTTTTCCTGAAAGCCGTTTGCCGACATACGCGCCATGCCGCTCCGGCCCGCAGCCGATAAACGGGCAACAAACACGTGCAGAGAACGCAGAATAATGACACACTACCTCGACGAACTCAACCCGGTGCAGCGTGCCGCCGTCACCACCACGGAAGGCCCTGTGCTGGTCATTGCCGGCCCGGGTTCCGGCAAAACCCGCGTACTCACCTACCGCATCGCCCACCTGATCGAGAAAGGCGTGCCGCCGTGGCAAATTCTGGCGCTTACGTTCACCAACAAAGCCGCCCGGGAGATGAAAGAGCGCATCGAGCGGGTGATCGGGCCACAGGCTCAACAGGTGTGGGCGGGCACGTTCCACTCGATTTTCGCGCGTATCCTTCGGGCCGAAGCACAAAAAATCGGGTACCCGTCCAGTTTTTCCGTGTACGATACCGACGACACCACCAGCCTGCTGCGCACCATCATCAAGGAAATGAACCTCGACCCGCAGGTGTACAACGCGAGTGCAATCCGCTCGCGCATTTCCTTAGCCAAAAGCAACCTCGTAACCCCCAAGGCTTACCGCGACAATGCCGATATGATGCAGCAGGACCGCCAGGCGAAGCGCCCTTACATTGCCGATATCTATGAAAAATACAGCGCCCGCTGCCACCGCGCCGGCGCCATGGACTTCGACGACCTGCTGCTGCAACTGTACCGCCTCCTGCGCGACCACGACGAGGTGGCACACAAGTACCAGCAACGCTTCCGGTACATCCACGTGGACGAGTTTCAGGACACCAACTTCCTCCAGTACGCCATCCTGCGCCGCCTCGTGAAGTACCCGGACAGCCCCGAAAACGTGTTCATCGTGGGCGACGACGCGCAGAGCATTTACGCCTTCCGCGGCGCCACCATTGACAATATCCTCGACTTTGAAAAAGATTATCCGGCCCTGCAAACCTTCAAACTGGAGCAAAACTACCGCAGCACGCACCATATCGTGTCGGCGGCCAACGAGGTTATTTCGTTCAACCGCCGCCAGTTGAACAAAACCATCTGGACGCAGCGCGAAGACCGGCACAAGATCAAACTGCTCAAGTGCATGACCGACGACGAGGAAGGCCGCCGCGTAGCCGACCTGATTCTGGAGCAGAAACACCGGCACCACCTGCCCAATTCGGACATCGCCATTCTGTACCGAACCAACGCCCAGAGCCGGAAATTCGAAGAACACCTGCGCCGCCTGAACCTGCCCTACCGCGTGTTCGGCGGACTGTCGTTTTACCAGCGGAAGGAGGTGAAAGACCTCGTGGCGTACCTGCGCCTCGCCGTCAACCCCAACGACGAAGAGGCCCTGCGCCGGGTCATCAACTACCCCACGCGCGGCATCAGTACTGCCACGGTGGACAAGATCAGCCAGTACGCCGGTGCCCACAACATGAGCGCCTGGGACAGCATGCTTTTCGTGGATGTGCCCGACCGCGCCCGCAAGGCGCTCGCGGCGTTTCGCGGCATGGTGGAAAACTGGCAGCGCCGCGCTGCCGGCGACCCCGCATCCAAACTTGCCGCCGACATCCTGCGTCAGTCGGGCCTGCTCGACGCGCTCAAAAGCGACACCACGCCCGAGGGTATCGGCCGCCTCGAAAACGCCAATGCCGTGCTGGATGCCATCAGCGAATTTGTGGACAATCAGGAAGCCGTACCGGGCAACGACGGCGCCGAGCGCTCGCTGGCGGCCTACCTGCAAACCATCACCCTGCTCACCGATGCCGACCAGGCTGCCGACGATTCGGACTTCATCACCCTGATGAGCGCCCACTCGGCCAAGGGGCTGGAGTTTCGCAGTGTATTCGTGACCGGGCTGGAAGAAAACCTGTTCCCCTCGTTCATGTCGTTCGAAGACCCCAACGGGCTGGATGAGGAGCGCCGCCTGTTTTACGTGGCCATTACCCGGGCCAAGGAATTGCTCACCATCACCTTTGCCAAAACCCGCTACCGCTACGGGCAGGTGCGGGACTGCGAGCCGTCGAGGTTTCTGGAAGAAATCAACAGCGAGCACTTCGAGTTGCTCGGCGGCTTTGGTTCGGCGCGGCAGTCGGCGGCGCCGGTCGGCAACCCGCGCGCCAGCATATCCGGCAATTTTGCCCAACCCCGCCCGCGCCCGCAGCAGGGCGCTGCTGCCACTACCATACCTGCCGACTTTACGCCCTCGCCGCCGGAGGCCATTGTGGCCGGCGTCACGGTGCTGCATCTGAAATTCGGCGAAGGCCGCGTGACCGGCGTGGAAGGCCCGGCGGGCAACAAAGTGGCCACCATCCAGTTCAAAAACGACGAGATGCCCGAGCGGCGGATCGTGCTGCGGTTCGCGAAGTTGAAGGTGCTGTGAAGTGTGGCGTCTGCCCACCCCGCCGCCGCCGATTGTGCCGCATTCATACATTCCTCCAATCTTTTGGTTGATTCCATACCGAAAGGGCAGTACATTTGGCAGCATTCTCTCACACTCAAAATTTTCGACGCATGAAAATGAATTTTAGGTACTGTTCATAAATGTATGCTGGAGGAAAAGGTGCCGGTGGTGACACCACACGGCTTCGACGAGAACACCCCGCTTCCGCATCCGGCATACGTAGCCGTACGCATTTTAAATACATATCGAGATACCCGTAACCGGGAAGTAGTCACCGTAGATACCAATGCCATTTGGGGTATTGAAACCGAGGACGGGCAGTCTGTTTTTGAAGTTTTCGGTTCTCAGGTCATCAAGTAGCGTGTGCTGTACGCCGGCCGGGGGCGCTGCTCTCCAAAGAATCATCTGTCAACCGCACTCAAATTCCCCCCGCAAAAAATCTTTTCCTGTGAGTTACGCAAAATACGTGCATCTTTGCGCCCGATTCTCACCGTCCGACCAGGCCCCAAAACGGATTTTTTTATTTGACACAACGCATTTAATGACTGCTTTTCAAGAAATGGGTCTCGATGAGGCCCTGCTTCAGGGTATTGCTACCCTTGGTTTCGAAACCCCCACTCCCATCCAACAACAAGTTATCCCGGTAGCCCTTCAGTCCGATGAAGATTTGATTGCGCTGGCTCAGACAGGCACCGGTAAAACCGCCGCATTCGGATTGCCGCTGCTCCAGCGCATCAATCCCGCTGAAAAAAATGTGCAGGCGCTCGTGCTTTGCCCCACCCGCGAACTGTGCGTACAGGTAGCCGGCGACCTGATGAATTACTCCAAATATGCCCACCAGTACAAAGTCGTGGCCGTGTACGGCGGGGCCAGCATCGAAACCCAGATTCGCCAACTCCGCGCGGGCGCACAAAT
>JAEUUV010000307.1 GCA_016787285.1 Saprospiraceae bacterium | reverse complement strand
CCGGTCACTACCGTCGCCGTGCGGGTGGCCGTTACCACGCCACCGCAGTTGTCCGTGTAGCCCATGATCGCTTTTGCATTGTCGAACATCGCCTCGGCGGCAGACTGTGTCGGCTTGCAGCCGTCTATCGTGCCGGACTGTGCGTAGGCAGCAGCCGTCAGACTCGGAGCCGTGTCGTCCCCGCCGTCCTCATCGTATTTCTGACCCGGCAATTCGTTGAGGCAAGCGTCTTTAACCGTGTACGTGTGCTCCACGTTCCACGTGCAGTCGGTGCCGCTGACTACAGTCCCCGTGCGGGTGGCCGTTACCACACCGCCGCAGTTGTCCGTGTAGCCCATGATTGCTTTTGCTTCGTCGAACATCGCCTCGGCAGCAGCCTGCGTCGGCTTGCAACCGTTGATCGTACCGGACTGTGAATAAGCAGCACCCGTCAGGCTCGGAGCCGTGTCGTCCGCGCCGTCTTCATCGTATTCCTGATCCGGCAGGTCGTTGCCGCAGCCGTCCGTTACCGTGTACGTGTGCTCCACGTTCCACGTGCAGTCGGTGCCGCTGACTACAGTCCCCGTGCGGGTGGCCGTTACCACACCGCCGCAGTTGTCCGTGTAGCCCATGATTGCTTTTGCTTCGTCGAACATCGCCTCGGCAGCGGCCTGTGTCGGCTTGCAACCGTTGATCGTACCGGACTGTGAATAAGCAGCACCCGTCAGGCTCGGAGCCGTGTCGTCATTTACATTTATCGTCTGCGCACAGCTCGTCATATTATTCCCCGCATCCTTGATGGTCCAGGTACGGGTCACTACGATCGTGCAGGTACCTGAAGCCACATCCGCATACGTCACCACAAAATTCGCAGACGGGCAGTTGTCCGTAGCGACACCCTGGTTGGTGGCATCCGAGAATTCGGCATACGTAGACGTACCGGAAACGGCAAAGGCCGGGCCGGAGATGTCGTCCGTGGAGCAACCGGAAATGTTGCGTGTAACCGGGCAGTCAGTAATCACAGGCGCCTGGTTGTCCGATACCGTGACATCGAATTCGCAGTCGTCCACAATGTTTCCATTGACATCTTTCAGGCGGTATTTAACCGTTGAAGTGCCAAGCGGGAAGGTTTCCGAAGCGGTGGTAGCCGGTGTGATGATTTCCCAGCCGTCGCCGAGGTCGTAGTCCACCTCCAGCGTAGCCGGGCCGCAAGAAGCAGCCAGACCGACTACATTCGGGTGCGTCCACATCAATTCGGCATCACACTGACCGGGTTCTGTGACGGGAAGTTGATCGCTGAGGCATGCCGTCAGCGTCGGCGGGGCATCCACCGTAATCACTTTCATACCCGTCGTAAGCATCTGACAATTGGCATCGTCTGTCACCTCATATGTTACGGTAACCGTGCCGGCAGCGGTGCCGGTCAGGGTAGGCGTGTCGGTTGTTTCATCGGAGAGCGTGGCATTGCCCGTTCCAGGGGTGACCGTCCAGGTATGCGTCAGCCCGCTGCCCGAGCCGCCCGTCACCGTGCCGGTCAGGAGGATATCGCCGTCGAGGCACACATTCGATGCGCCGGCGATGGAGGTTTGCAGCGGGCCGTACACCGTGAACATCACGTTGTCGTTCACGGAGCCGCAAGGGCCGGCCGGGTCATTGGTCGTCAACGTCAGCGTTATGGGGCCGCTGTAATTCGTCGGCGGGGTATAGGTGGCGTCGAGGGTAGTAGCATTCGGCAAAAACGTACCGCCAACGACGCTGGACGTCCAGGTAGCAGTCGTCGCGCCGCCGCCGATAACACCACCGAGCGCAGGCGTGGTGGCATTGTAGCAAATATTGTCCACCGTGCCGGCATCCACGGTAGCCGGCGGGTAGAAGCGCACGCTGCGGTCAACGCCCGTGCTCACGCATTCCGTGCCCGCGTGTTTGCTGCGGAAGCTAACCGTGGTCGTTACAAATGCCGGTGGGTTGGGCGTGGGAGCCGGAACCGTGATCGTTTGCGGTCCTGTAGCATTTGTGCTGCCGGCAGGAGCCGTGGCAAAGTCGTCGAACGACCATTCCACTTCGTCATCGTCAACGTTCAGGGTAATCGTGTAAGTGACATCCTCGTCCGAGTTACTACAGAAACTTTGTACACCGCCGGGCGTAACCGTCGGGTTGGCCGGCAGGGGGTCTTCCGTCAGGCCGATGATGTTGGAGAATGCCGTGCAGGCCACTCCGTTCAGCGTGGACGTAAGCCTTCTGCCGTACCAGATGTCGGCAGTGAGTGCGGGGGGCGTCGGCAGGTTTTGACCTGCTCCGCCACCGACGTTGCTGGTCAAGGGATCGGTACTGATCGTGATGGACGAACGCCACTGGTAGGTAATCGTGCCGTCTGCCGCACCGGTCGTACCGGCAAAGCCCGCCGGGATCGTACCGCTGCACACCGTGAAGTCGGGGTCGTCGCCGTACGTGATCATACCCGGGTCGGTGATCTCGTTGATGTCTACCGTCGGGTTGTTGGTGGTGTAAGCCGTGCAGGAAACCGTGTTCAAAACCGAGGTCACCGTGCGGCGGAATTCGGCATCAAACGTAAGGCTACCGGCAGGTGCGTTGTAGTCTTCCACATCGTTCACGCCTGCGCCGCCGAGTGCAGCAACCCAGGGATCGCTGCTGCCTTTGGCGCGGTATTCCCACAGGTACGAAATCGCGGCGCCGGCAGGAGCCGTTGCGGCAGGGGCGACAAAAACGGCTGCGTCGCCGCCTTCACAAATGGTCTGGTGGTTGGCGGCAGTCGCCATATTAATCGTGCCGGCGTTGATGGCGTTCACATGCACCACAGCCTGCCAGGTAGCCGGCGTGGCGGAGCAGGAAACGGTAGCCGGGGTGGTGGACTGGGCGGTACCGTCGGCGTCCACCGTCACAATGCGGCGGAAGTAGCGCGTCGCAGTCAGTCCGGTCGGGGTGTAATCTTCGCTGTTAGCGCCGGAAATATCGGTCCAGCCGCTGGTACCGTTGGCGGATTCTTGCCATTGGTAACTCACCGTCGTCATTACGCCGGTAGTTGTCACCGGGGTGGTCATGTCAAGCATAACAACCGGGTCTCCGACGCAAATTGTCTGAGGAGAAAGCGCCGTAAGTGTGCCGAGGTCAACGGTATTGACATACACCGTCACGGTGTTGGATACATTGGTGCAGCCGTTGCCGGTGGAGGTCACCTGACGGCGATACAGGGTGTTGACTTCCGGGTCGGGCACGCCGCCGCCGGGGATGTTGTAGTTCTGGCCGGCGATGCCGCCGCCGCCGGTGGCGGGCGTCCAGGTCGTACCGTTGTCCTGACTGTACTGCCACTGGTAGGTAACGCCGGCTACGGCTGTGGCCGTAAAGCCGGAGGGGTCGCCGCCGGTACAAATCAGGCGGTTGCCGCTGGTGATGGAGCCGGCGCTGGGCGTGGTGTTGACGACTAATGTGACTTCGGAAGTCGCATAGCACAAGGCAGAAGCCGAATTTTCCACGCGGGCGTACACCGTACCGTTAGCACTGGTATAGGGACTGGAAAGGGCGTTGACGTCATTATTTGCATCAGAAAGGGAGGCGTGGTAGGTGACGGTTGTCGGCCAGCCGTTGCCTGCACTTACCGTGGCGTCTGCGTCCGTCAGGTCAAAATCGGCCGTGGTACCGCCTGCCGTGGTGGAACACAGGGTCAGGGTGGCGGGAGCGGCTGTGGATTCATTGTCCATGACCGTCACGGTGAACTGGCAGTCCGAATCATTGGAGCAGTCGTCGGTAGCGGTCACCGTCACCGTGGTGACACCGACCGGGAAGATTGTCCCCGGATTCTTGCTGTAACTGATGTCGGGAGAAGCGTCGCAAACGTCCGTGGCTGTAGCCGCGAAGGTCACCTCGGCACCGCAGTCGGCGGGCACATCATCCTCGCCTTCGCTGCTGTTAACCACAATAGGATCGGGGCAGGTGGGCGTCGGGTCTTGCGTATCCTCCTGATCAACAGGAAAGTCGGTAGTATTTACGTTAATCACCTCCAACTCGTCGCTGATGGCTTCCAGTCCCGGGCCGGCGGCGCCCACGGCGATGTCGGTGCTCATGCCGCAAGCTATTGGTTTCAGGACGAGCGTCAGAAGCGTCGAGCCGTTCGGGAGCGTGATTCCACTGCCCGTGGAATTGAAGTCGTAATCCACATAACCGGAAGCCGAACTCGTCGTATTCAGGTCGGCTGTGCCACCGGGGATGGTCTCTTCAGTTGCGGAGACATACTGCCATTTGGCAATGTCCCAGGAAACGCTTAACGTACCCAGTGAAATAAGGTCGGTAAAGTTGTCTGCCTTTATTTCAAAGGTCGCATTGGTTTTACACTCGACCGAAGAGGGGCCGTCCACATACAGTTCCACTTCGGTATCGTACACGGTCATCAGGTCGGTTGCCGTGTTCGTGCAGCCGTTGCCGTCGGTGTACTCATAGGTAATGGTGTACGGCGAACCGGCCATACCGCCGGCGGCGGCGGCATCGAAAATCCAGTCAGCGCCGGACGGGGACACGCCGGGACCGCTGTATGTACCGGTGGAATAATTGCCGCTGTACAGCGTATTCGCATCGTCGGTCAGGTAGGCGGTGCCGGTTACATAGCACAGGTCGTCCAGCAGGTTGAGCGTCACGATCGGTTTGGGATTGACGGTGACGACCACATCGAAAGGCGTGCCAGTGCAGCCGTCGAAATTTTTCGGCGTGACCGTATAGGTGATCGTTACGGCAGAACCGGTGTTGTTGACGTAGGTATCGGTGATGTTGTCGGCACTGTACGTCCCGCGATCGGGGCCGGCCGGTACATTCGGTTCGTCGGAAGAAACTACCGTATAAATATAGGTGTCGCCGTCGCCGGGAACCAAGGCACCCAGGCTGTAATTCATCGCTACTTCCGTGCAGATCGAAGTGGCCTGGTTGGATACCACCGGCGTGCAATCTGCTTTTGCTACGTTGAAGCCCGAATCGTTGGGGCCGGTTCTGTTTACACAGCGGCCGCCCGAGGCGAAGGATTTATTGGTCGAAATGGTCACACCGGACGGGTTGGTGTTGACAGCGGGCGTAAACGGCCCGGCAACGCCGTTGATGCTGGTGAGTTGGCACGGGATGATGCAGCAGGTGCCCAATGCGGCATTGCCGGTAACCGCCAAGGTGGTACCGATGGTCGTCAGGGACGGGAAGGCTGCATCCAGCGTAGTCAAGGCATCGTTATCGTTGATTTCCATGGCAGCCGTGACGGTCGTCAAAGCAGGGAAACTGATGGTGGCAAGTGCAGGGTTGGTGACAAAGCGCAGGTCTTCGCCAACCGTGACCAGATCATCAAATGAAACGCTGTTCAAAAGGGCATTTCCGTTCACATAGATTTCACCCGGTACGGTGGTGAGTACATCAAACGACAAGGACGTAGCAGCATCGTTGTCTATAAATTCGACGCTGCGGTTGCTGCCGGCGCCGGTACCGTTTACCGCTGTAAGTGCCGGGAAAGAAAGCGAAGGCATGGTATTATTGCCCGAAATAGAGAGGTAATCCGAAGTAGCCAAGGGCAAATTGTCGCCCACCGTCGTCAAGGCATCCATGCTGATTGTAGCGCTTCCGCAGGCATCATAGTTGTCGGCAAGCAAGAGATATCCGCCAACAGTTTGCAGGCCGCTCAGATTCAGGTCGCACAGGGCGTTGTTGTCCGAAATATTGACGTTTCTGGTGACCGTTAGAAGGTTGGGTGCATAAATCCAGTTGGCAATTTGCCCGATGATCAAGTCGCGACCAACACTGGTGAGTTCGGGGAGCGAAACGAGCGCGCCCGCCGTAGTGGTGTTGTTGTCGTCCATCGAAATGTCGCGTGCGACCGAGGTCAGGCCTTGCAGGTCAATGGTGGCCAATGTCGTCGAGAGATTGGTTTCCACATTGAGGTCCTGGCCGACGGTAAACCCGGGTGTGGTGCCCGCATCAGTAACCGCAACAAGGTCGTTGTTGCCGGTAATGGTCATGTCCGTGAGCACCGTGGTGAGGTCTTCAAACTCGACATTCGTCAGCCCATTGTCGTTGTTGCCGATGGTGATGGTTCCGTTTACCGTGACCAGGTTCTTCAGGTCGAGCGTACCTGCGGCGATATCGCTGATGTTCATGCTGCCACTGCCGTCGCCTCCAACGGTGACGAGGGAAGTCAGGTCAATGGTAGCGCCGGAAAGGTTAATGTTATTGTTGTCCAAGGTCAAGGCGTCGCCCACCGTGACCAGTCCTGCAAAATTTACAGTAGCCAAGTCCGGGCTTCCCGTGACACCGGAGCAATTTAAGGTCACATCGCCGCCGGTAGATGTCAATTTGGACATATCTACCGCATCCAATGTCAGGTTGTTCTGAATGTTTACGCTGTTGGCGCCGCCGGTGCTCCAGCCGGCGCCGAGGCTACCGACATCTATGGTGTTGAGGGCGGCATTGTTGCTGATGGTGGTGGCGCCGACCTGACCGGCCAGATTTTTCAATTCAACGGCGGTTGCGTTCGGGTTGTTCTGGATGTTGACGGCACTGGCATCGCCGATATTGGTGACGCCGTTCAGTTGAATGCTGGTGAAGGAACCGTTGTTGTCGGTGGCCGCGGTACCGATGGTCAGGCTGGTACCGATGGTCGTCAGATTCGCCAGATCGGCCAGCGTGGTCGGGTTGCCGGCTACGTTGAAGTCGCGGATGGTGACGGAGCCTGTTACCTCAACCAGTTCCTGCAGGTTGCAGAGGTCGGTGATCGGGTCGGTACCGGCAGCGTCACCGGCTGCGGCGGCGTTGCCGTTGCCGTCGAGGACGAGGTTGCCGGTGATTTTGGTGTATTTGCAGCCGGAGGCGTTTTTGAAGGCAATTACCTGGGCTTGGGTGGAGAGGGTGACGGTGGCAGAGGTGATATTAACCGTTCCTCCGCAGACATCGCCGCAAAGGCGCATAAGCACCACATCATTGCCGGTCCCGCCGGCGTAGTTAATGTAGTATTCTACACCGGATACCGTAATAAAATTACCTTGAGCAAATTGGCCGGAAACAGCATCTACGCCGTCATTGACAATCAGGGTAACCTGTTCGTTGTGCGCGAAGGTATGCGTGATCGTCAGGTTCAACGTAGCGCCGCCCAGGGTGACTGCGCCGTTGACCGTGAACTGGTCGTAGCCCGTGCAGGCCGTTGTGCCGTCAATTTCCATATCCAGGGCATCACCGCTGTTGAGGGTCATGTCGCCGGTGATGGTCACGCAGCCGGGGCTGTTGCCGGGCGCGAGGGCGATGTCTTTACCGCCGGTAGCGGCATCTACATTTTCGGTGTAGGATGCAGCAGAAACGGCGAGGGTATGTCCGCTCAGGGTTGCGGCAGCATCTATGGCGGACTGGATGGAGCAGTATGTCGTACCTGTGTTGGTATTCAGGACATCGCCGATGAACTCCAATCCTATAGGATTATGGCGCACATTGGTTCCGTTACTGCTGAAGTTATTTCCG
>JAEUUV010000304.1 GCA_016787285.1 Saprospiraceae bacterium | reverse complement strand
CGGCGACGAGTTTACGTCCGACGTGAAACCTTACGAGTTCGGCGACGCCCTCGACAACCTCGCCGTCACCAATTCCCTGCGAAACGCCTACATCAACCACGGTATTGACGAGTTCCGCCTCACACAGGACGACCTGGAAATGCACGAAACGTACTACCAGAGCCAGATGTCGTCGGTGCTGATGATTGACATTTCGCACTCCATGATCCTGTACGGCGAAGACCGCATCACGCCGGCCAAAAAGGTGGCGCTAGCGCTGGCCGAATTTATCCAGACCCGTTACCCCAAGGACACACTCGACATCATCGTGTTCGGCGACGATGCCTGGCCCATCGAACTCAAGGACATTCCCTACCTGCAGGTCGGCCCATACCACACCAACACGGTGGCCGGGCTGGAGTTGGCCATGGACCTGCTCAAGCGTCGCCGCAATCCGAACAAACAGATTTTTATGGTGACCGACGGCAAGCCCACCTGCATCAAAGTCGGCAAGAACTACTACAAAAACTCCTTCGGCCTCGACCGCAAGATTGTGAACCGCTGCCTGAATCTGGCCCTGCGCTGCAAAAAACTCGATGTGCCGATCACCACCTTCATGATCGCCCGCGACCCGTACCTCGTGCGGTTTGTGGAGGCGTTCACACAGGCCAACAACGGCAAGGCGTTTTACTCCTCGCTGCAAGGACTGGGATCGTTTGTGCTGGAGAATTACAAGAAGCGGAAGGGACGATGAAAATTTTTGTGCAATATTGAAAGTCAACTTCTAATTTTGCACAAAATTTAACAAATGATTGCACGGCAACTTACTCAGTCCATACAGGCAACATGTGCGCTGTATCCTATCGTTTCCCTGACAGGGCCGCGCCAGAGCGGGAAAACGACCTTGCTGCGGCATCTGCTGCCGGATTACCGGTATGTAAATTTTGAAGAGCCGAATACCCGAATTTTTTTTCACGAAGACCCGCTGGGTTTTTTGAAGCAATACGACCGGTTTGTCATTTTTGACGAGGCTCAACGCGTACCGGATTTGTTCTCCTATTTGCAGGTTAAAACCGATACCGACAAAATCATGGGGCAGTATGTACTATCGGGTTCCCAGAATTTTTTGTTGCTTGAGAAAATTTCCCAAAGTCTGGCGGGGCGCGTCGGATTGTTTCGTTTGTTGCCGTTGAGCCATGCCGAGTTGGTCGGGGTGGAACCATCCCTTCGTCCGACGGATGTGGCTGAAGCGATCTTTCGGGGTGGCTATCCGGCGCTGTACGACCGCAATCTGCCCGTTGCCCGGTATTTCCAAAATTATGTGGAAACGTACGTCACGCGGGATGCCCGCGACGTACTCAATATCAAGGACCTGAACGCATTTCAGAATTTTTTGCGATTGTGTGCCGGGCGCGTGGGGCAGCCGCTCAATATTCAGTTGCTCGGTACGGACGCAGGAATTTCGACGCCTACCGTCAAAAACTGGCTGTCTATTCTGGAGGCAAGTTATATCCTGTTCCAACTGCCGCCATTTTTTGAAAATTTCAACAAACGTATCATCAAATCACCCAAATTGTACTTCTACGATACCGGGCTGCTCTGCCACTTGCTGGGCATCAATGAACCGGAACAGATCTCACAGTTTTACAAACGCGGCAGTTTATTCGAAAATATGGTGATCGTAGAGCTGTTAAAAAACCGCCTGAACGCCGACCACCGACCGGAGTTTTTTTTCTGGCAAGACGCCCACAAAGTTGAAGTGGATTTGGTGGAACTCTCCGGACTGCAAACGCACCTGTATGAGATGAAGTACAGTTATACGCCCTCTGCCGATTTTTTCAAGGGTATCCAGGCTTTTCGCGCAGCCGCCCCGCCCGAACGGCAGACAGGCGGTAATTGGGTGGTCTATGCCGGCGACGAGCCACAATACCGCACAATAGCCACGGTAGCCGGTTGGCAGATGTTGCCGGAATTGTAAATTTTACCCCCACCGCGTCTCCCGCCACACACGCTGTTGCGCTTCGGTAAGAAACGTCCAGGCGACCACCCGGCTTTTTTTGTTGCCCTGCCCCATGGGGAGCGTCACGACCTGCGTTGCCCGGACTTTTTCGAGTCCACGGTAAATGTTTCGCAGGTGATCCTGATCGGCGATGAGCGACGAAAACCAAAAACAGGAGGTGGCGAACAGCAGACTTTCGCGGATCATGTCCTGAACAAACTTCGCTTCCCCGCCCTTGCACCACAATTCGTTGCTTTGCCCGCCAAAGTTCAGAGTCGGCGTCAGCACTTTTTCCTGGTTCAGGTTGCGCAGTTTGCGGAGCGTACCGGATTCGGCTGCCTGCCGCGAGCTGTGGAACGGCGGGTTGCAAATCGTCAGGTCGAAGTATTCGCCCGGCTGGATGATACCGGCAAAAATAGCCTCGGGGTTTGGCTGCAACCGGCATTCCACTACATTTTTCAGGTGTGCATTGGCTTCCAGAATTTTGTTGGCTGAAGCAATGGCCGTCGGGTCAATATCGGAACCAACAAATGACCAGCCGTATGCCTTGTGCCCGATGATCGGGTACACACAACCGGCCCCGACGCCGATGTCGAGACAGCGAACCTGCCCGCCCGTCGGGATTTTGCCCGCGTTGCAGCCGGCCAGCAAATCCGCGATGTGGTGGATGTAATCGGCCCTGCCCGGAATGGG
>JAEUUV010000292.1 GCA_016787285.1 Saprospiraceae bacterium | reverse complement strand
ACGGCAGGCTCCACGCTGACCACCAACGGCACGCTCGACATGGGCACCTTTATCTGCAGGGTGGTATCCAACACCGTATCGGCAACCGGCCAGGTCATTCAAAACACCACATCCGGGATGCCTCAACAGGCCAACCTGCGTGGCACCAGTGTGACGATACACCCGTCAAGCACCTATTTCTACACCGGCAACCTGACCGGCTTCACCGGTGTACACCCGGCTTACGGCAACCTGAATTACGCCTCCACCTCGGCTACCGCCGGCGTATTGGACGTCAATCTCAACGTGGGCGGCAACCTGACCATCAACAACTCGGGAACGGGAGAAACGCGCTTCGGGAATACAGTAAACCATACCCACACCATTGTTGGTTCGTTCACGGTGAGTGCCGGCACCGTCACCGGAACCAATGGAGCGGCCAATGTTGTCATTGATGTGGACGGCAGCATGACCATCGCCCCAGGCGCCACCCTCAAGGCCTGCGCTTCTACCGGCAATCTGACTGTCAACCTGACCGGCAATTTCACCCAGAACGGCACACTAACCAGCCCCGGCTCGGGCGTGTTCCGCATAGTGTTCGACGGCGTCGGAAACTCCACGATAACGGGCGCCGCTGCCGTACCGCTTCAGTATGTTACCATGCAAAAAACCGGCAGCGCAGTCGCCATTCTGACCCAAAACGTTAACATCGCCAAGAACCTGAACTTCATCAACGGGCGCATCCAGATCGGCAATTTCAACCTCACGATGGCGGCTTTGGCCACCATCACCAATGCTTCCACGGAGCAAGGCTACGTGGTAACCAACGGCACCGGAAAACTCATTTTCGCTCAAACCAATGCGAACACGACTTTCCCGGTAGGCAACCCCGACTACACCCCTATCATTCTGTTCCCCTCCGCCACCGTATCGGGCTTCGGCGTGCGGGTGGTGGACGGCTTTCAGGCCGAAACCAGTGGTTGCACGGGTTTTGTCACCGACGATGCCGTCAAAAAAATGTGGATCATCACCCGCGAATCCGGCTCGGCAAACTTGCTGAGCATCACTCCGCAATGGAACGAATTTAACGAAGGCACTTCCTTCGACCGCACCGTGTGCGGCACCGTGCGCTACACCGGTGGCAACTGGGAAGCCGTCGTGCCCGGCGCCGCTACCGGTTCCGACCCGTATCAGCGCAACCGCGTACTGCCGGGTGGAATTTTCGACGGCACCTTCGGCGTACTGGACAACAGCGCCCAGGTCAACCTGACGGCTCCTTCGGGAGCCAGCAACAGCCCCCTCTGCACCGGCGCCGAACTCAGCCTGACCCGCACTTCAGCCGATGTGTCCGGCGCCACCTACCAGTGGTCCAAACAAAGCGGCGGATTCTTCCCGCCTGCCGGCCCCAATGCAAACATCCCCAACGCTCAACCGGTCAATTCCGGGAACTACCTGCTCACCCTGAGCAAATACGGCTGTAGCCTGACCTCCACCGCTGTGCCGGTGACGGTGCATCCTGCGCCTGTTTGCGATATTTCCGGGCCGATGCCCGTGTGTGCCAACACCACCGGGCACCAGTATTCGGCGCCCGCCGGCATGAGCAACTACCTGTGGAGCATCAGCGGCAACGGTACTGTGCCCGGCGCACTCAACGCCCAAACCGTGACCGTAAATGCCGGCGCTCCCGGAATCTTTACCCTCACGCTCACGGTGACCGACGGCAATGGTTGCAAGGCCACCTGCACCAAGGAAGTGGTGGTTCAAAACCGCCCCACGGGAGTTTTGAGCGGCTCCGCAGTGATCTGCCCCGGCGGTTCTACCACACTCAGTATCGCCGTTACCGGCACCAGCCCGTGGAACGGCACGCTGAACAACGGCACACAATTTAACGGAGCTAACAGCCCTGTTCAGGTCGTCGTCAGTCCGCCGGCCGATATTACCTACACGATTTCCACCCTTCAGGACGCAGTCTGTTCGGCGCAACCAGGCGACCTGAGCGGCTCGGCCATCGTTACCCTCGATATTTTACAAATGTTCAACGTGGTGGGCGGCGGCGCCTACTGCGACGGCGGCGAAGGCGCCCAGGTTGGACTGGACGGCTCCGAAACCGATGTGATCTACCAACTTTTCCGGAACGGAAATCCTGTCGGAGCGCCAGTCGTCGGTACCGGCGGTCCGATCAGTTTCGGTCCGCAAACCGGCGTCGGCACCTACACCGTGGTCGGCACCCGCAGCAGTACGCAATGTCAGAAAAACATGACGGGGTCCGTGGCGGTGTCCATCAATCCGCTGCCCGCCGTGTCGCTCACGCTCGGCGACGATAGTGCCACCGCCGATGAAACCAATGTGCCGCTAACCGGCGGCTCGCCCGGCGGCGGCGTCTTCAGCGGCCCTGGGGTATCGGGCAATGCCATCAACCCCATGATCGCCGGCCTTGGCGCGCATACCATCTCGTACACCGCAACCGACAACAACGGCTGTTCCAACACCGCAACCGATATTTTCACGGTGAGTGCGGCGCCCGGCCTGAATTTGTTTATTGATGCGACCGACAACGTTGAGTGCGGCGAAGAATTTGTGGTGGACATCGTGGCTGCTGCCAATTTCACCGATCTCGGCACGCTCCAGTTCAGTGTGGACTGGGATCAAAATGTATTCACGCCAATAGCCATTGAACCGCAAACAGTGGACAACAGCACACCGCTTACCGGCTTTGTCAACGATGTGCTGATCTACTCCTGGCTTGACTCCTCGGGTATGTACGGCGCCTCGGTGCCGGATGGTACCCTCCTGTTGCGCCTGCGTTTGCTGGCCGGAAATTGCGGCTCCAGCGGGCTGGTGGCCATCACCGGCTCCCCGCGCGTGATCGAAGCCTCCGACCTGAGTTACAACGTAGTTCCCGTGGTGTTGCTTGGCATGGCCGACATCACGGTGGAAGACTCACAACCGCCCGTTTTCAGCAACGCTCCTGCCAACACCACGGTTTCCTGCGAAAACGTGCCTGCCGTGGTGAATCCGACCGCTACCGACAACTGCGACGACAACCCGGACGTGGAGTACCTCGGCCAAACAGTGCTGCCCAGCACCTGCCCGCACAAGTACCTGCTCACCCGTACCTGGCAGGCGGAAGACGCCTGCGGCAATACGGCTACGGTTTCCCAAATGATCGTGGTGAACGACACTACGGCCCCGACTTTCAGTGCTCCGGCCAACCTGACTATTTCCCTGAACGGCAACTGCCAGTACAACGCCGATACCACGGTTACCGGCAGAGTCACGAACGCAAGTGACAACTGCTCTTCACCCCAAAACCTGACAATAACCTTCTCCGACGACTTTGATCCCTCCTCGGGTGGCCAGGGTACGCTGGTGCGTACCTGGTTAGTCACCGACGAATGTGGCAATACGGCATCCGGTCAGGCACAAATTATTACAGTGCTTGACCTTACGCCTCCGACCATCAGTTGCCCGAACAACATAACCGTGTCGGGTACCGGCGGCGAGTGCCAGTTTACACCGGGCAATACGCAATTCGACCCCACCGTGTCGGACAATTGCGGCGTTTCCAGTACCTCCTACGTGCTCAGCGGCGCCACTCAGGGCAGCGGGACAGGTTCGCTGAACGGCGTGTCCTTCGGCGTCGGAACCACCGTGATAACCTGGACGGCAATGGATGCCAACGGCAACTCGGCAGCCTGCTCGTTCACCCTCACGGTCAACGAATGCTCCGGCATCAACGGCAAACTGATCTGGAAGGGCGACGATGTTTCCGGCGTAGCCCAGGCAATCGTCACGCTGACCGG
>JAEUUV010000236.1 GCA_016787285.1 Saprospiraceae bacterium | reverse complement strand
GAACCCTGGCAGGATTCGTACAGTACCGACCTCATGGCCGGGGCCGGAGGATTCCGGGGACGGGCTTTGCAGGCGGGCGACCGGTTGCCGTTCCGGCAAATCCTGACCGGGTCGGTAACAAGCCGAATGTACCCCTGGCGGGCGAACGTATCGGCGCTGTACCCAACGGATGCGGCGTTCCGTTTTCTGCCGGGGCCGGAATACGACCTGCTCGACTCGGCTTCGTGCCAACGGCTGGAGGCTGCCGAATGGCGCCCCGGCCGGCGCTCCAACCGGATGGGTTGCCTGCTGGAAGGCCCGGCCCTCATGCTGCGGGAAACCTGCGAACTGGTGTCCTCCGCTGTGTTGCCGGGAACCGTGCAACTCCTGCCCGGCGGCGACATGCTGGTTTTGCTGGCCGACTGCCAGACAACGGGCGGGTACCCGCGCATCGCACAGGTGGTAGCGGCTGATTTGCCAAGGTTGGCACAGCAGCGCCCGGGCGAGGGATTTCGCCTGCGGAAGGTCGGGTTGGACGAGGCGCTGGAGGCGGGGCGGGAGCAGCGGCGGGGGCTGCGGAGGTTGGGGTGGGGGTGTTTTCTGATGACTGAAAATGGAGTATTTTAAATCTTTACCCAAAAATGGGTCAACAGCAATACATCGCCTGAAATACGAAAATGATTGGATGTCAACACCCCAATTTCAGAAGAGTAGTTCAGTATCAGAGTTTCATATCCCGACCATCCTGCGGCCAAAATCCAACTGTTGACCTGTGTGTGCCAATGCACAAAATCGTTTGCTGTGATGTAACCAACTATGCCGTTTCGCGGCAGAAGATTGCCCTCATCATCTTTTCCGTGCGCCTCGTTTTTGAACCTTTCGATGCCGCCTGTTCTACCTAAAACATATTCCATCTCTCTTTCTCCGCCGGGCCTATCGGTGGGTAGTTTTTTGGCTTCCAGACAATAGATTACTTCCATGTCAATGTCTTTCGTAAGTACCCTTGCGGCAAGGTCCACACGTTTGGCATGGCCCTTGGGCATCTTCTGTGCTTTTTCGGGTTGAAATTCAAAGGGGTAGCTGTCCAACCGCGCTTTTCGGGTCAAAAATTTATATAGCTCCTCGGTCAGGTCGTTTTCGCTCTGTTCTTTTTTCAGTCGCTTCTCTTGTGGAAAAGTGGGCAAAACAGATTTAAGGAACGTAATCAATTTATCCACATATTCAGCGGAGGACGTGCCTTTTTGAATATTCCGATATGGTATGTGCTTCGGCGCAGAGGGAGATTGCATGGTTCAGAAGCCACTTATTTTGAGGTCGGAGAACGTTTCATCAGCATCACGCAGTGCGATGGATTTCAGCCAATAGCGCATAGCTCGGGGCTTTATCAACATGAGCACGTCGTAGCCGTCGAGGTGCAGGTATTCGCGTACGATCCGGGTGATGCGTACATTTCGGCGGGTTTCGTTATAAAGCAATTTTTCAACACCTTCCATACCGCCCTCAAAAATATCGGGCAGCACATCCGACTGTGGTTTCCCAAAACAGAAAATATAGACTATAGCCGCTTCGGTATTTTTAAATCCTCTCGCAAACCATTCCATGCCGTTTTGTGCGTAAATGGGATTGAGGGTATCGCAAAATACCTGACCGTACTCTTTCAGGTATTCGTCCGTGACAGGGTAATTCAGTGGAGACTTCGCGCTTTTATTTCCCGCAGTTATATAGAAATTCAGCACATCATCCTGCACGATTTTTTCGGCATGGCCGAGTTGGATATCTTCGGGATTTTCGGGGTAGGGAAGGTTAAGTATGTCAGACTGTCGTAAAATATACGGGAAGTTTGGCCCGCCGGATTCTCCACTGATGGCAAGAGCAAAAGTTCTGTTGGTGGCTTGGTTGGATGAAAGGGTAGTATAAAGTTGTTTCAGGTTTTTGGCATCTTTTTCAGGGGCGTGGATACCGGTGATTCTGTGCTTGAAGCACAGGTACTCATCTACATAGGCCATTGGGATTTGATTTTTGCTTAAGGTTTCCTTGATTAAAATATGGGGAGGGGAAAATATTCTTTTAGATTTCTTGACCGAGCGATAAAACATCTTTGCCGTTTCCAAATAAATCTTGCCTAACCCATTTTCTGTAAAATTGCCTGTGTCCACAGTAGGATGGCCGGTAATCCAATCAGCAGGCTCCTGCCCTTTGGCAACAATGTACCCTTCCCCATAAGCCCAACCTTCCTTTTCTTTTTTTTCTTCCAAATACTCCCCTAAACTTCTCAAAGAATTCAAATAACTGACCAACCTCACCAAGCGCCCTCCACCCCAAAGGTTGCACTTCCAGACGAACGGGTTCTCCAAGGCGGTTTTGTGTTTGACTTTGTGAAAATCGTAGTGGTCTATTTCAAAAGAAAACCGTTCCTCCGAAACCTTACTCCGCCTGACCACAATGTGAAAAAAGTCTTGGGGTTGTTTTTTATTTGTAAAATCAGAGGCCACAACCGCACAGGTGGCTATAGCAGCGCTTCCATGAAACAACACTTCGCTCAAGAGCGTGAAATCGAAAATCTTTTCTATCTGGTATTGCTCCAAAAAAGCGTTTCGATATTGCTTGGAATTGGCGTTGTAGAGGAATGCCCCGGAAGGCAGCAGAAAACAGATTTTGCCGCCGCGTTTGCGAAGTTCGACGGCTTTGTCCCAGAAGAAAAGGGCAAGGTGGTCATCGTTGACGGATCGCCTTGGACTTAAATCATACTCATTTTTTATGAATTTCAGGTAGGATTTATTGGAGAAACCTTTGGGCGGGTTGTAGGGAGGGTTGCCAATCACCAAGTCAAATCGCTCGGATTTAAGCTGTTCGAAGACACCAAAAAAGTTGGCGGTTCGGATGTTTTTTTGATTCAAATCGTCGAAACGGAGGTCTTTCAGAATTTGCATCGGCGAGAGCTTGTCGCAAACCGCAATGCAAAGGCTGAAAATACTGATGAGTGTGGCCCCCTCCTCAATGTCCACACCGAAAATATTGTCTTTGACAATCCGCTTGACGGTTTCAACGTCCGGGTATTCGACTTCTCCTGTTGCTTTGTAGTTCAGAATGGCTTTCCATTGCACCATTCTTTTCAGAGCCGCTACCAAAAAAATTCCTGATCCGCATGCCGGGTCCAGCACTTTGAACGAGCCGGAGGCAAACATTTCCTCGGCTTTGTCCAAGGGCATACACTCGTCAATCAACAGGTTGACGAGGTATGGCGGGGTATAGACGACACTTTTTTGCTTGTCTGCTTTTTTCAAAAAAGCCTCGTAAATGCCGCTGATGAGTTCAATCGGCAGCACGTTGAAGGCGTAGTTTTTCCAGAGAACAAACTGATAGCCTTCAATGTCAGCATCAAAAACGTGTGCCACATAAGTAAGGTTGGCGGCAAGGAGTTCTTCTCTCTCTTGCGGTTTGAGGTCGAAAATTCTCCCATTGAAACGAATGTTGAGTTCTTCGAGAAAGGGAATGATTTGACCTTTTTGGCGCAGAACATCGGTGAACTGATGGCAGTCTGGAAATTTCACATAAAAATCGCGGCTGATCGCCAGCAATTTTGTCCCGTGCTCGTCCTCTTTCTCTTCCAGGTATTTCACCAAAATACCCATGATGAGCAACTTGCTGATCGTTGTCGGGGAAAGCGAATCCATTTGGCGCTCCAAATGCCTTTTGGCCTCCAGCAAGCCGTCTAACAGTTTCTGATACGGGCTTTCCGATATCTTTAAAATTTCAGGGTGTTCATCCCAGAATGTACCGTTGTCAAAAAGACTTGCCGAAAATTTTTCCCGCTCCAATTCCTTTTGTATATCGCCGATAAGGGAAAAAGTTTTTATCGGATTTATCTCTAAGGTATTCGCTTTTAACCCTTTTGCATTAAGGCTTTTTGAACAATTGAATATTTTAACTTCGGTCTGACTTACAATGTAGAAGATCGGGACTACGCCACTACTCCACAAATTTTTGTAAACCCCCAGCAACTCATCGCTGGAAAGCTCCTTTTCATAAATGTAAACCTGTGGGATGGATGCACCGGAAATTGCTGTTTTTCTAAAATAAACCGCGTCCGCCTTGAATCGCCTCGCATCCTCAACCGCCAGCCGCTCGGAATCAGACAATTGATGACTATTTGATCTGGAAACCCAAACCAAGCCTTTGCCTTCGTTGAAGCCTAATTTGCTGAGATTTTCGGCCTTCATTGCAATAGGAAGTAATAACTTAAGATTACGTGAGCACGCAAAGGTAACTCACAAATAAAAACAAAAAATAAATTTTAAAACAAAAAGTTTTTGGCCATATCCGCCATACGCCCATAAATTTTGGGCCTCAAAGTTAGACGCAATACGTGACGCAGCCAAACTGCCCATACGAGTGTCGCCCCAATTTGATAGCACAAACTGTGATTTCAAGTTTTCCCATTCTTGCTTCCTCAATTCAGTTGGATACCTTTGCCAACCAACACCTCCCTTCCATGCTCCCCCTCGATCTCAACTGCGACCTCGGCGAAGGTTATCCGCACGATGCCGATCTGATGCCGCTCGTCACCTCGGCCAATATCGCGTGCGGCTACCATGCCGGCGACCGGGATACTATGCGCCGCACGGTGGACCTGGCGTTGGAGCATGGTGTGGCCATAGGCGCGCACCCCGGCTTTGCCGACCGCGACAACTTCGGGCGACGGGAATTGCGGCTTTCTGTACGGGAGTACTACGATCTGGTGCTGGAGCAGGTACAGATCATGGCCGACGTGGCGCACGCTGCAGGCGCCAGACTTCAGCATGTGAAACCGCACGGCGCCCTGTACAACATGGCGGCCCGCGAGCCGGAACTGGCACAGGTACTGGCGCTGGCCGTGCGGGATTTTGATCCGAACCTGATCTTGTTTGGCCTGAGCGGGAGCGCCTCCATTGCAGAAGCCCGAAAACTGGGACTGCGCACCCTGTCCGAGGTTTTTGCCGACCGGAGTTACCAGCCCGACGGCTCGCTCACGCCCCGCTCGCAGCCCGGCGCCCTGCTGGACTCCGAGGCCGACAGCCGTCGGCAGGTGTACGACATGGTGGTGCATGGCCGGGTGCAGGCGGTCGGTGGCGCTTATGTGCCGATCTGCGCCGAAACCATTTGCCTGCACGGCGACGGCGCACATGCCGTGCCCTTTGCCCGCATGATCCGCGGCTTTCTGGAAAACCTCGACACGCACGCGCCGCAGCCATGAAATTTTTCGGCAAATCCAATTCCGGCTCTGCCCTGACGGGTGCCGCTTTTCTCATGGCCACTTCGGCTATCGGTCCAGGCTTTCTGACTCAAACGGCAGTGTTCAGTTGGAAACTGGCTGCTTCCTTCGGCTTTGTCATTCTGGTATCGGTGCTGCTCGACATCGGGGCGCAACTCAATATCTGGCGCATCCTGACGGCATCGGGGCAACGCGCGCAGGAATTGGCCAACCGCTTAGCCCCCGGGCTTGGCTATGCACTCGGCGGCATGGTAGCATTTGGCGGACTGGCGTTCAACATCGGAAACATCGGCGGCTGCGGCATGGGCTTGAACGCGTTGACCGGGATACCGGTGGAAACGGCGGCACTGTTGTCGGCGCTCATCGCACTGGGCATCTTCTGGGCGCCGGAATCGGGGCGCGTGATGGACGCGGTGGTCAAAGTACTGGGGCTGGGGATGCTGGCCTGCACGATTTACGTGGCCGTGGCTGCCCGGGCGCCACTGGGCGAAGCGCTGTTTCGCAGCGTGTGGCCCGAAAAAGTAGATGCCTTGGCCATTGTCACGCTGGTAGGCGGCACGGTGGGCGGCTACATCAGTTTTGCGGGTGCGCACCGCCTGCTGGATGCGGGCATCCGGGGGCAGGAGGCGCTCAGGGATGTGGACCGAGCTGCTGTGCGTGGCATCGTGCTCACCTCAGTCATGCGCTATGTGCTGTTTCTTGCCGCCTTCGGCATGGTGGCGGCGGGTGTGCCGATGGATGCAGGCAACCCGCCGGCGGGTGTGTTTCGGTATGCCGCAGGCGAGGCGGGTTACCGCCTGTTCGGGCTGGTGATGTGGTGCGCGGCCATCACGTCGGTGCTTGGTTCGGCGTACACCTCGGTGAGTTTTTTGCGCAGTTGGCACCCGGCGCTGGAGCGGCACCACCGCCGGGTGGTAACGGCCTTTGTGCTGATTTCTGCGGGAATATTCTTGGTGATAGGTCGTCCGGTGCAATTGCTGGTACTGGCCGGAGCAGTCAACGGATTCATCCTGCCGGCGGCGTTGGCAATTTTACTGTTGGCCGCGCGAAAGCAAAACTTGCTGCACGGATACCGGCATCCCGGTTGGTTGCAGGCGGCAGGTTGGACGGTAGTTGCGGTGATGGCGTGGTTGGCGGTGCGGGGGCTGGTGGGGTGAATACCCGGTAGTGTCACGTAACGCGCGATGTGCCCCCCCACTACTTCATCGCATTCACGATCGCCGTAAAGTCCTCCGCCTTGAGCGAGGCGCCGCCGATGAGGCCGCCGTCCACATCGGGCTGGCGGAAGAGGTCGGGCGCGTTTTGGGCGTTGCAGGAGCCGCCGTAGAGGATGCTCGTGTCGTCGGCTACGGACTTGCCGTATTTTTTGGACACCAGCACCCGGATGGCGGCGTGCATTTCCTGGGCTTGTTCGGTGCTGGCCGTGCGGCCCGTGCCGATGGCCCAGATGGGTTCGTAGGCGATGGCGATCTTGCGGAAATCCGCCTCGTGCAGGTGGAACAAGGCGGCTTTGAGTTGTTTGGCTACGTAGCCGACGTGTGTGCCGCGCTCGCGGATGGCCAGCGGTTCGCCGCAGCAGAAGATGGGCAGCAGGCCTTTGGCCAAGGCGAGGTTCACTTTTCGGGCCAGTTGCTCGTTGGTTTCCTTGAAATACTGCCGCCGTTCGGAGTGCCCGATCAGTACGTATTCAGTGCCCACGGAAGCCAGCATGTCTGCCGACACTTCGCCGGTGAACGCGCCTTTTTCTTCGTGGTGGCAGTTCTGGGCAGCCAGGTGGAATCCCTTGCGCACTTTCAGCATTTTGGCTACTGCCTGCAGGTAGGGGTGCGGAACGGCAAATACGACCGGGCCGTGTGGCCGCTGCTCCAGCCGCTCCAGCACGTTCTTGACTAACTCAAGGCCCTCGTCGAGGGTCTTGTTCATTTTCCAGTTTCCGGCTACGATTTGTTGACGCATGGGTAGAGTTGGCTGATTGGTTATTGTGGCAAGGTGGGGGCGGCTGGCGGCAGTGAGAACGGAATTTTTTCCAGACCCTCCACGAGGGTTTTGGCGATGAAGTAGTCGCGGTACCAGCGGTCGTCCACGGGGCAAATATGCCAGGGCACGGCACTGTTGTTGAGGGCGTATTCGTAGGCGGCCATGTAGGCGTCCCAGTGTTCGCGTTCCTTCCAGTCGCCGGGATTGTGTTTCCAGAATTTTTCCGGGTCTTCCATGCGCTGGAGCAGTTGTTTTTCCTGCTCTTTTTTGGAAATGTGCAGGTAGAACTTGAAGATGTGGGTGTTGTTGTCGGTCTGGAGCAGCTCTTCGAATGCGTTGATAGCCTGCATGCGTTGCTCCACGCGCACTTCGTCAATCCAGCCATGTACGCGCTGGATGAGAATGTCTTCGTAGTGGCTGCGGTTGAAAATGGCAATCATGCCTTTTTGCGGCGCTACTTTGTGAATGCGCCACAAAAAATCGTGGGCAAATTCCTCCTCGGTCGGCTTTTTGAACGCCGTGAACGTGAGGCCGGTAATGCGGCAGGCATCGAACACTTTGTGCACGGCGCCGTCTTTGCCGCTGCCGTCCATGCCCTGTAGCACCACAAGCACGGCGTGTTTGTGGTCGGCATACAGGCGCTGTTGCAGGTCGCCAAGGCGCTTGACCAAATGTTTGGTCTGTTTCTCGGTATCGCCTTCTTTCCAGCCTTTGGGTGCTTCGGTGGAAATATCCGCCAGGCGGATGTTGGATTGTGCCATGCGAGTCAGGTTGTGCAGGTTTTGCGGCAAAAGTATCAATTTATCGTTCGGCATTTGTCCTTTCATAAAAATCCGTCCATGCTACGAGTGGGAGGGCATAGGCGACTCCCGACCGTAACGTGGACGGATTTTTACGAAAAAACATCTGTAGATCGGACGGATTTCTACGAAAGGACAAGCGAAATATTACCGCTTGACCAACTCAACGGCCTGAAACACACGCCCTTGTTGATCTTCCAGAACCATAATGTAGGCGCCGGCGGGCTGCTCGGCCACGGAATAGCGTTCGCCCGGGGTGGCCGTGAAGCGCGCCACCTCGCGGCTGTCGAGGGAGAACAGGCGGATGCGGTGTACGGCTTCAGCATTTTCCAGCAGGAAATAGTCGGCGGTCGGGTTCGGGAATACCTTCACGTCGGCTTTGGGCAACGGGTTGTCGGTGCTGGAAAGCGGAGAAGTAAACAAGTGGGTAACGGTAACGGAGTCGGCGGGTACGTTTTCGTTGGTCATTTTCAGGCGAATTACACCGGCAGCCCCCATGATAGTGTCGTAGTTGAGGAAGTGCATGATGATATTGCCGGTCGAGTTGGGGTCAAGGATGAAGGTGCGGGTGCTGACAATAGGAAGGTAGCACAGGTTAATATCGCAAATCTGGGTTTCGCAGCCGCTGGTGATGTTGACCACGGTGCGTGTCCATCGGATCGTTTGCGGGGCGTTGGTCGTGTTGGTGATGGTGAAGTGGCCTTCCACATCCGGGTTGTTGTGCGGGGCAATTTCCCAGACTTCCGTGGCGCTTACACTGAACGTGGATTGTGCGGAAACGAGTACGGTAAAGCCGGTGAGCAGGAGCAGAGTAGAAATGAGACGTTTCATAAGCAAGTGTCTGTTTTTAGCAAGTTGTGTAATAATTAAACAAAGGTAGGCAAGCCGACCGGAACTCAAGCCCTAATTTTGTTTCGTACTTGGCTTTTTTGCCAAGTTGTATGCCAATAGCAAAAACGATGAGAAAACAATGGTCATTTGCATGCCTGATCATGGCCGCCTTGCAACTGCGAGCACAACTGCCGTCGGGTTCCGTGGCGCCGGATTTCATGGCCACTGATCTGAACGGGCAGAAATGGTGCCTGTACGACCTGCTGGCTCAGGGCAAAACCGTGGTGCTGGAAATTTCGGCTACCTGGTGCCCCCCTTGCTGGGCCTACCACAACAGCCATGCCATGCACCACTTTTTTGAAGAACATGGCCCCGGCGGCGACGGCAGCGCTATGGTGCTATTTGTGGAAGGCGACCCCCAAACAAATACAAACTGCCTGTACGGCTCCGCAGGGTGCAACGATGTTACCCTCGGAAACTGGGTGGCCGGCACGCCGTTCCCGATCATCAACAGCGACACCATCGCCAAAGCCTTCCAGATAAAATACTTCCCCTCCATTTTTGTCATCTGCCCAAACCGGAAAGTCTACGAAGTGGGTCAGTGGAGTGCTGCCGACCTTTGGGAACAAGCGCAATCCTGCCCCGTAGCCTCGGGTCAGAACAACGCAGGACTTTTCGACTTCTCCGCCGGAACTCCGATCCGCGAGGTGTGCGACAACTTGAAAATACAGCCGGGACTTTCGCTCATCAACCTCGGAAGTCAGGCACTCACACAGGCAACCGTAGCCTTGCAGTGGAACAATGCCACCGTGCAAACGATCGAATGGAGCGGCAACCTCGGCCTTTACGGAGAAGCAACCATTGCTTTCGACCCATACTGGATCAATGCCGGAGGTACGCTCGAAACACGGCTCACGTACGTCAATTATGCCCCGACCGACGATGAACCGCAGAATAATACCCATTCGACCGGGTTCACTGCTGCGCAAAATTTCAATACCCAACAAGTCCTGCTCAAAATCCGAACCGACCAGTACGGCGCCGAAACCTACTGGGAACTGCGCAATGAGACGGGCAAGGTGCTCGATTCCGGCGGAAACCAGTCCGTCGGCCCCAATGGAGGCGGGAAATTCACCGGAATCACCGGTGGCCCCGGCGCCTACGGCAATAACATGACCATCCGCGACACACTCGCACTGCCCGCCCCCGGGTGTTATTCCATCCATTTTGTGGACGCTTATGGCGACGGCATGTGTTGCAGCTACGGCAACGGCTATTACCGCCTGTACAATCTCGATGATCCGCTCACGGAAATCATTTCCGGCGGCATGTTCCGTGCCTACGACGACCGTGGTTTCGGCGTGGGCATAGCCACATCTACCAGTGAATCGGCCTCTTCGGCGCTGGAACTGGAACTGTACCCGAACCCGGCCGGTGAACAAATTGTCGTGGATTTTGTCCTGCCACAATCCGCCCGCCTGTCGCTATCGGTGGTCAATGCCCTGGGGCAGGTTGTACTGGCCCAGCCGCCTTTCACCGCCGAATCGGGAGCACACCAGCGTGTGTTGCACACCGGTATACTGCCCGACGGACTGTACTGGTTGCTCCTCCTTAGCGAGGGTGCGCCGGTGTCGAAAAAGTTTGTGGTGCGGCGCTGAGCCGGCAATTGACGGCGGAATACACCAATCACACCGCGTTTTTTTTATGGACATTACATCCCTCATTCACCGCCGCCGCTCCATTTTTCCCAAGTTTTATGTGCAGGACAAACCTGTGGAACGGGCGCTCATCGAACAACTGCTGGAAAATGCCAACTGGGCGCCCACCCACAAATTGACCGAGCCGTGGCGCTTTCAGGTATTTCATTCTCCCGAAAGCCGCGAAACCCTGAGCAATTACCTCGCAGACCACTACCGCCGCACGACTCCGCCCGATCTTTTTTCCGAAGAAAAAATGCAGAAGATGAGCGAAAACCCGCGTCGGGCCGGCGCAGTCATCGCCATTATTCTACACCGTAATCCGCAGGAAAGCCTACCCGAATTTGAGGAAATTGCTGCCGTGGCGATGGCGGTGCAAAACATGTGGCTGACCTGCACGGCCCTCAACCTTGGCTGCTACTGGGGTACCTCCAAAGCCGCGCTCGAAGCCCATGATTTTCTTCAACTGGCGCCCAACGAACGTTGCCTCGGCATGTTTTACCTCGGTTGGCACGAAGCGCCGGATGTGCCTGGTAAACGCCGGGATATTGCTGAAAAAGTCTCCTGGAAATGATTCGATTGGTCCGATTGATTCGATTATTTCGATTGCCGAGCGCGATAACAACCGCATCGCGCTCGGCAATCGAAATAATCGAACCAATCGAATCAATCGAATCAATCGAATCAATCAAACCATGTTCACCGGAATCATCGAAGCGCTTGGCGTGGTCCGCAAAGTTGAAAAAGACCGCTCCAATGTGCATTTCACCATCGAAAGCCCGATTAGCGGCGAACTGCGGGTGGATCAGAGCATGAGCCACAACGGCGTGTGTCTGACCGTGGTGGAAACCGGCACGCAACACCATGTGGTAACTGCTGTGGAGGAAACGCTTCGCCGAACCAACCTTGGCGCCTGGCAAACAGGTACGCTGGTCAACCTCGAACGGTGCCTGCCCATAGGCGGTCGCCTCGACGGGCACATGGTGCAAGGGCACGTGGATACTCTGGCTACCTGCGTGGAGGTGCTGGAAACCGGCGGATCGTGGCGTTTCACTTTTCGCTACCTGCCCACGCCCGAGCATTTGCTCGTGGACAAAGGGTCGGTGTGCCTCAACGGCGTCAGCCTTACCGTGGTAGAACCGCGCGACGACCTGTTTTCGGTAGCCATCATTCCCTTCACCTGGGAGCACACCAATTTTAGGACGCTCGCCCCCGGCGACACGGTCAACATCGAGTTTGATATCATCGGGAAATACATCGCCCGCTACCTGGCCGCCTATCCCAAGGCGTAGCTCGTACTTCGGTTACCTTTTTTCAAACAGCCACCACGACGGTTTGCGTTTGACGATACGGAAATTGTCAAACAGGTACTTGCGGATGTGCGTGACGGCCTCTTCAGGGTCGTCGGTGAACAGAATCAGGTCAAGGTCTTCGGGCGAAATAGTGCCTTGCTCGGCCATGGCATCCAGAAACTCCCGCATTTTTTGATAAAAATCGGTACCCATGACCACAATGGGGAAGTTGGCGATTTTGCGCGTCTGGATCAGGGTAAGCGTTTCGAAAAATTCGTCCATGGTACCGAAACCGCCCGGCAGGATGACAAATGCGAAGGAGTATTTGACTAGCAGCACCTTGCGGATAAAGAAATAGCGAAAGAGCACGAACTTGTCGAGGTACGGGTTTTCTTTCTGTTCGTGGGGCAGGATGATGTTGCAGCCCACCGAGTGCCCGCCGGCCTCGCGGGCGCCGCGGTTGGCAGCCTCCATGATGCCCGGTCCCCCGCCGGTCATTATGGTCAGGCCGAGGTCGGTAGAAATCCGGTTGCTCACATGCCGGGCCAGTTCGTAGTAGCGGTGCCCCTCCTTGAACCGCGCCGAGCCGAAAACCGTGATGGCCGGCCCCATAAAGTGCAGGGCGCGTACACCCCGGATAAATTCCCAGAAGACGCGAAAAACAAAAGCCAGTTCGTAGGTGCGGCTTTTAGGGCCTTCGAGCCAGACGGACTCGTTGCGGTGGATCAGGGGGCGACGACGCGGTGCAGGCATTTTGATTGTACGTTTGTGATTCAGGACAGTCGGATGCAAAGGTGAAAAAACTCGGGTAGCCCGGTGGCTGAATTTTAGGTACGCGCTAAATCAAGGTCGCGGGTTTGCCTACCTTTGCCGGTCAATCAACTCCCGCCAATGGCTGAGCAAAATTTTGTTGACTACGTAAAAATTCAGTTCCGCTCCGGAAAAGGCGGGGCGGGAAGTGTGCATTTCCACCGCGCGGCGGGCATTACGAAAGGCGGTCCCGACGGCGGCGACGGCGGCGACGGCGGCTCCATCATCCTGAAAGCCGACCCGCATGAGTGGACTCTGCTGGGTCTCAAGTACACCAAACACATCTATGCTCAGGACGGCAAATCCGGCAGCGGCGGCCTGAAAACCGGTTCCGATGGCGCCGGTGTGGTAGTGCCGGTGCCCTTAGGCACTGTGGCCAAAGATGCCGAGACGGGCGAGGTGCTGCTGGAAATTACCGAACCCGACGACGAAAAAGTGTTACTTCCCGGCGGACGCGGCGGCAAGGGCAACAGTTTTTTCAAAACCTCTACCCACCAGACACCCCGATATGCACAGCCCGGCGAAGACGGCGTGGAAAAGTGGATCGTACTCGAACTGAAAGTGCTGGCCGACGTGGGGCTTGTAGGATTTCCGAATGCCGGTAAAAGTACCCTGCTGGCGGCAGTCAGCGCCGCCAAACCGAAGATCGGCGACTATCCGTTCACCACCCTCGTGCCCCAACTCGGCATTGTAGAGGCCCGGCCCAACCAGTCGTTTATCATGGCCGACATCCCCGGTATCATCGAGGGCGCACACGAGGGCCGCGGTATCGGGCACCGGTTCCTGCGCCACATCGAGCGCAACAGCGTGCTGCTGTTCCTCATCCCCGGCGACACCGACCGCAGCATTCAGGCCGAATACGACATCCTGTTAAACGAACTGCACCAGTTCAATCCCGACCTGTTGGACAAACCGCGCCTGCTGGCCGTCAGCAAAGCCGACCTGTTGGACGACGATCTGGAACAGATGCTGCGCGACACCCTGCCGCCGGGTATTCCGGCGATATTTATTTCCGCCGTCACCGGCAAAAATATTCAGCGGCTCAAGGATATGCTCTGGTCGGCGCTGAACGTTCGACTTTAGCCATTTTAGGCAGCCCTAATGGCCATGAGAATCAAATGTTTAATCCAGTGTTTATTCAAACTATCGATGTTGTCCTCAAAAGTAGACATGGGGAGTTTCTGTTTTCGCCATATTCGGTACCGTACAGAAG
>JAEUUV010000233.1 GCA_016787285.1 Saprospiraceae bacterium | reverse complement strand
CCGAGAAATTCCGGTTGGTCGCCTTCGGGTATGGCTGTGATTTGGTTGGTGTAAAACGAAAGCGTATCGTCTTTGGAGGAGGTTTTCCCGGTCAGCACATTGCCCTGAATGATCCTGCAGTGGTCGGAATTCAGGCGGTCGGCCAGAATTTCGGTCATGCGCTGGCCGGTCATGGCACGGACGTATTGCGGCCCTTTCATGCAACTGCCGGTGAGAGCAACAATGCGCTCCGGGCGGTAGTGGCCTTCGCGGAACAGGCGGCCGATGATTGCCACATCCTGCGCATTTACCGTCCAGACAATCTCACCGCGCTGAATGGGGCTGATGTGGTGAATCTGAATGCCGACATTGCCGGCAGGGTGCGGCCCCCGGAAGCGGTGGATATTATCGGTAGAAATACCCGTCAGATCGTTTTCTGAAACGCTCTCCCCGCCATCGCGAATACCGACGTGCAGGTTGCCGTTGGCCAAAATACGAAGCGCCTGCAAGCCTGCCTGAAAATTCTCCTTGTCTTGCCCCAAGACGTACCCCAGATCGGGCGCCAGCGGGGAGGAGTCGAAGCCCGACACAAAAACCGCTTTCGGCGTCTCTGCCGGATCGGCGATGATGGAGTACGGGCGTTGGCGCAGGTACTGCCAGCAGCCGCTGTCCAACAGCCGTTCGATGACGGCGGCGCGACCAAGCGATGCCGGGTCGGCTTTGGCATAATCCACATAGCGCGGGTTGGAGCGGTCGGCGAGAATGCGAATCTCCAGAATGCGGCGTTTTTCGCCCCGGACGATTTCGGCAATCTCGCCGCTCACCGGCGCCGGGAAGCGAAGATTCGGGCGATCCTTATCGTAGAAAAGGGCCTGGCCGGCCAGCACTTCGTCGCCCTGAGCCACGAGCAGTTTGGGAATGACTCCGGGAAAATCCGACGGCTTGACCGCAATTATGTCGGAAACAGGAATCTCGAAAGTTGATTTTTCAGCCGCGCCGACCAATTTAATATCGTATCCGCGGCGGATGTTGATTGTTTTGCCCATGATGATGTGTTCCTTTACAGGTGAGGCAAAAGAAGGGCATTTTGTTCTGATAGCAAAGCATGATACCCAAAAGAATTTTGAAAAATATTAACTTATGCCTAACCGGTCGGTTTCAGGCGCTGGAATTTTAAAAAGCAGATCGGCCACACACTTAAAATACCGATTAAAAACAGGCAAATACATCCAGTTAATGGGGGGTAATGCACGAAATTTTGATTGTCCGACAAATTATATGCGGCAGCCAATCGTCCATTGCCTGCGTTTATGGCTACCCATCTCCGTCAGGTACATTTTCAACAAATTGCAGTTGTTGGCGCCGTGTCCCGTGCTTACCTTTGTCAAGCCTCGGCAGACTGCCCCGCCCGTCCGGCAGACTTTTAGGAATGGTGCTGAAATACGGCGCCTTCCGTAATCCAATTCAAACACGCTTCAACCCATAAAAATGAACGACTCCCGCCAACACAAAACGAAACTGGAACTCGCCAAGAGTCTCGGTATTTCTCCTGCAACCCTGTACCGCCGCATTCGGGTGCTCGGTTTGCACGCATATCTGGATGGCCGCTTGCTCAGTCCTTCCGAGCAGGACGACCTTCAGGCGGCTCTGGATAAGTACAGGGAAAAATCACGCTCGCCGGCCCTCGAACCCGACCCGCCTCCAGACGCAGACATAAGTTGAGACAATTTGACACAGATTGATACAATTTGACACACCCGCATTTGGGCATAACCGGATAGCTTTGCAAAGCCGCAGAAGCATGGCTTCGTCGGTGTTTTGCACACTATTCCTTCACCAAATCCGATTCAACATGAATCCAAGCAATCGTACCTGTCGGGCGGCAACGCCCCCCCCCTACGAAGATTTTCGTAGGTCTGTTTATTATTTTCGGACTGATCCTTGCACCATTTGGGGCAACCGCACAAGAAGCCTGCCCGGAAAACGCCATGCCTGAGTTCGACTCGGATCAAGGGCCGCGCACACTGTGCGAAAAGTATGGAATGGAAGAGTTTCCCTACTACTTTGGCACAACGGGGACTGCCTATGCCTCCCACATCATTTGGTTTTTGAACAACGGAAACAATGTTTTTACCGGCGACTTTGAATTGGTCGGTGACTTGATCATCGATCAGGATTTTACGCTACTCAATTGCAAGGTGCGTATTGCACCCAATGTCCGAATCCGGGTTGAGGCAGGTGTAACATTCTCGTTGGACGGCAGTAAGTTGTTCTGCTGCCAGAACATGTGGCAAGGAATTGACCTTGATTACAATTCCACAATAGTGTCGCGCAATGTGACGGAAATCGAGGATGCCATGGTAGCATTGGAATCGCCTTGCACGGCCACTATGTCCATCAGGAATACCATATTCAACCGAAATGAAGTGGGTATCCGATTGGGGTACGACGGAACGATTCCGTGGGACCCTTGTCATACGTTCCCGGTATTTACTCAATTTGCAGGCAACACTTTTCAGTGCACCGCTCCGCTTAACGGCACTACCGATGGAGTTTCATTTGTCGGAATACAGGTTTACAAGACCAATGCCACCATCGGAACCCTAGTTTCTGCCCTGAGTATTTTTCGCAACATTCGGTACGGAATACGATTCGAGTCGCAACGATCGGGCACCTCGGCAGTCAACCGCTGCCGGTTTGAGCATGTGCTCAACGACGGCATTTTTATGTCTCAAGGAAACCTTCGGGTGGAGCGGTGCTTGTTCACGAACAACGGCTTTAGAGGCATCAATGTGCTTTCAACACGTGGTTTGGTTGTCAAGCACAGTAATTTCAACTGTAATGACGACATCCCGGTACAAATAAATGGCAACAATACCTATCACCATATTAGGGCGGGAGGATTTGCCTTAAACTGTTCGGTAGATATAAGCCACAATTTTTTCGGTTGCAATTTTTCAGATCCGGGAAAAGCAGAGCATCTGCAAGGTGTTGAACTGATAGGAGGAGCGACTATGGGAGGAGGAACAAGTATCCTAGTGTATCGGAACAATTTTCATTTTACCGTGATACAAGGTACTTCCATTGCTTCATCGGAAGTATCGCTGACAGGAGAATACCCATCCAACACGTCAACTTTCATTGAATTCAACAATTTTTACTTGGACCAACCATCGGATGCCTTCCCCAATACCGGTCTGGCCGGGATACTGCTCTCTAACGGAAACAAGAATCAGGTTCAGCTATACGGGAACAATTTTGAGTCAGAGGCATGGGGGCCGTTTGCAGAATGGGCAGCACTTGATGAAGGAATCGAGATGACAGGCTCTATGGGCGGCGGTAATATCGTGACGGGCAACACCTTTACCAGTAGCCCGGAAAATTTATACTCTGTTGATTTTGGTTTCGGGATTTGGTCAATTGATTTCATCAACACCCTGTACTGTGAGAACGACCTGAGAGAAAGTGCAATCCCTATGGCCTTTTTAGGCACAAGCATGGGGACGCAGTATTTTGCCAACACCCACACGGGCGGAGGGCACTCGCTTGAGGTCTGGGATGGTTTTATCAGCGAACAAGGCCAAGAGGGTGGTGGGCACCACGGCAACAAATGGTATGACAAATCGCCCTACGTTCTCCCAACGTTGCATGCGTACCATTGGCCGCCGGAGAATGCTCCTGATTCGCGCATTTTTGTGCATACGCCACAATCGGTGCTTATCCCACCGGGACAAGGGCTGGGCTATTCCTTCTTTTCCGATTTGCACCCCGCCCGTATTTTCCCCGACCAGATGGATGAGTGGTTTAAGGAAGACGCGGCCGGTTTTCCGGTAGCAGGGGATTGTTATGATCACATTATCATTTCGACAGAGACTGACCGGGCCATTGCGGCAGGTACAATTAATCTAACCGCATTGAGTCAGGCTCATGGTTGGACAGCCAAGCGTTACTTATATGCCAAATTGATGCAAAACCCCGATTTGCAAGATGATTATGCTGAATTCGCCCCTTTCCTGTCCGATGAATCACAAACTTCGGTGGGGCAGCTGTACGCCGTGGAACAAAAAATAGCAGAAGGCCTGAACGTACCGGGAAGCCTTGCAATGCAGTTAAATCAGATAAAGGCAGGCGAAAATATGTCTCTTGGCGAGGCGCTGCTGGCAGACTCGATTTTGAACACGGTCACAGACTCGGCAATGTTGATCGCCGCGCAAAACGACAAAGTACTCAGCTTGGAAGAACTCCGTATTTGGGACAGTTCGTATGCCGAGATCAACGCCGTGTATCTGGCCGCGTTGATGTCAAAATTGCAGGAGGCGCTCGCGCTCAACGACGCCGTAGTTGTGGCCACCGCTTATGAAGGCTATGAAAAAGCCGTCAACGACATCGCCATTCGTCAGGTTTTGTACCAAAACGGCGTACTGACGGCAGCCCAGGTTGACACCCTGAACACCATTGCTGCCGAATGCCCAAAATTTGCGGGCCATGGCGTTTATCGAGCGCGTGGTCTGCTCACGGGCTGCAACGAGGGAAATTGGAGCGACGATTACGCCGAATGTTATCCCGCACATACTCCGGCACAGGAACAATTGCTTGACAACGGCTTTGATCGTTCCTCCCGGATACAGGTAGGCACAAGAGCATTTGCATATCCCAATCCTGCAACCGACGGCATATCCATTCGAATCCCGTCTGCCTCCGATGGGCAGATCACGCTCCGGGACATGACAGGCATCATCTGGTGTCAGGTGCCCTTCACCAAGAGAGATGAAGTGAAGTATCTTGATCTCTCGAACGTCCCCCATGGTGTGTACACCTGCGTCGTCGAATATGCTGACGGCAAGCGTCAGGTCATCAAAATTTTTGTTGTAAAACCTTAATTTTTCCAATATACAGGCTGCGCTCCGATAGGGCGCAGCCTGTATTTATATTTGTATAACATGAAATATTTGATCATTTTTGAGATTTGGGTCGCTTGTTTAGCCCCAGTATCAGCTCAAAATAAGCACGACAATAATTGGGTGTTCGCCAACCATCACCTGGGAGGGAGCATACTCCGCTTCGATAGTGCCGCTTTGCAAATATTGGAATTGGATACCGCAGATGGAAGGGCACGAGAAGCCCTTGCCTGCATGAGCGACAAGGATGGCAACCTGCTTTTTTACACCAACAACTGTTCGATTTTCAACAAAAAACACGAGACAATGGAAAACGGCGGGGGGATGAACCCCGGGCAAGTGCAGACCTACTGGTGCAGCGTCAACCCGTTTGCCAATCCTAATGACAATTCGGTGTTGATTTTACCTCAACCAGGAAGCGAAGAGCAGGTATTTCAGGTTTTCCATTGGGACTACGAGGCATTTAATGTAGGGCAGCCCGGAGGATCGCAGTTTGCCCCCTTGCACTTGTACCATACCGTAGTGGACATGTTGCAAAACAACGGTCTCGGAAAGGTGCTCTCAACAAACAATCTCCTCTTGGAAGACACTTTTACCTCCTGTGCCTTGCAGGCCGTGCGCCACGCCAATGGCCGCGACTGGTGGGTACTGGCGCCCGAGTTCAACGGCAACTGCTACTACAAGATTCTGCTTGACCCTTCCGGCCCCAAAATAGTGGATAAACAATGTATCGGTAGCAGTTGGGGCAGGTATGCCCGTAGTGGCGGGGTTCATTTCACTCCCGACGGTTTAAAGTACATTAGGTGCCATACTGAATATGGCCTGAATATTTTTGATTTTGACCGATGCAGCGGACAGCTCTCCAACCCCTTACATATCCCTATCGGGCCTCTGGGAGCATTTCCCATCAATTGTATGACCCTCTCTCCCAGCGGGCGCTTTGCCTACTATCATACCTTGGCTGAGATATACCAGTACGATCTGGAAGCACAGGACATTGGTAGCAGCAAGACCTTGGTGGCTACTTATGACGGTTTCAAGAGTGCGGGAAACTCTACCGATTTCTACAAGTCCCAACTGGCTCCAGACGGCAAAATTTATATCAATTCCTTCGGGCCGGTCTACTACCTGCACGTCATTGAGCACCCCGACTCCATCGGACCGGCCTGTGAGGTCAGGCAGCACGCCATTGAGTTGCCCAACCGACATTTTGCAGCTATGCCCAACTATCCCAACTATAATTTAGGCGCATTGCCGGGTCTGTGCGACACCATCTCCGTGAGCGCATACGAGCCGTACGAACCACCGGGTAAAATCTGGTTGATCCCCAACCCCGTCGCCGACCATCTCCGTTTTCTGCCTGATGCATCGGGCGCCCTGCCTCGAGTGATTCGGCTCACTGTTTTCAACGCTGTGGGCGGAGTGGCGCTGCGCCTCAACAGCCCTGATCTGACCGAACCGATCCGGGTCGGGCAGTTGGCCCCGGGGGCCTATTCCTACCTGTTGGAAACAGAAACCGGCACCGTGTCGGGCAAGTTTGTGAAACAATAATCGCCCACCGGAGTAGGTGCCAGAGTTTGGTTCGCGGGTGGAAACACTAAGTCGTTCCCAAGTTTTTAGTGTCGATTTAATTTTTCTACCGGCGAACCAGACCTTGGCGCCTACTCGCGTTTTTTCCGCACTGATGATAAAAGAAATCATATTGCTCGCGGGGTTCTGCTTGGCGATGTTAAAAACCGAAGGTCAAAATCTTGTCCTCAACCCCAGCCTTGAAGAGTATTACCAATGCCCGTTTGCCGGGTCGGGCCCACTTGGCTCCATACACAATGCCAAATACTGGTCGTCCGCAGCAAAAACGCCGGACTATCTGCAAACATGCAATATGCAATGGGGGGTATATTTAAATACTGCCCCTGCCAATTTCTTAGGTTACCAACAACCAAAAACTGGAGCCGCATATTCGGGGATCGCCATATACGATTATTTAGTCAATGATCCCTTAAGCCAGAATTACGATTATCGCGAGTATATCCAAGGCACCTTGTCCATGCCCCTTGAAAAAGACACGGTCTATCGGGCATCGTTCTTTGTCAGCCTTGCCGACAAGTCCACCGGCGCTACGAGCCGGCTCGGGATGCTGTTCTCAAAAGATTCCATCAAGGCCGTGGTCACGCCTATCGGCGTATCGGCGGTCATCGCCAAAACGCCCCAGGTGGAAAACCCGATTGAACGGATCCTGACGGACACGGCAGCCTGGGCGCCAGTGTGCGGGTACTTCCGGGCATCGGGAGGAGAGCGCCATTTTACCTTAGGCAATTATCACGACCGCGTGAATACACCGTATGTCCCTGTACCATCATTGCCTAATCCTCGCTTTCTGATCTATTATTACATTGACGATGTTTCTGTCCAAAAGGCATCCGTCAGTCCCTACGAGTGGCTCTCCGACCGCCGCATCTGCTCTCCCGACAGCATCAGCCGCTACGAGGCGCCGGACTTCCTGACCGACGTGCGCTGGAGCACGGGCGACACCGCGCACGCCGCCCTGCTCCACGGCCCGGGCACCTACTGGGTACGAGCTGCCTGGGACGGCTGCTACTTCACCGACACCATCCGAATCGAGCACACGCCCGCCCCGGCATTCGCCTTCGCCGACGACACGCTCACCATCTGCGCCTCCGACCTGCCCCTGGCGCTCCAGATCACCGACTGCTGCGCCGACGAAGTGCTGTGGAGCACGGGCGACACCGCCACCGCGGCCCTCGTCCACGCCGAGGGGCCGGTGTGGGTACAGGCGGAAAACGGCTGCGGCGGCATACGCGACTCGCTCTGGCTATGGGTGGACCAGCCCCTGACCCCTGACCTCGGCCCCGACACCTTCCTGTGCGACACGCTGCCTTTCGCACGCACGCTGCACGCGCCCCAAGCGCGTGCCCACCTGCTCTGGAGCACGGGCGCCTCGGCGCCCGCCATCACCGTCGCCGCGCCCGGCACTTATTGGCTGCACGCCGAAAACGCCTGCGGTCTTTTCGCAGACACCGTGGTGATCCAAGACCTTGCCCGCCTGCATCTGGAACTCGGCCCCGACACCGTGCTGTGCCTCGACGGCCCCATCCCGCTGGCCGCCACACCGGGCTTCGATGTTTACCGCTGGAACACCGGGGAGGCCGCCAGCGAGCTGTCGGCGCAGGATTACGGGCTGTACGTCGTGACCGCCACCAACGCCTGCGGCGAACAGCGCGATTCCGTGCGCGTGATCGAGAGCAATTATCCGCAGGTGCAACTGCCCGACGAAGTGGAAATCGCTCTGGGCGACGCGACTGTGCTGATGCCAGACATCGTCCACAACCGTCCCCTCAACCTGCACTGGTTCCCACCCGTGGGCTTGAACTGTACCGATTGCCCGGCGCCTACCGCCGCACCCACGACCGACACGCGCTATGTGCTCACTGTGGAGGACGACCTGAGGTGTCGCGAGGCTGTTGCCGTGCGCGTGCGCGTGCTCGACCGGCGACGCATTTACATCCCTAATGTATTCAGCCCCAACGGCGACGGGCAGAACGACCTGCTCAGTGTGTCCCTCGGCCCGGAGGTAGAGCGCATCGCCGCCGTGGTATTCGACCGATGGGGCAACCTCCTGCACGCCGTGGAAGACCGTCCGGCGGCATCCGATACGCCCCTCTGGGATGGAACCTCCCGGGGGCTGCCGGCTCCACCGGGCGTGTACATAGTGGTGCTCGAAGTGACTCTACTCAATGGGAACAAGGTACAGGTGGCCGGAGATGTGACGGTGGTGCGATAACTTTGGCTCAAATGGAAAACAGAAACCGGCACCCTGTCGGGCAAGTTTGTGAAACAATAAAGCCTGTTTGAGCATCGCCGGTCTGTCACAACAGGAGATTTTCAAACAGGCTCCAACCCGAAAAAATTGGAAAAATTCAATTTACGAATCCCCCAATCTCAATATCTTTTACCGCACAATCGTCACATCCCCCGAGTACACCACTTCCTGCCCGTCTATCAGTTCGATGACGGCGTAGTAGGCAAACACCGCCGGGTTCAGCGGCTGTCCGTTGAAACTGCCGTTCCAGCCGTGTGCCGGACTGTTGGGCACGAAGTTGTAGTACTCGTGCACCAGTTCGCCCCAACGGGAGAACACCTGGAAGGTTTTGACCTGCTTCACCGTCTGGTCGGCGTAAATCCGGAAGATTGAGTTCTCGCCGTCGGTGTCGGGCTTGAACACATTCGGGATGTACACGTTCGGGCGGCGATCCACCAGCAGGCGCAGCGTCGCATCGTCGCGGCAACCGGCCTTGCTCACCACCGTCAGGCGGTAAATGGAACTGACAAAGGGCCGCACTTCCGTGATCAGGCAGGTATCGCAACTAAGCCCGTTGGCCGGTGTCCACTGGATTTGAGCAAGCGAAGCAGCCGGCAGGTTCACCGTCGCTTCGATCAGGTAGGTGTCGCCGAGTTTGAGCGAAACTTCGGCATCAAGCATGATCTGCACCACTTGTGGCGAATCGAGCGTCACATCCACCTCAGTGGAACAGCCGTTGGCATCCACCATGAACACGGTGTAGTCGCCGGGCAGCAGGTTGCCGATCAGGTTGGACGTCGTGAATGTTTGCCCGCCGTTGATGGAGAAGCGCAACGGCGGTTCGCCACCGATCACGGTATCAATCACGATGGCGCCGCGGTCGCCCTCGCAGGCGGGGTGTTTGGCCAAGGCCGTCAGGATTGGCTCGTCGGGCGCAATGACCACTGTGGCCGAGTCGGTGCATCCGTTGCCGGGGTTGGTCACCACGAGGGTGTATGTACCGGGCCGGTTGATCGTGGGTGTCGGTGTGGAACTTCCTGTAGCGATACCGCCGTCGGTTGTCGTCCATTGGAAAATCAGACCGGGCAAACCGCTGGAACCTGTGCCGTCGAGCAGGGCCGTTTCGCCGTAGCAGTAGATGCTGAACGGCGTGCCCGCATCGGCGGTGGGATACACCAAGTCACCCACCACCTGCGTGCCGATGGTGTTGGTGCAATGGCTGACCGGGTCAAGGCCCATGAGGACGTAGGTTCCCGGCGTGTTTACATTCACACTGGTGCCGGAGCCGACAATGGTCGTGTCCGTACCGTTCACCAAGGCCCAGGTAAACTGAATACCGGGGAACGACGAGCCGCCCGACAACGTCACGCTGTTGTTGATGCAGTTCAGGCTGCCAGGCGGATTAATGAACAGCGGCGGGAAGTTCAGGTTTTCCTGAATCTGGATCAGCGCAGTATCGGAGCAGAAGGTAAGCGTGTCAAGAATTACAAACTGATACACGCCCGGATCGCTGATGTTCAGCACCGTACCGACGGCATACACGTTGCCGTTGTACAGCCACACCGAATTGGCGTCGTTGGTGCCCTTGATGTCGCCCGACAGAATAATCTGGCTAATGGCGCAGTCAATGATGCTGTTCGGGTCGGCAATGACCGT
>JAEUUV010000174.1 GCA_016787285.1 Saprospiraceae bacterium | reverse complement strand
GGCGCCGCAGGTTGCTCATGTCGGGCATTTGCAGGTTGTTGCTCTGAATCAGTTCAAACACGAGGCCTTTCAAATCGTTCAGGTCGTTCTTCATGTCCACGAGCAACTTGTAGAAGATTTCCCGTTCCTGAAAATCGCTGCTTTTGGTTCCGCCCGACCCGTTGCGGTCGGCAGGCACGGGCAGGTTGCGGGCAAACATCTGCGGCATGTGCCGTTGCAGCACTTCCGCACTGATTTCCCGGTCTTCCGACAACACGGAGATTTGCTCCGCCACATTTTTCAGTTCGCGGATATTGCCCGGCCAGCGGTAGGTTTCGAGGACAAATTGCGCGTTGTCGTCCAGCCGGATGGGCTGCATCCGGTATTTCTCGGCGAAGTCATGCGCAAATTTCCGGAACAACACCAAAATATCTTCGCGCCGGTCTTTCAGCGCAGGCACCCGGATGGGTACCGTACTGAGTCGGTAGTACAGGTCTTCGCGAAACTTGCCCCGCCGCACACGCTCTTCGAGGTCTACATTGGTGGCGGCAATGACGCGCACATCGGTGCGCAGCACCTTGGAGGAACCGACGCGGATAAACTCGCCGGATTCCAGTATGCGCAACAGGTAGGATTGCGTGTCGAGCGGCATTTCGGCGATTTCATCGAGGAAAATGGTGCCGCCGTTCACGGTTTCGAAGTAGCCCTTGCGGTCGTTCATGGCGCCGGTGAACGCGCCTTTTTCGTGTCCGAACAACTCGGAATTGATCGTGCCTTCGGGTATGGCACCGCAGTTGACGGCGATGAACTCGTTGTGCTTGCGGGCGCTCAGGGCATGTATGATTTTGGAAAAAACTTCCTTGCCCACGCCGCTCTCCCCGGTGATGAGCACGGTGAGGTCGGTGGGTGCTACGCGTACGGCCGTCTCCAGCGCGGCGTCCAGCAGATGGGACGTGCCGACGATGCCGAAGCGTTGTTTTATGGATAGGAGGTTGTTGCTCACGAGTAATTTAGGCGGTTGCGGGTTCAAGAGGGGCTTGGAAAAAATGCCGCACTGCCCTCCAATTCGGGCAAAGTTGTTGGTCGAAGTACACGGTTTTTAGTTCGGAGTATTCGTCAAGGATATGGTTTCGGGTGATGGTTCCGATAATAACAGGCTGCCCCTTTCCGGAAAATTCAACCAAATAATATGACTCACCAAGAGCATCCCGGAGTAATTCAAATTCAGGCGCCAGACCGTTCAAATACCGGAGCAAGGTTTCATAAGGCACACGCCAAACCAACCACTGGTGCGAATCAGGGGCCAGATCGTACCATTTGTACAGATAAAAATCGCCATTCGCGTCGGCAAAGAGGGACAATAACGGGCCATCGTAATACTCCAAATCGAAGAGTTTGGTCACATCTCGAATATCCATGTCTCAAAAATTTACGATCAAACGATTTCTCCAAGTAACGTCGCACTGGTACAGTCTTTCACCCGCACCTGTACATAATCCCCCGGATTCAGCCCCGGTTTTTTCGGAAATACCACCATCTTGTTCTGCGTATTGCGCCCGCAAAAATCCTGATCCGACTTGCGGGAATCACCCTCGATGAGCACCTCGAATGCCTTGCCGATGTCGGCCTGGTTGTGGCGCAGACTCACAGTGGTTTGCAGGCGGATGACCTCGTTCAGGCGGCGTCTTTTGATTTCCTCGGGAATGTCGTCGGGGTACTTGCGGGCGGCCAGAGTGCCGGGGCGCTCGGAGTAGAAAAACATGTACGACATGGAATAGTTGGCCCATTCCACCATGCTGAGCGTGTCCTGGTGCTCCTCCTCGGTTTCGGAGCAAAAGCCGGTGATGATGTCGCTCGACACTGCCGCATCGGGCAGTATGGTGCGGATGGCTCGGATGCGATCTTCGTACCAGGGCCGGTCGTAGGTGCGGTTCATCATCTCGAGGATACGGCTATTGCCCGACTGTACCGGCAGGTGGATATACTTGCAGATGTTGTCGTAGCGGGCCATGACGTGCAACACCTCGTCGGTCATGTCCTTGGGGTGGCTGGTGCTGAAGCGCACCCGCAGTTTGGGATGCACCAGGGCCGTCATTTCCAGCAGGTTGGCAAAATTCACGCGCTCGCCGGTTTCGGGGTTTTCCCACTTGTACGAATCCACGTTTTGCCCCAGCAGGGTGACTTCACGGTAGCCGTTTTCAAACAGGCCGGCGGCTTCGGACACGATGCTGTACGGGTCGCGCGAACGCTCGCGGCCGCGGGTGAACGGCACCACGCAAAAGGAGCACATGTTGTCGCAGCCGCGCATGATGGAGATGAACGCCGTGATGCCATTGCTTTCCAGCCGCACGGGGCTGATATCGGCGTAGGTTTCCTCGCGGCTGAGCAATACGTTCACCATGCGCTGACCATCTTCGACGCCGCCGATGAGGTTGGGTAAGTCGCGGTAGGCATCGGGGCCGACCACGAGGTCCACGAGTTTTTCCTCTTCGAGAAATTTCTTTTTCAGCCGTTCGGCCATGCAGCCAAGCACGCCGACCACGGTGCCGGGGCGTTGCATTTTCACCGTTTCAAAAAAACGCAGGCGCTTGCGCACCGTTTCTTCGGCTTTTTCGCGGATAGAGCAGGTATTGATCAGGATCAGGTCGCTTTCTTCCACATTGCGGGTGGGGGAGTAGCCCGCTTCGTGCAGGATGGACGCTACGATTTCCGAATCGCTGAAATTCATCTGGCAGCCGTAACTCTCGATGTAAAATTTCCGTCCGCCCGGCTCGCTCGTTTCCTGCCAGTGCTCCTTGAACAGCACATTGCCTTGCTTCGCCTCGTCTATGGTTTTGATGCCCTCCAGTGTCGGGTTGTTGTCGTACATATTTTGTGCTTCGATTTGCGGCTGCAAATGTAGGGCGTTTTGAGAAAGAAAATGACAAAATGGCAGGGCGTGTTTTCGCCCATTGCGCCGGAAAATGTCTTCCACTCCGTTTGTCAAGCCGCAGTTGTTGCAAGTGGCGCCGTAACAATCGAGGCCTACTGCATTCCTCCCCAACCCTGCAACCCGCCCGTATGCACGACCACTACCGTGCTGCCCGGCGGGAAATCGCGTTTTGCCAACATGTCGTACACACCGAATACCATTTTCGAGGTGTACACCGGATCGAGAAGGATGCCGGTTTGCTGCTGAAAAGCCTCGGCGAACGCAAGCACCTGTGCGTTTTTTTTGGCGAAGCCGCCGAACTCGTAGTCGCGCACGAGGCTGAAGCGCTGCTCCATCGTTTCCAGTTCCGCCCGGGTGTGCGCGTGTTCGAGGTGTTGCAAAACCGTGGCGGTGTCGAAGCCGTGGTTCACCACCGGAAACACCAGCACCTGCCCAGGGCAGTCGCCG
>JAEUUV010000173.1 GCA_016787285.1 Saprospiraceae bacterium | reverse complement strand
GGCGCCGCAGGTTGCTCATGTCGGGCATTTGCAGGTTGTTGCTCTGAATCAGTTCAAACACGAGGCCTTTCAAATCGTTCAGGTCGTTCTTCATGTCCACGAGCAACTTGTAGAAGATTTCCCGTTCCTGAAAATCGCTGCCTTTGGTTCCGCCCGACCCGTTGCGGTCGGCAGGCACCGGTAGGTTGCGTGCAAACATCTGCGGCATGTGCCGTTGCAGCACTTCCGCACTGATTTCCCGGTCTTCCGACAGCACGGAGATTTGCTCCGCCACATTTTTCAGTTCGCGGATATTGCCCGGCCAGCGATAGGTTTCGAGGACAAATTGCGCGTTGTCGTCGAGCCGGATGGGCTGCATCCGGTATTTCTCGGCGAAGTCGTGCGCAAATTTCCGGAACAGCACCAGTATGTCCTCGCGCCGGTCTTTCAGCGCCGGCACCCGGATAGGCACCGTGCTGAGTCGGTAGTACAGGTCTTCGCGAAACTTGCCCCGCCGCACGCGCTCTTCGAGGTCTACATTGGTGGCGGCGATGACGCGCACATCGGTACGCAAAACCTTGGAAGAGCCGACGCGGATAAACTCGCCGGATTCCAGTATGCGCAACAGGTAGGATTGCGTGTCAAGCGGCATTTCGGCGATTTCGTCGAGGAAAATGGTGCCGCCATTCACGGTTTCGAAGTAGCCCTTGCGGTCGTTCACAGCGCCGGTGAACGCGCCTTTTTCGTGGCCGAACAGCTCGGAATTGATCGTGCCCTCGGGTATGGCACCGCAGTTGACGGCGATGAACTCGTTGTGCTTGCGGGCGCTCAGGGCGTGTATGATTTTGGAAAATACTTCCTTGCCCACGCCGCTCTCCCCGGTGATGAGCACGGTGAGGTCGGTGGGTGCTACGCGTACGGCTGTTTCAAGGGCAGCATCCAGCAAGTGGGACGTGCCGACGATGCCGAAGCGTTGTTTTATGGATAGGAGGTTGGACATTAGCAATTTTTGTTAAACAATCACTCCAATTAGCGTTGCGCTCGTCACCTCCCGCACCTGTACCTGTACATAATCCCCCGGCTTCAGCCCCGGTTTTTTCGGAAACACCACCATCTTGTTCTGCGTATTGCGCCCGCAAAAATCCTGATCGGATTTGCGGGAATTGCCCTCGATGAGTACTTCGAATACCTTGCCGATGTCGGCCTGGTTGTGGCGCAGACTCACAGCGGTTTGCAGGCGGATGACCTCGTTCAGGCGGCGTCTTTTGACTTCCTCCGGCACGTCGTCGGGGTATTTTCGGGCGGCCAGGGTGCCGGGGCGTTCGGAGTAGAAAAACATGTACGACATGGAATAGTTGGCCCATTCCACCATGCTGAGTGTGTCCTGATGCTCTTCCTCGGTTTCGGAGCAAAAGCCGGTGATGATGTCGCTCGACACCGCCGCGTCGGGCAGTATGGTGCGGATGGCGCGGATGCGGGCCTCGTACCAGGGCCGGTCGTAGGTGCGGTTCATCATCTCGAGGATACGGCTATTGCCCGACTGCACGGGCAAGTGAATGTACTTGCAGATGTTGTCGTAGCGGGCCATGACGTGCAACACCTCGTCGGTCATGTCCTTGGGGTGGCTGGTGCTGAAGCGCACCCGCAGTTTGGGATGCACCAGAGCCGTCATTTCCAGCAGGTTGGCAAAATTCACGCGCTCGCCGGTTTCAGGGTTTTCCCATTTGTACGAGTCCACATTTTGCCCCAGCAGGGTGACTTCGCGGTAGCCGTTTTCAAACAGGCCGGCGGCTTCGGACACGATGCTATACGGGTCGCGCGAGCGCTCGCGGCCGCGGGTGAACGGCACCACGCAGAACGAGCACATGTTGTCGCAGCCGCGCATGATGGAGATGAAAGCCGTGATGCCGTTGCTTTCCAGGCGCACGGGATTGATGTCGGCGTAGGTTTCCTCTCGGCTGAGCAGCACGTTCACCATGCGCTGACCATCTTCGGCGCCGCCGATGAGGTTGGGCAGGTCGCGGTAGGCATCGGGGCCGACCACGAGGTCCACGAGTTTTTCCTCTGCGAGAAATTTCTTTTTCAGCCGTTCGGCCATGCAGCCAAGCACGCCGACCACAGTGCCGGGGCGTTGCATTTTCACCATTTCAAAAAAACGCAGGCGCTTGCGCACGGTCTCCTCGGCTTTTTCGCGGATAGAGCAGGTATTGATCAGGATCAGGTCGCTTTCTTCCACGTTGCGGGTGGGAGAGTAGCCCGCTTCGTGCAGGATGGACGCCACGATTTCCGAATCGCTGAAATTCATCTGGCAGCCGTAACTCTCGATGTAAAATTTCCGTCCGCCCGGCTCGCTCGTTTCTTGCCAGTGCTCCTTGAACAGCACGTTGCCCTGCTTCGCCTCGTCTATGGTTTTGATGCCCTCCAATGTCGGGTTGTTGTCGTACATATTTTGTGCTTCGATTTGCGGCTGCAAATGTAGGGCGTTTTGAGAAAGAAAATGACAAAATGGCAGGACGTGTTTTCGCCCATTGCGCCGGAAAATGTCTTCCGCTCCGTTTGTCAAGCCGCAGTTGTTGCAAGTGGCGCCGTAACAATTGAGGCCTACTGCATTCCTCCCCAACCCTGCAACCCGCCCGTATGCACCGCCACCACCGTGCTGCCCGGCGGGAAATCGCGCTTTGCCAACATGTCGTACACACCGAACAACATTTTTGAGGTGTACACCGGATCGGGCCGGATGCCTGTTTGGTGCTGAAAGGCCTCGGCGAACGCAAGCACTTGTGCGTTTTTTTTGGCGAAGCCGCCGAACTCGTAATCGCGCACGAGGCTGAAGCGCTGCTCCATCGTTTCCAGTTCCGCCCGGGTGTGCGCGTGTTCGAGGTGTTGCAAAACCGTGGCGGTGTCGAAGCCGTGGTTCACCACCGGAAACACCAGCACCTGCCCAGGGCAGTCGCCG
>JAEUUV010000164.1 GCA_016787285.1 Saprospiraceae bacterium | reverse complement strand
TCTTGCGAAGTGGGAAAAAACTGCGACAATTCTTTTGGCAAGGATTCGGTTAGTGTGTACGTGGCGATGCCGATGGGCTTGTTGACATCTTGCAGGGCAAATTCCACGATTGTCCGGGATTTGCTTTTGCAGATGATGATGCCGATACTGGGCTGTTCGTGCGGTTTTCGGTAGAGCCGGTTCAGGGCTGATAGGTAAAAATTCATTTTCCCGGCGTATTCCGGCTGAAATTCGTCAATTTTCAGGTCAATCGCTACCAGGCATTGAAGCGACCGATGGTAAAGCAGCAAATCAATTTCAAAATGCTTTCCGTCCACCGTCACCCCGACTTGATTGCCCACAAACGTGAAATCCCCTCCCATAGAGGCTAAAAAATCCCGGATATTGCTCAAAAGCGCCTGTTCCAATTGTGCTTCGGTATATGGTTCCGATAGGTGAAGGAAACCGAAGGTGTATTCATCCCGGATGACCGAGGCGGCGCCTTCGACCTGTACAGCGGGCAACGTTTCTTCAAAATTGTGCTGGTTGAGTAGCGTATTTTCCCACAATTGGCCAGCAATGGCATTGATTAAAGCGGTTTTTGACCAATGGTGCCGGGCAGCCATTTTGATATAGAAAAAGCGTTGGTGCTCGTCCTTACACTTTGCCAAAACGATGAGGTGCTTGGTCCAACTAACTTCTCCAACCACTGGTTGGAGAAGTTCGCTTTGATTGTATTCGACAAATAGTTGGCGCATGTACCATAGATTTTGGGCAGAATAGCCTTTTGCGTTCGGGAAAGCCTGTTGTAGTTCTCCAGAGAGCCGTTCGACGATGCTTTTGCCCCAACCATGTATCTGTTGCCGATCCACGATGGTTTTGCCAATGCTCCAATACAGCGCGATTTGCTCCTGATTGACGGTTTGCAAAGCGCGGTACTGGGCGGCTTTAATCATCTGTTTGATGTCTTCGACCATGTTGAAAAAGTCATGGTCGGCGATCCGTTCCGGTTGTTCCATCTTGAATAAATTAAGAGAGTCCGAAAAATACCGACAAATCCTGAAATGCTACCTGCCGTCATCAAAACTCTTTGTTTTAGGAGGCGCCGCACTTTGGACGGACTCGAAAACCGCTGCCCTCTTTCCTCGAAATCCGAAGTCTCCCGCCGTCAACTCCCGCCCATAAAACCGACACAACCCCACATAATACCCCACCGCCCGCCGAAAACACCGGCTCTCTTCCAACCGCCGGTTCTTGAGTCGAGCCACATCCGCCACTCTTGCCTTGAACCGCCCCATCGCCACGCCCGGCGACAGCCGTTCCTCGATCTTTCCCCAGCGGAATACGATCACCGTTTTGGAGAGTCCTTCCAAATCGCACTCCACCACAATCGAAGCGGTATCAGGGCTCGGCATCGAAACAGTACCCACAACTGGGGCAGACGAGCGAACCATCGTTTTTTTTTCAGGGCCACCGGTGGGCGCCGGCACTTCCGGTGGTGTCGCGGACGGATCCGGCTCGACGGCAACTGGTGGTATTACGGACAATGAACCCGATTGGGTATCCACCGGCGGTTTGAGAATCGATCGCTCCGGTTTAGGCGGCACAGTGGGTGCCTGTGCGGCCAGCAGTTCCAGCCGCTGCTTTTCCGCCCCTTCCAGGGCAGCCTGGAATGCGGCGCGCTGGGCTTCGCTCAGTTGCGGGTCATTTACCCGGCGTTTGAAGGTTTTGATGTGTTCGTCCAATTCGGCGAGTGTCATATCAAACAAATTGAATGGTGGTTTCTAATTCCCGGATCAACAGATCAATCTGGGCTTTATCCCGGATGAAATTCCGGGCAGCCAGCAGGTCGTCTATTAAGGCCCGGATGAAGGTTTCGTCAATGT
>JAEUUV010000098.1 GCA_016787285.1 Saprospiraceae bacterium | reverse complement strand
TCGGCCCCGTTTCGGCCTGCGGCTGCCCGGATCAGGACGGCGATTTGATTCCCGACATCGAGGACCACTGCCCGGCGGACAAAGGCCTGCACCACCTCGACGGCTGCCCCGACCGTGACCATGATGGTATCGCCGACCGACGAGACCACTGCCCGGATGCGGGTGGACGCATCACCGCCGACGGTTGCCCCGACGCCGACGGCGACAAAATTGCCGACATGGTGGACGGCTGCCCGGATCAACCCGGGCCGTTGCAATTTATGGGTTGTCCCGACAAGGACACCGACGGCCTGCCGGATGTGGCGGATAAATGCCCGGACGAAAAAGGGCTTTTCGCCTTTCAGGGCTGCCCGGACACCGACGCCGACGGCATTCAGGACTCGGAAGACAAGTGCCCGCAAAAACACGGGATTGCCAAATTCCAGGGCTGCCCGGATACCGATGGCGACGGCCTTCAGGATTCGGAAGACCGCTGCCCGAAATCGGCAGGCACCCTGGCTAACATGGGCTGCCCCGAATTGAAAAAAGAAACCAAAAAACTGCTGAACACCGAGGGTAAAAAAATTCAGTTCGAGACCAATTCGGACGTGCTTCTGCCGGAGTCCATCCCGGTGGTGCAGCGCGTGGCGGAAATCCTGCAGGACTTCCCAAACTACCGCGTCACGATCTCGGGACACACGGACAGTCAGGGCAAAGCCAAAAAAAATCTGGAACTTTCCAACCGCCGGGCAAACCGTTGCATGGAAAAACTCGTTGAACTGGGCATCGAAGCCGAACGCCTGTCGGCTAAAGGCTACGGCAAAACCAAACCCGTCGCGAGCAACAGTACCGCTAAAGGTCGCGCGCAAAACCGCCGTGTGGAGTTTGATCTGGTGCGAATGTATTGATTGTTTCGATTGGCTCGATTGGTTCGATTGTTTCGATTGCCGGGCGCAACGTGGTCGTAGTCTCACTCGGTAATCGAAACAATCGAAACAATCGAGCCAATCGAAACAATCGAACCAATCGAACCAATCCAGCCCTGCGCTGAGCGGATGCTTTTACAAATGATGAAAAGAACTGTTTTCGTATTGATTGCCACCAGTGTCTGGCTTTCGCTTTTTTCCCAACAGTCCAAACCTGTGAAGTGGTGGGTGGAGTTTTCCGACAAAAACAACAGTCCGTACTGCACCTGTCGTCCTGCGGAGTTTTTGTCGGCCCGCGCCCTGGAGCGTCGCGCACGGGCGGGCATCGCTGTGGTTGAAAATGATCTGCCGGTCAACCCGGCTTACCTCAAATCTTTGGAAACCGCAGGCGCTGTGATTCACAACACGTCCCGCTGGCTCAATGCGGCGGCGATTATCGCCGATACGGCTACGGCAAACAAGTTGGCGAATTTGCTTTTTGTGAAAAAAGTGCAGTACGTCGGGCCGGACATTCCGATCCGGAATCCGCCCAATCGTCCGCCCAAAAAACGGGCGCCGCTGGAAGAAGTGCCGATTGCACAGGGCGCTTCCGTGGCCGGTTTTGCTGCCCTGCAAAACAGCCTGCTCGGTGTACCGCTTTTGCACGCGGTAGGTAGCCGGGGCAACGGCATCTGGGTGGCCGTCATGGACGGCGGTTTTACCGATGCCGACACCCTTACACTTTTCGACAGCGTGGCCCTGCAGGGCAGACTTTACGAGGGTTGGGATTTCGTCGAGCGCGACGGCGCTGTGTTTGAAAGTGCGGCGCATGGCACGTCGGTATTGTCGGTCATGGCCGGCAACCTGCCCGGCTATTTCGTCGGAACGGCTCCCGAAGCGACGTATTTTTTGCTGAAAACCGAAGATACCGGCGGCGAATTTCCCATCGAGGAAGCCAACTGGATCGCCGCAGCCGAATGGGCCGACAGCCTCGGAGCCGACATCCTCAATGCCTCGCTGGGCTATACGGTGTTCAATGACACTACCCTGAGTCACAAATACGCCGTGCTGGACGGACGCACGGCTATTGGTTCGCGCGGGGCGGCTATCGCCGCTACCAAGGGCATGATCGTCTGCAACAGCGCCGGCAACTCCGGCGACGAAGCCTGGACGTACATCGGCGTGCCGTCCGATGCTCCTGGCGTAATTTCGGTTGGTGCGGTGGAACATGACGGCAGCAGGGCCTCGTTCAGTTCGCAAGGCCCGACCGCCGACGGGCGCATCAAACCCGACCTCGTAGCGCCGGGCGCCATGGTGGTGGTGGCCGGCGCAACCGGCGCGGAACTTGACGTTTCCAACGGCACCTCCATTGCTTCGCCCATGCTGGCCGGGGCATTGGCAAGTTTGTGGAGTGCTTTTCCGGAAAAGACGGCCGCCGAAATTCTGGATGCTGTTTTTGTCGGCGCCGATCAGGCCAACGCGCCCGATACCTTGCGAGGTTATGGCCTGCCCGACATGGCAGGGGCATGGCTCACGCTGAGCGGTTTTTTGAACGAAAACGGTTTCAACAATGCCCGGGAAGGTTTTTTTACCTACAATCGGGATGTACGGGAGCTATCCTTTTTGCTTTTGGAAAATACAGACCTGTCGCCGGCCCAACTCGATCTGGTGGATTGTCTCGGGCATCCGGTGGAAAACAAGGTCGTTTCCTGGCGTTCCAACACGCTTAC
>JAEUUV010000069.1 GCA_016787285.1 Saprospiraceae bacterium | reverse complement strand
AAGCGCTACGCGCAAGATGATTCAGACGAAATAAGGTTTCGGGTTGAAAGGTTGGAGTGTTTCTGGTTGTGAAACCAGAAACCTTCTAACCGGAAAACCTCCAAACCTGATATAAACAAGGGCGGGCAGTCATCTGAAAAGTGGCTGCCCGTCTTTGTGTTTTAGCCAAAGAACAGATTGTTATTTCCATTCAGGTAGCGCATTAGCGCAAATTGTTATTCGGCGCCTGTGTGGATAGTCATAATATTGGCCGCAATTTCAGTTACGGTCAAATACTGCATAATCATTCTCATGAAAAGTCGATTTACTGCCGGCAAAATATGCCTTGGTATCCTCTTGTCGCTTCTCGCGGCACAGACCATCAGCGCTCAAACGCCTGTCGCCATGTCATTGAATAATGGCCCGGTAACCATCACACTGACGCAGCCGGGGGCGTGTTACTACGAGTTTTCAGACGATGGGGGAACGAGTAGTCCATATTCCCCTGCTTCGGCTTCCGGTTCGGTACTGACGTTTTTGCCTTCCACTGCGGGTAACAAAATTGTGGTTCAGTTCACCTCTTTTCAAACCGAAGAGGGTTTCGACGCGCTTTTCGTGTACGACGGGCCGAACATTTCAGCCCCGCAAATCACCTCCGGCGCACCGGCGCTTATGGGACTGCCAAATCCATATTCCAGTGGGGTGGGGGGCTGGCAGGGGACAATTGCTCCATTCAATGTGGCACCAAATGTGGTGCGGGCCTCTGCATCAAATACCTCGGGCGCGCTCACCTTTGCCTTCGACAGCGATCAAAATTTGAATGGAAACGGCTGGACGGCAATTGTTTCCGAAGTGCCTGCCGGTGTTTGCACCCTGCAAACCTCCGGGCCGGTGATGGCTCAGGCAAGCCCCGGTGCGTGCTTCGCCGATGTACAAATACCGGTACCGGCAGTCATGCCCGGCACCTGCACACCATCCCTCGGTTTGCGTTACCGCCTCGGCAATGCGCCACCGGTGGATGTTCCCCACCCGCTCCCGTCGTTCCTCACCATACCGGCGGTACCAATTGGTACGCACACCATAACCTGGCTGCTGGTCGAAACCTGTGCCGGCGGCCCGGCGGCAAGTGCGGTACAAACGCTGGTAGTTGCCGATCAGGAACCGCCCACACTGACCGTCCCCGCCAATGTCGTGCTGGAGTTGCCTCCCGGAGCCTGTGCGGCGACGTACACCTACACCGTATCGGCACAAGACGGCTGTGCGCTTGCTCAAAACGCGCAACCGGAACAACTATCGGGCTTGGCTTCGGGGTCAAAATTTCCCATCGGAATCACCACCAACGTATTCAAAGCCACCGATTTGTCGGGAAATACCGTTACGGCCTCGTTCAGCGTCACGGTGAAAGACTACGCATCTCCGTCCAATACCCTGCTTTGTGCCGGAACGGTGAACGTATCCCTTGGCCCCGACTGCGCCACCGTACTGGGCGCCGACGACATCCTGCTTGGCGGGCCATATCGTTGTTATGAATCCTATGTGGTACAACTGGATCGGATTCCTCCGTTCAACGACGGCCCCTGGGTGCCTGCTACCCTGACGAGTTCCGATCTTGGAAAAACCTACGGCGTGCGCGTGACAGACCCGACGAACAACAATTTTTGCCTGAGCAATGTGCTCGTGGAAGACAAACTCCCTCCGGTGCTCACCGGCGCCGACGTGAATTTGCCTTGCAATTTCAATACGGCCCCTACGCATAGCGGGCCGGTATCGGCGCATCACTCGGGATTGCCGTCGGAAATATTGCCGCTTGTAATTTCAGATTACAAAACGGAACAATTGACGTTTCCGTTGGCTCTTCCTCCGGATGCACTGGTGGAAGACCTGGATGTGTACCTCCATGTAACCGGTGATGTTTTTGAAAAAAACCTGCATATCGAACTGGAAAGCCCCGCAGGAACCAAAGTCGTGTTGTGGAACCGGGAAACCGGCTGTGCGGCTCCGCTTCGGGTGTACTTCGACGATGAAGCCGCCCCAGGAACGGGCTGTAGCCAATACACGACCGATATCCATGCCCGCATCCCGTCCGGTGGAGGCGCACTGTCGGCATTCTACGGCAACCCGGCAAATGGCGCCTGGACGCTGCGCATTCACGACCGAAATGGGTTTCTGGACACAACCCGTGTGGTGGAGGCCAAATTGCTCCTGCGGTACTCGGCCACTTTGTCGGCAGGATTTCCAAACGCCCTGGCATTTCCGGGTCAAGTTACCCAGGTGGCGCCAACCGGGTTCTCGGTGTCAGCACCCCTGCTCGACGGCTGCAGCACGGTTTCGCTGAACTATTCCGACGAAACAATCATGCAGCCCTGCTCGTCCGCTATTTCCACGATTATCAAACGCACCTGGACGGCAAAAGACGCCGCTAACAACTCGACCTCCTGGGTGCAGACCATCAATTTGTTGCGTCCTGAACTGGACGATGTGGTGCTGCCGCCCAACTACGACGACCTCGCCCTGCCGGCATTCGAGTGCGGCAGCCCATACCCCACGCCGGCCTGGATCGAAAGTCAGGGCAAACACGGCGCCCCACGGGTATTTGGTCGCCCCCTCGGCTGCTCCATCAACTGGTCGTACACCGATGCCGTCGTACCGGCTTGCGGCGGCGGGTACACCATCAACCGCACCTGGACGGTGGTGGACCCCTGCAAATCCAAGTCTACACAAGCCGTCCAGTTGATTCAGGTGCTCGACCGTTTGGCGCCGCAACTGAGTTGCCCGGCAAACCTCACGGTGTCTACCGACCTGTACACCTGCTGCGCTACGGTCAATCTGCCCGATGTGGTGGTGGATGATGCCTGCTCGCAAATAACTGCCCTGAGCGCCAGGGTAGTGGTGCTCAACCAGTACACAAACGACACCACTCAAGTGCAAACAGTGGGCGGAACCCTGAATACCTTTCCCGGAAACAACCCCGCCGACCCGGATACGCTGGCGGCTTTCGGCGCTACCACCTGCCTGCCTTTGGGCACGCACCATGTATACTACCGGGTGGACGATGCCTGTGGCAACACTGCAACCTGTTCGTTCCGGCTGAGTGTGCACGACTACACGCCGCCCGTAGCCGTCGGGCGCCAACTGACCGTGATTTCGCTCAACGCCGACGACCCGAACGACTGCTACGAACCCGACCCGGCAAAAGGGCGGTTTTCGGGTGTGGTGACGGTGCCTGCCACAGTTTTCAACGAAGGCTCGTACGATAACTGCAATTTCATCCGACTGACCGTACGCCGCCAGCCGCCGTATTCGCCGGTGATCCAGGCGCTCAATGCACAAAACGGCGCTCCACCGTGTTTCGATGGTTTTCCCGACCTGAAAAGTGAATACGCGAAGGCTACCGGCGAGGCGGATTCTATCAAATTTTACTGTGCTGAAGCCGGTACGACCCAGCGGCTTATCATGCGTTGCTACCAACTGGATGCCCTGGGCAACCTCAGCCTCGGGGCAAATGGCCAGCCGGTTTTTAACGAGGCATTTGTGGATGTACAAGTGCAGGACAAACTCAAGCCCGGCTGCCAGGCGCCCGCCGATGTGGTCGTTTCCTGCGAAAATTTTGACCCCGGCTTGGAACCCTACGGGTTGCCGGAAGTGCTTGACAACTGCTGCCTCGACACCAGCAAAACTTACCTGAGCGGTAAGGGCCTGACCGTTGCGCTCGACATTTCCCAGTTCGACACCCTGTGCAAACGCGGCGTCCTGACGCGCACCTTCACCGTATACGATTGCCAGGGCCAAACCAGCCAGTGTACCCAGCAAATCACTGTGACGCATGTGCCCAACTACGCCATCCGGTTTCCCGACGACGTGGTGATCACGGCCTGCAATGCCTCCGGGCAATACGGCGAACCACAGTTTTTCGGGAAAGGTTGCTCTTCCATAGCCGTCTCGTTCACCGACGCCGTGCTGACGGTGGTGCCCGACGCCTGCTACGCCATCGAGCGCACCTGGCGGATCGTCAACTGGTGCGATTACGTGCCCGGCGGCGCCTGCGTACAGGTGCCCAACCCAAGCCCGAATGCCTCGCAAAACCACCCCGACAACTTAGCCGGCCCCATCGTATCGCCACCCGGAATGCAGGCGCCCTGGAGTGCGACAGTGACCAAACTCACGCCCGGCGCGGCCCAGACCACCGACTTTTCGACCTTCTGGAATCCCGGCGTCAATTGCTACGAATATCACCAGATCATAAAAGTCCTCGACGGCCAGAAGCCCGAGGTGGAACAATGTCCCAACAATCCAAAGGGTATCGGGGACCAAACGGCGAACGCTGCGGAGTTCTGGAATGAATCGTACTGGTACGACCCCGCCATTTCAAGCCACAACCTGGCCGACGGACCTTCCGACTTGAGCATTTCGGCTACCGACTTGTGTTCCAAAGGCAACCTTCAGGTGCGTTACCAGATGTTTTTGGACCTCGATAAAAACGGCTCGATGGAGACGGTAATCAACAGTGCCGACCTGCCCGCTGCCGGTATGGTCATGTTCGACAATGCCGCTACGCCGAATTACGCCGGAGGTACCGCCCGCCGCTTCGACGGCAGGGCAGTAGCGACAAATCTGAAATACCGCTTCGCGCTGGAAACACAAAAAAACGATCAGAAAATGACGGCCCGGGTGCGCTGGAACACCGAAGATGCGCCGAATACTTTTGTACATCCGGAGTTGCCGTACGGTGCACATAAGTTGAAATGGTTCGTGTCCGATGGTTGCGGGAATGAACAAACCTGCGAATACGCCTTTTCGGTTAGCGACACGAAGGCGCCCACGGCTGTGTGCCGAACCGGCCTGAGCGTCAATATTATGCCCAACAAAACCGTGGAGTTGTTTGCCGGCGATTTTCTCCACTACGCCGAGGATAATTACACGCCGGGCAATCAGTTGAAATTCGGGGTGCGGCGTGCCGACACGCAACAAACCGGCTTCCCGTATCTGCCCGACGGCGTGACACCGCAGAACAAAGTAGCCTTCGACTGCGCCGACCTGGCGGGCGCTCAGGATGTGGAACTTTGGGTGATGGACGTTGCCGGGAACACCGATTTTTGCAAAACATTCGTGCAGGTGTTGGACAATGCAGACTATTGCAACTCTACCGGTGCATACGTCACGGTAGCCGGAGCGTTGAAAACCGAGTCGGGCACAGGTCTCGAAGAGGCGTCGGTGGAACTCAGCGGTACGCATCCCACGCTCCCGCCGTTCAATCAGGTAACCACAACCGACATAACGGGCGCTTACCAGTTTTTGCAGGTACCGGTGCAGGGCGACTACATGCTCACCCCGACTAAAGACAACGACCCGCTTAATGGCGTGTCTACATTCGACCTGGTACTCATCAACAAGCACATTCTGGGGCTGGAGCCGCTCAGTTCGCCGTACAAAATGATCGCGGCGGACGCCAACGCCAGCAAGTCCATCACGACCTTCGACATCGTGGAATTGCGCAAACTCATTCTGGGCATTTACACCGACCTGCCCAACCTGCCTGTGTGGCGATTTGTGGACAAAACCTTCCAGTTTCCCAACCTGTCAAATCCGTTCCAGAGCATATTTCCGGAAAATATCCTCTTGCCGGATTTATCGAGCCAGCCGCAACCGGATTTCGTGGCCGTGAAAGTCGGCGACGTGAATGGCAACGCCCTGACCAGCAGCCTTGTGCAAACGGACGACCGCACGGCGGGAATGCTGCTGTTCGACGTAGCCACCGCCCCGATGCACCCCGACAGGGTAGGGGGACTCCCGGTGAAAGCGGGCGAAACGTTCACCGTGCTGTTCCGGGCGGCGGAAAAAGTGCCGGGCTATCAGTTTACCCTGAACCACACCGGACTGGAACTGCTGGACATTTGCCCCGGCGCAGGAATGAACCTGAACTATTTTGCCGAATTCGCAGACGAACAGGCGCTGACGACCAGTTGGAACGGCGATGTTCAGGCGGAGTTTTCCCTTGTTTTTCGGGCAAAAACATCCGGCACACTCAGCCAAATGCTGCGGGTATCAAGCCGCATCACAAAAGCCGAGGCCTACAGCGCCGGGGCCGAGCGCCTGCAAGTTGCGTTGCGTTTCGACGGGGAGAGCGGTCCAAAGGAGGAAGGCGTCGGCTTTGAACTTTACCAGAACACCCCGAATCCGTTCAGGGACAAAACCTTGATCCGGTTTCACCTGCCTGAAGCGCAGGAGGCGACCCTGACGGTGTTCGATGAAACCGGGCGCGTGTTGTATCGGCTGAAAAACCACTTTCCGAAGGGAGAAAACGCCGTAACGACTGAAAAAATGGCGTTGCCGGAAAATGGCGGCCTGTTCTACTACCGCCTTGAAACCGCTACGGAGAGCGCTGTTCGTGCGATGGTTCGGATGGATTGAAGGCGCCGCGCCATGCCCCATTTGCTAATGCTGGCAAATCAAAACGTGTTTTCAAAAAAACACCGGACAGCTACGCAACCCCGGTTACAGCAATCCCGTGAAGTGTTCCGTCCCGGTAATTCAGCCGGGCTGTAAAACCTTCTGCACTTTTTTCTATGAAAAAGTTATTGCTGTTTTCGCTCCTGGTAGCGATGGGGCTGGTCTATTCCTGCCAGAAAGATTCCACGGTATTTGAAGACTATTCCGCTTCAAACGGATCCATTGCCTCAAGCCGTGGAGATTCCTTGCAGGATACCATTTGCCACCATCACGACTCCACGCATGTGCATCACCACGATTCGTTGCACCACCAGCACGACTCCTTGCATGTGCATCTGCCCGATTCTCTGCACCAGCACCACGATTCCCTGCATGTGCACCAACCGGACTCGCTGCACCAACACCAACCCGACACTACAGGTACGCACGGTCCGGGCAAAGGGCCTGGCGGTCACGGTGGTGGTCATGGCGGTCATGGTAAAAATGGTCACGGGTAATCAAGTGCACGCCCGACCGGCACAAGCATCTGATTTAATTGGTATTTGATGTGTAACAAGGCGCCCTTCGATCAGACTCGAAGGGCGTTTTTTGTATCCCTGCAAGAAAATCCCCAACATGCTCGTAAACCCCAAAGCGTTGTATTTTCGCGCCGCAATTTCAACACTACGCCTTCTCGAATATGAGCAAAGAATCCAACCTCAAGGAAGAAGCCCTGCAGTACCACGCCAAGGGGCGCCCCGGAAAAATTGAAGTGATCCCCACCAAAGAAACCGCCAACCAACGCGACCTTTCGCTGGCCTATTCGCCCGGAGTGGCTGCGCCTTGCCTGGCCATAAAAGATAATCCCGAGGATGTGTACAAATACACGGCGAAGGGTAACCTCGTGGCCGTTATCAGCAACGGCACGGCAGTGCTGGGCTTGGGCGATATCGGTCCCGCCGCCGGCAAACCCGTCATGGAAGGTAAGGGCCTGCTGTTCAAAATTTACGCCGACATAGACTGCTTCGATCTCGAACTCGACACTAAAGACGTGGATGAGTTCGTGCGTACCGTGAAAATTCTCGAACCGACTTTCGGCGGCGTGAATCTCGAAGACATTTCCGCGCCGGAATGCTTCGAAATAGAAGAGCGTCTGAAAAAGGAACTCAATATCCCGATCATGCACGACGACCAGCACGGCACGGCCATCATCAGCGCCGCCGCCCTGCTGAACGCCCTCGAATTGGTGGGCAAGGACTTTGCCAAGGCCCGGATCGTCATCAACGGCGCGGGTGCTTCCGCCATCTCCTGCACCCGGCTTTACTGTGCATTGGGCGCCAAAAAGTCCAACATTTTCATGTTTGACAGCAAGGGTTTGCTGCACCCGACACGAGACAATCTCGACGGGAAAAAAAGCGAATTTGTCAATGACAACCTGCCTGTGGAGGCAACTTTAGCCGATGCACTCGCCGGCGCCGATGTATTCGTGGGGCTTTCCAAAGGCAATATTCTCAATCAGGACATGGTGCGTTCCATGGCGCCCGACTGTATCGTGTTTGCCATGGCAAACCCCGATCCGGAAATCACGTATGAAGATGCCACCGCCGCCCGGCCCGACATCATCATGGCCACCGGGCGCTCCGATTACCCGAATCAGGTCAACAACGTGCTCGGGTTCCCGTTCATCTTCCGTGGCGCCCTTGATGTGCGCGCCAAAGCCATCAACGAGGAAATGAAACTGGCTGCCGTGCGCGCGCTCGCCGAACTGGCTAAAAAACCGGTGCCCGACATCGTCAATCTGGCTTACGGCAACGCCAATCTCATGTATGGTCGCGACTACATCATCCCGAAACCTGTGGATCCGCGCCTGCTGACTACTGTGGCTCCGGCTGTTGCGCGTGCCGCGATGGAGTCGGGGGTGGCGCAACAACCGATCACCGACTGGGCGGCCTATGAACTCCAGTTGTCCAAACGCCTCGGCGTGGACAATACGCTGACCCGTGTCATCCAGACCAAGGCCAAGCGAAAACCCAAACGCGTGGTGTTTGCCGATGCCGAAAATGTATCGGTATTACGGGCCGTGCAGGTGGTTTTGGAAGAAAAAATTGCACACCCCATCCTGCTGGGCAATGTGGAGCGTGTGCAAAACCTGATTCGCGAAAACGGCATTCTGTTGAACGGTGTGCCGATTATTGACCCAAAAATTCCTGCCAACGAGCAGGAGGCCGAGCGCGTGGAAAAATACGCCGGCATCCTTTACGAAAAGCGCCAGCGCAAAGGCATCATTTTCCGGGAAGCCCGGCAGATCATCAAACACCGCAACTACTTTGGGACCATGATGGTCGAAACCGGCGAGGCCGACGCCATGATCGGTGGTTTGTCTCGCAATTATCCAGACACCATTCGCCCTGCATTGCGCGTAATTGGCCCCGAACCCGGGCACAAAAAAGTTTCGGCCATGTACATCCTGATGAGCCGTGTCGGCCCGCTGTTTCTGGCCGACACTTCCGTCAACCTCGACCCGACGGCGGAAGAGGTGGTAGAGATCGCCGAACTGACTGCCCGGCAGGTGGAAAAATTCAACATCAAACCGCGTATCGCCATGCTGACGTACTCAAACTTCGGCTCGGTGGCCGACGGGGTGGCGGCAGTGAAAATGCGCACGGCAACGGCCATTTTGAAAGAAAAGCATCCGGACTGGGTAGTGGACGGCGAAATGCAGGCCCACCTGGCATTCAACATGGACCTGCTGCGCCAAAACTACCCGTTCAGTGCGCTGGTGGACGGCCCGGCAAATACACTCATTTTCCCGAACCTGTCATCGGCCAACATCGC
>JAEUUV010000042.1 GCA_016787285.1 Saprospiraceae bacterium | reverse complement strand
GCGAAATACTGCCGTGCCAGGCTGGTCGAACTGCACGTGCAACACCCCGTCGGCAACAACCGGGTTCGGGTAGACCTGATGCCTAAGCCCTTGCTTAGCATTGATTTCCCGGTCTTCCACCGGCGCCTGCTGGAAATTGGGCACCGGCTTGGACACCACGAACTGCCCGAACGCATTTACCGGCAGGCCGTCGTTGAATATCACGGAGCCGTTTGAGCCGAACTTCCGGTGCTCTCCGCTGTCTTCCTGTTGCCAGGTGTTGCCCTCGCCGTTGACCGGGCGCGACCACAGTTTGTACTCGCTTGCCGAGGTGGTCAGCGGTACCCGCCCGATCCGGTAAAAACGCATTTCGCGCAGCGGAGCAAACACCGCGTTCGGGCCGTAGTTGCGCACGACCCAGTAGCCACGACTCAAGGGATCGGCATCGGGCGCCGCATCGGGCGACAAGTTGATACGCGTGGCGCATACCTCGCCGCCGGGTAGTGTACCCGCGTTGGCGGTGCTGCACTCAAAGCCCACATTTTCACCAAAATAATAAGTACCGGGAGCTGTCAGGTTGCGGCGCGCACTGAAGCCCGGGCCGACAGCGAGGGTAGAGGCTGTGCGTTTTGCACCGCCGTTCAGTCCGAGGTGTCGGGTGCCGCTACGATCGAGCACCTGCCCGCCGGGTTCATTGAACTGGTAGTACGCCCGCAGACTCGCGTCGTTGGGGTCAAGTTTTACCAAATGCATTTGCTCGCGTATTTCCGCCTGACTCAGCGCGCGGCGGTACACACACACCTCGTCCACAAGTCCGTTGAAAAAACGCCCGCCGCCGTTGGGGTCTTCTCCGATGGTAAGCGGCCCGTCAAATTCCTCGGCCCCGCGGGCAGCATTGTCCACCGCCGGGCGGCCGTTCAGGTACATCGTGACGCGGGTGGGTTCCACCACGAGGGCCACGTGCGTCCATTCGTTTTGCGGTACTGACAGGCCACTGTTCCACCACCAGCCGGCGTCGTTCCAGTGGTAACTCAGCCTGTCGCCGTCGAAGCCGATGCCCGCCGTGGTGTTGCTACTGCGGCAAAATACGATGCCTGCCCGGCCGTCCTGCGCACCGAGGCGTTTGATCCAGACCGTGAGGGTGACGGTATCGGAATACAGGCGCAGCGGTTCGGCGGCTACAGCGTTATCGCCGGCGCCGTCGAACTGGAGCGCCATACCGGGGAAACTATCGCGGTCGCAACCGTTGCCCACGCGGAGCAGCAGGGTATCGCGAAAAATGCCTTGCGGCGTTTCCAGGGTCATTTGTGCGGTGTATTCCCCCGGTTTTCCGAATACGGCTTTGGGGGTGCGCGTGTTTTCGCCGGAAACAAATGTCGCACCGGGGAACACCCACGTCCAACTGGCGCCTGCATGGTTTACCACCGAGTAGTCGTCGAAGAAAAAGGTGTCGCGCGCGCAGCCGCTGTCGAGTTTGTCGGCCATAGCCTGCGGCAACACAGCAGACGGCTCGAACAGGGGCGCTTCCCACACGCCGAATCCCCAGCAGCCGTTTCGGATTTTGCCGTCGCGGTAAAACGGCTTGAGTCGGTTGGTTTCAGCGCTCAAGGGCAGACCTTCGGAATAGGGCTGCCAGTCGGCGTGGCTGTTGTTTCGGTAAAATACGCCGCGGTCGGTGCCGAGGTAAATACCCCCGTCGGTGCCGTACTGCGCCATGAGGTTGGTGATGCGCACGCCGTTCAGAATAGCAGTAGTCAGATTACCCCACGACTGTCCGCCGTCGGTGCTTTTGTAAATTTTGCGCCCATTGGAGCCGTATGTGACGGCGCACCAGAGCACGTCGGCATTTTCGGCGCTCACGGCGAGTTTCACGCGGTCGTTGTTGTTGGGCAGCGGCAGCGGGGCGCAAAGCGACCAGGTTTGGCCGCCGTCGGTGCTGCGCCAGACGGCGTCGTCGGTACCGTCCCACTGCGAGCAATACATGACCTGCGGATTGGAACGGGCAATTTCGATGTCAAACACGGCATTGTCCGCCGTGCCGGGAAAGGTGTGCAGCACAGTGAACGACGCGCCGCTGTCGGTGCTTTTCCATATTTTTTCATCTTTTCCCAAAAACACGATGCCCCAGCATTGCGGGTGCCACACCATCTCGCTGTTGGCGTAGTAGGCGTAACTCTCGTTAGGAAAAAGACCGACAGGGAAATAGGCGACATCGCCGGCGAGGCCGCCGTTCAGGCTGTAGCCACCGATGTCGGAATGGTAGGTTTTCAGGCCGGGGCCGGGGCTGACGTAGCCGGTGGGCGCTTCGGCGCCGCCCATACGGTAGTAGGAATTAGGCGGAAACGACTCGTGCCAGGCCATGTTTCCGTTGTGGTAACGCCCACCCACGAGCAGGTCGTCGTTCCAGCCGCTGTCGAATCCCCACATGTCCGAGCCACTGATGCCGTTCATGCGGGCTTCGTGGGTTTGGCCGAAATTATTGGAGTAATTCAGCCCGCCGTCGCTGGCGATCCAGAGGTCGGAGCCGTGGGCGGCTAAGGCCTGAATGTCGGGATGGCTCCAGGGCAGGCCGCCGACGTAGCCGCCGAGGGGTTGCCAGGTGGCGCCGCCGTCGGTGCTTTTGAACCAGGAAGTGCCGCCTGCAATCAGTTGCTGGTCGTTGGCGGGGTTGACGATGATGGCCATGTCATAAAAACCCTGATCGAAACCCGTGGTGCCGTTGTGTGCCATGAGGTTGGTATGCGCCGGTATGCTGTACGGCTCGCCGACGGCGTTAGTCGGGTGCGTGTTGGCCCAGGTGCTGCCGTTGTCGTTGCTGACAAAAACGCCGATGTAGCCGTACAGCGTTGTACCGCTGCCGCAGAGGTAGGCGTACAGTTTATCGGGTTTGGAGGGGCAAACGGCTATGTGCGCGCCGGTGACGGACTGGCCTGAGCCGGGTGTCCACCAGCCGGCGCCGGCGGGCGACCAGGTGGCGCCGCTGTCGGTGCTTTTCATGAAATTGGAGCCGCTGCCGTTTTGGCGCACGGCAAACGCCGTGGTCGGGTCGCCTGGCTTGAATTTGACCGCCCAGGTCTGGTTGGTGAATTTCTTGGACCAGGAAGCGCCGCCGTTGGTACTCACAAGCAAGCCCTGATCGGCGGCGGCGAGGATGATGTTCGGATTGGCAGGGCTGATGGCTAATTCGTTCACCCAAAGGTTGGTTTCGGTGTAGGCGTTGGCCCAGGTACTGCCGCCATCGGTGGTTTTAATGATTTTGCCGCCGGTGGCAGCAAAGACGGTATTCGGGTCGCCGGGGTGAATTTTCACCGCGCCGAAGGCGCCGTGCAAGATATCGCGGGTGAGCAGCGTCCAGCTCTGGCCTTTGTCGGTGGTTTTCCATACGCCGCCCGTTTCGCCGCCGGCGTATAACACATTGGGATTGGATGGCGCAATGTCAAGGGCGTAGATATTGGTTTGCCAGGTGACTTTGGTGGTGCCGTCGGTGTGGTAGGTTTGGCTGGGGCCGACCCAGGACCAACCGGCTGCCTTGTCACTTGTGCCTTGGTCATTGGGCATTGAAAATTGGTCATTTTCTAAATTTTCAATGTCCAATGACTGAACCAGTCTGCCATCGGCTCCGGTACGTATCCTTGCCCAGTGCATCCAGCGCTTGTAATACTGGGTGTAGGTATTTTTTTCAAAAGGGCGTTCGGCATGGTAGTCGCGCCAGGCTTTCTGAATGGCGAACACGTCGGGATTTTCGGCATGCATCATGCGCATCCAGGCCGGGGCATCGGGAGCGATATACACCGGAGCGGGCTTTTTTTGGGCAAATGCAAACGTGGCAACCAACCACAAAAAGATGAGCAGGGTGAGGCGGATATTCATGCCGAAGGTGATTTTTAGCAAATGAACGAAGTGGAATCGGTACTTAGTAAAATTTAAAGCCGGTCAAACTGCGTGTCTGACCGGCCTTCAAATTCCGGTATTACCGGTCACAGGGGTACAATTACCCGTTGACGCTCGTGGTCATGTATTCCTCGATCGGCGGGCACACGCATACCAAATTCCGGTCGCCGTAAGCCTGGTCAATACGTCCGACAGTAGGCCAGAATTTCCAGCCCTGCCGCAGGTACGGCAGCGGGAAGGCTGCCTTTTCGCGGCTGTACGGGCGTTCCCAGTCGTCGGCACTGATGACGTCAATGGTGTGTGGCGCGTTGTGCAACACGTTGTCTTCGTGGTCGTACACGCCGGCGGCGATTTCATCAATTTCCTGTCGGATAGCCAGCAGGGCATCGCAGAAGCGGTCAAGTTCGGCCTTGCTTTCGCTTTCCGTGGGTTCGATCATAATGGTGCCGGCCACCGGAAATGACAGTGTGGGTGCGTGGAATCCGTAGTCCATCAGGCGTTTGGCTACATCTTCGGCGCCGACAACCGATTTGAACGGACGCAAGTCCACAATCATCTCGTGTGCCGAGCGGCCATTTTCGCCGGAATACAGAATCTGGTATGCGCCTTCCAGTCGTGCCTTGATGTAGTTGGCGTTCAGGATGGCGTATCGGGTGGCGTCCGTCACACCTTCAGCGCCCAGCATTTTGATGTAGGCGTAGGAAATAAGCAGGATACTCGCGCTTCCCCAGGGCGCTGCGCTCACGGCATTGGTGCCCTGGGCGCCGCCGGTTTCGGCAAAAACGTGGTTGGGCAGGTATGGGGCGAGGCTGCTGTTACAGCAAATGGGCCCCATACCCGGGCCGCCGCCGCCGTGCGGAATGGCGAATGTTTTGTGCAAATTCAGGTGGCACACGTCGGCGCCGATGGTGGCCGGACTGGTCAGGCCTACCTGGGCATTCATGTTGGCCCCGTCCATGTACACTTTCCCGCCGTGCTGGTGGATGATGTCGCAAACCTCCTTGATGGACGTTTCGAATACCCCGTGCGTGGAGGGGTAGGTTACCATCAGGCAGGACAGGTTTTTCGAATGCTGCCCGGCTTTGGCGCGCAAGTCGGCCACGTCAATATTGCCGCGTTCGTCGCAAGCCACTACTACGACTTCCATGCCGGCCATAACGGCGCTGGCGGGGTTCGTGCCGTGCGCCGACGAAGGGATGAGCGCTACGTTGCGGTGTCCCTCGTTTCGGGCGAGGTGATAGGCCCGGATAATCATCAGTCCGGCATATTCGCCTTGGGCGCCGGAGTTGGGCTGCAACGAACAGGCTTCAAAGCCGGTAATCTCACACAGATACTGCTCCAGTTCGCGGATAATTTTCCGGTAACCTTCGGTCTGGGAGGCCGGTGCAAAGGGGTGAATATTGGCCCACATTTCCCAACTTACCGGAATCATTTCCGTGGCTGCGTTGAGTTTCATGGTGCAGGAACCCAGCGAAATCATGGAGTGCATGAGCGACAGGTCGCGGTTTTCGAGCCGCTTGATGTAGCGCATCATGTCGCTCTCCGTGTGGTAGGTATTGAAAATCGGGTGCGACAAGTACGTGGTTTCGCGTTGCAGGGCGGCTGGAAGTGCCGACGAAGCGGCGGGTGTCACGGATTTAGCGCCGAACAGTCCGGCGATTTCCGCGAGGTCGCGTTCGGTCACTGTTTCGTCCACGCTGATCTGGACGCCGGTTTTGTCGTAGAAAAAGTTGATACCGGCGTTTTCTGCTTTTTGCCGCAGGCCGGCCAGTTCATCGGCAGGCATTTCCACCCGGATAGTGTCGAAGAAATTTTTGGCGGCAACCTTCCGTCCGGCAGTTTCCAGCGCAGTTACCAGCGCCTTGGCCATTTCATGCGCACGCGACGCGATACCGCGAATGCCTGCCGGGCCGTGGTACACGGCGTACATGGCGGCCATGTTGGCCAAAAGCGCCTGGGCCGTGCAAATGTTCGAAGTGGCTTTTTCGCGGCGGATATGCTGCTCGCGGGTTTGCAGTGCCATACGCAGGGCGCGGTTGCCGTGCCGGTCTACCGACACGCCGATGATCCGCCCCGGAATCTGGCGTTTAAAATCTTCCGTAGTGGCGAAGTATGCGGCATGCGGACCACCAAAACCCATCGGTACGCCGAAACGCTGGGTGTTGCCCACGGCACAGTCGGCGCCCCATTCGCCCGGCGGCGTCAGGAGGGCAAGGGCCAGAATATCGGCAGCCACACATACGAACACGTTATGCGCTTTGGCTTTTTCCACGAAGGCCCGGTAGTCTTCCACTTCGCCGGCCATATTCGGATACTGGAGCAGCACGCCGAAGGTTTTTTCGGAAAAATTGTAGGTACGCCAGTCGCCCGTCACGAGTTTAATGTGTTGGGGTAAAGCGCGGGTTTTCAGTACGTCAATCGTTTGCGGAAAAACAGTATCGGCCACGAAAAACTCGTTGGCTTCCTCGCCGGCGGCGGCACGTTTGTTTTTCTCTGCATAAAACATGTGCATGGCTTCGGAGGCGGCAGTGCCTTCATCAAGCAGACTGGCGTTGGCAATGGGCAGCCCCGTCAGATCGCTGACCATCGTCTGGAAATTCAAAAGGCTCTCGAGACGGCCTTGGGCAATCTCGGCCTGGTAGGGTGTGTACTGGGTGTACCAGCCCGGGTTTTGGAACACATTGCGCAGCACCACCGACGGCGTGATGGTACCGTAGTAGCCCATGCCGATGTAGCTGCGCATCACGCGGTTCAATTGGGCCGTAGTTTTCAATTCGGCGAGGTACTCGAATTCGGACAAGGCCGGAGGAAGGTTCAGAGGCTTTTTCAGCCGGATGGTATCCGGCACCGTCTGATGGATCAGTTCATCGAGGGAGTTCACGTTCAGGAACTGGAGCATTGCCTGAAGGTCGTGCGGGTTTGGCCCGATGTGCCGGTTCTGGAACCGGTCGGGATGCGGGAAATGGCTCATCGCAAAAAGAGGATATTGGTCACGAAATGTGGTGGAACAATGCTTGGTCAGGAGGGATTGGAAAACAGCGCGAAGGTAGGGATTGTTCGGTGAGGTGAATGCGCGGAGGGGGCGTATTTTTCAGGACAAATCGGCGATCATTTTTTACTCTTTAGTCCTTCAGCCACCGCTGTGCCCAACGCATGGTTCGGGATTGGCCGGCAAAACCATACATACCGGGCGGGAAGTTGCCTGCCGGGATTACCCAGGTATTTTTTCCCCGTTCCAAAACGCGATTCTCGCGATATACAATACGCCCGAGCAGGTCGGATATCCAGCAGGAAACTTCCTGTCTTTCTTCCGAATTCAGCGAGACTTGCAGTTGCGTGGATACCGGATTAGGCCAGATGCGTAACGTTTGCACCGACGATACGTTCGTGCCGGCCCATAGCGTTTCTTTCAGGCGAAAAGCCGCCATCAGGGCTTTGCTTTCCCCCGTTTTTATTTCAAAACCCGGTGTACTTCCGTCCGGATTCAGCCCAAAACCAGGTTCTGTTGGTTGTGGAAACCAATGGTTGGTAAACCACAGAAAATAATTGCCCGGCTCCACCATGGGGAAAAGAAATCCACCGGACGCATTCGTAGATGTGGCTGAAACAAACATGGAATCGCTGCGGTACAACAACACCCCTGCCTCGTCAAGCCCGGATTCATTGTTGTCCCAGAGGTCGTTGCGGTTTTCATCCAGCCAAACTGAGCCATACAGTGCAGCTTTGTCCACGATCCAGGCAACGTTCATCAGTTTGTGCTCGTGTTCCGCGAGAGTAAAAGTCATCGTGAACCCGTCTGCATCTACATTTTCGATAGGCGCCAGCGCTCCTGCCGTTGCGCCCGGCAAAAAGCGCAGGTAGTATTCCCCGGGCTGCAACTGGTCGAAGCGATAGCGGCCGTTGCCCAGTGTTTTCTGCACAGCCAGTAGCATATCATCGTCGGCCCGGTACAAAAATACTTCGACGTTGGGCAACGGAGTTTCGCCATTTTCCCAAAAGCCGTTCAGGTTTTCATCAATACCGGCAGTCCCTTTCACCTCACCCGTACGCAAGGTATCCGGCAGGTAAAGTTGACGCCGGGGGACGATTTGTTTTACCTGCCGGGTACTGCTCCAACGCAACTCGACCTGTGCCCCGCCTCCAATTTCCAGATACTCCAGCCGGATGGGGTAACGCATGCCGTTTTGCAGAAATATACTCCCCGAATGTTCGGTAGCCACCTGTGGCACCCAGTAGTCGAGTAACAGAGAATCGCCGACCCAAAGCCGTGCGCCGTCGTCGCTGCGCACATGAAACTGATAAGTTTCGCTGAAAACCGGCTCGACAAAACCCGTCCAACGTACGGTAAAAAAGTCGGCGGGCAGGGCGCTCGAATCCGGGCTTCCCTCACCCCAATCGAACTGGATCGTCGTGTCCGTTCGAATCAGTGCCGGCGACATATCGGGCATTTCACCTAAAGGATCGAAGAAATATCCCCCTTGCAAACCGGTTCCACTGCCGAGCACATAGCGGTCATAGTGGAGCGCGTAGGCGCCAGGTGTCTCGGAAGCCGACAACGTGCGCAAGGGATCATTCGAACCGTTTTCCCATTCCCGAAAATAAAACAAAGTGTCGTGTTGCTGAAAAAACAAACCAGCCAATATGCTGTGTTGCATACCCACCACACTTGGCACCACAGCAGGCAGGGGGCGAATCTGGCCGTTCACATTGACGGGTATTCCGGGAGGGCCGTCAAGCGAAAAAGTGGTCAATACAGGCTGTATGTCAAGTGAAACGTTGCGACTCAGGCCTACAGAATCCGTTGCACTGAGATGTATTCGAAAAAATACATCGGTTGCGGTTTCTCCAACCGCCGGCACCACAAACCGCCCTTCTGAAATCCCCGATACCGGCGCCATGGCCGGATGCGTATGGTCGGCGTGATGAAAATCTACACGCCAGCTCAGTTGTTTTTCCGGTAAAGGGCCATCATCAGGGTCGGTGGCTCTGCCTTTGAAAAACAGGGTATCGCCGGCTCGGAAGACGGCATTTGCCTGCGGCAGCAGGATTTCGGGCAGGGGGCGCTGCCCCGGCAGTACGTGCAGAACTGCCTGTTCGCTGGTATCGGCACCGAACGCATTGGAAACAATGCACAACACCCGGGTGCCGCTGTCGGCTTGAGAGCAGTTTGGTAAAAGTAAAATGGATGAATCCGGGGCCGGCAATTCATTGACGAACCAGCGGTACATAAGCGGCGGTGTGCCGAAGGCTTTTGCACTGAAAAATGCGCTTTCGCCCGCCGTCACAAACGCGTCGTGCGGCTGACCTGTGACTATCGGAGCGCCGTCGCCGACCCAAAAAACTTTCCAGAGCGTGCCCTCTGTACTGCCGGTATTGTCGTTGGGCGAACCTCCCCCCAACCCGGCGCGGGCAAAATAGTACAACGCTCCCGCCGGGCCAACCAGCAGACTGACCGGCCGGTCAATACCTGTAGCAAAGGTATCGGTCAGCATTCCGGTAGCCGGATCGAGCGTGCAAATCCAGCCGGCACAGTAGTCTGCGAAAAAAAATTTGCCCTGATACGCCTGCGGGATCTCGGGCGCGTTGCCCAGACCAAATGCCGCTCCGACGACGGCACACCCGAGTCCGGGCCCGTGCGGGTAAGCAAAAATCGGGTCTTTGTAGTTTTCAGGAGGTGTTTGCCCGCTTAAGGGGCCTTCAATCAGGTTCCAGCCGTAGTTTTTCCCCGGCAGCAGTTCGTTCACCTCTTCCCATGAACCCAGGCCGACATCGCAAAAAAAGATTTTTCCGCTTGCCGGGTCGCAGGCCATTGAAAACGGATTGCGTACCCCCAGGGCAAAAATGGCGCGTTTGTTTCCCGAAACCTGCTGAACAAACGGGTTGGAGTCCGGTACGGTACCATCGGGATTAAGGCGCAGGATTTTTCCAAGCAGGGAGTTGAGGTTTTGTGCATGGGTGGGAACTGCGCCGTCGCCCGTTCCGATGTACAGGCAGCCGTCTGGCCCGAACACCAGCGCGCCGCCGTTGTGAATGGCGCCGTTCATCGGATCCAATTCGAGCAACACCTGTTCACTGCCAGGAACCGCAAAGTCGCCGTTGGCCAAAACCCGACTGATCCGGTTATGTGTGCCTTCCGGCACGGTGTAGTAAAGATATACCCAGGGTTCATGTTTGAAATCGGGGTGGACGGCGATTCCCGCGAGGCCGCGTTCATTGAAATCATCCACGGCCAAAGTAAGGAACGGCTCGGCGTGCAGTTCGTCGTCGTGAAACAGCAGGACGCGCCCGTCTTTTTGTGCTAAAAAAATACTGCCGTCCGGCGCCAACGCCATTGCTGTAGGGTTCAGGCCCTCAGCAATGGCGATTTCGGCGAAGCCGGGTGGCACCCCTGTGGCAAATATTGGTGCGGTGAGCAGTACGAGAAATGTGGCTGCGACCCACGAGGCAGGACGGGATACGGATGCCATTGTCGAGACACGGATTGACATGGATTTTCCTCCAAAAATCCGTGTCTCATCTGTAGTATCCGTGTCCCGTTCAAAAACTAAGGAGAAAACAGTTATCAAAAATCTGTTTTTCAAAACAAGCCAGTTTTGGGTCAAAGTTACGGCTCGGGTCAAAAATGAAAACCATACCCGAAAAACACCGCTTTCATCCCGAACACACTCAGTCCGGAAAGCAATACGCCGAACATGATGAGCACAAATGGTACATACACCGCTACCTTCACAAAGCGGTGGTTCCAGGGCAGGTGGTGCATGAGGGGCAGCAATAAAAAAGCGAGGCATAGGCCGAAAAATGAAATCTGGAACATGAGCATGGCCAAGCACATGAACAACAAACCGGCGCCGATTTCGAAACCTTGCACCAATTTGGTATCGGGGTGACTTTTAGCCAAAAATTGTTGCCAGGAATTCCGAAAACCGTTCAGGCCGGGCCATTTTTTGCCGGTGTTCTCCGCGCGGTATTCCTTTTGGTTGGTGTCGCCGGTAACCAGAAAAAATGCTTTGCCCGAGATCATGTAGGCCAATACACCGATTGACGACAAGGGCGACAATGCCGCATACAGGGCGGTACTATGGCTCAGGAAACGGAAAAGTTTGAGCGGGCGGTGGGCCAAGGCCAGTACAAAACTGAGTACCGGTGCAAAAAATGTAAGCAACGTTATGGCAAAGAAATCCCAGTCATAGATGACCTCAAAGCCCGGATTGAGCACCAGAATAGGGATCAGGAATTCGTGACTGCCAACGACGAAGGTCAAGTCCTGGGCGTAACTGAAAAACAGAGGCAAGGCCAGGTTGGCATTCAGCATGAACAGAAAATACAGCAGCGTGAGCGGTAGGTTGAGCGTGGGAAACAGCACGTCAAGTTTTTCTGTCCAGGAGATGTTTTTGGCGCGAAGCAGCCAGCCCATTTTGCGGCGCAGGAACTCGCTGGTTCCGCGAGTCCATTTCATGTGGCGAATGCGGAACGCGCGTACCGTGTCGGGGAAATCTTCGTAACATACGACTTCTTCGACAAAGCGCCCACGATAGCCTTTCTCCCGGACGTGAATGGCAAAACCGAGGTCTTCACTCACGATGTCCGGAAAGCCGCCGATTTCTTCCCAGCATTTGCGGCGCAGTAAGGCACCGTGTCCCAGAAACATGACGAAACCATAGTCGTTGCGCAGGGGTTGGTACCATTTCCAGTGAATGTCAATGCCGACGCCCAGCGATTTGGCGAGCGGACTTGCACTATGAGGATTAGCCCGATGGTTGGCCTGCACAAAGCCGCAAGTCGGGTCGTTTTCCATGACAGGCACCAGCTTGGACAGGAAATCGGGCGGCAAAATCTCGTCGGCATCAGCAATGGCGAAATACGGCTCTTGCGTGGCCAAGTATTCCAGTGCATGATTCATATTGCCGGCTTTGAAGGCCTTGCGATCGGGTCGGCGAACCACCACCGTGCGTTCCGGATACCGGGCCGCAAAATTGTCCACCAGGCTTTTGAAGTGCGCATCGCTGCTGTCGTCGAGCAGATAAACCTTGAAATCGGGGTAGTCCTGCCGAACGCAGGAGAGCACACTTTCTTCCACAAAGTCATTGCAGGTGGTGTATAAAATGGCCACCGGGGGAAATATGCCTGAATCATGGGGTATCGTTGCCACAGGTGCAGGCGCGTATTTGCGCCGCAACTGGTAAAAGACTGCGAATCCGACAATGGCCACATTGTACACTCCGTACAGCCAAGCGAAGTCAATAAACCCGATAAAAAGCCAAAGCGCAAGGCTGCTTGGCCAGTTGTACGCCATGTCGAGTAGCATGAGCAGACGGGGCTGAAACCAGACCAGCGCCAGTATCCAGATGGAGAAAACAGCGATGTAAAGTGTCGGCTTCGGCGAACCGGCCATTTGGCGGGCAGCTGTCCGGTGTGTTTCGGCAAAGGGCTTCAAGGCTTGCTTCATTGGGAGCGAAGCGGCATCGGTATATATCTTGTTGAGTTCCGGTTTCATAACAAACGGTTAGATTTTTAGAAAAAGGTGGCTATTGACACAGTCGAATGCTGTATCGTTTTCCGGTATCCGGATCAGAATTGGAGAAAAGCCGGACTATTTTTCCAGGCGAAGTTTTATGCCTGCGGCAAGTACGGTGAGATCGTCGAAGGGCAGGTCTTCCCAGCGGAAGGAGAGTTGCCCCCAAATGGATTGCGAAACTGGCAAAATAGCCGTGATATAACTGCCTGTGATTTGATCGTCCGAAACACCTTCCGGTACTGCAGCCTTACCGAAAAATACCCCCAGATTCAACTCATAGCCGTTTCGCGAGCGGAGTTGGTTGTTGAGCATGAACCTGTGCTCCGGACGGGGCGCTGCTTCTACCCTAGACAAAAAGTAGTGTGGTTCAAACGCATACCATGGTCTGACAGGCACACGGAAACCAGCGTAAGCCAGCCATTCATCGGCAATTTCGTCGCTTTGCCCCAAAAAACCTCCTGCCTTGACGAGCATGCCGTTGGGAAAAAAGACAATCTGTTCACCACTGCAGAGCTGTTGTGTGGCATGATCGGGCAAAAACCGGGCGCCTATCTCCAGGCGGGTAGTCAACGATTTGTTCCAGCCCATGCCCCCCCCCAATGAAAAGGCCTGAGCCTGCTGATTGGTGCGCACCAGAGCGGCGAGGTCGGATGTCAGGGAGTTGTCGTAACGCAGGTACATACGCAGTTTGCGACTCAACTGGCTCGTGAGTTGTACGTTCCGCAACGCAAACCGACTTTCACCTCCGGTTGATGAATAACCGGCCCACACATCCAATTCGAGCGGTGAGGCAATTCCGTATGTATTTTTGAGCAGTTCAGCGGCAGTCCGGTTTGTTGAATCAATTTGCAACACACTTTGAAGTACTAATCTGGCATTTTTTACTTCGTGCCGCAGTAAATAGGCTTGTGCAAGTGCAATACGGTACTCCGCCACATTGGGGTATTTTGTAACCAGGCTTCGAAAGTACGGCTCCGCTCCGTACCCGTTACCACGCCAGAGCTGCACATAGCCCATACCTTTCAGAGCTTCCACATTGTCCGGGGCTTGTTTGCTCAGGCGTTCAAAAACAGCCTTGGCCATTTCAAAATTCCCAGACCAGGCGTAGTTGTAGCCTTGTCCGACAAGTGCTTCGGAATTATCCGGGTTGATCGCCAATGCCGATTCAAAGTTAAGCCGTGCTTTGTTATATTGCTTCCACCATGAGTAGTTGTAGGCAGAACCAATAAGCGCTTCAGAGTCGTTCGGCGATTGCGCCAGAACTCGTTTATACAACGCTTCGGATGCTTCATGCCGGCCCGACTCTGCCAGGCGACGTGCTTCGCCTAATAATGCTCGAGGGTTATCGGTTTGGCCAAATGCCGAGTGCAGAACAAAGACAGATAAGAACAGTAAGGATGTTTTCATGCCGAGTATTTACGTGATGATTACGACGGCACAAAAGTGTCTTGCAATATCTTGTTCTGAGGTGAAAACAACCTGAACCGGCATAAATCCAGACTCAGCACGGCAAGTAGGGCATTGCAATGCTGGATGGTCTACGATCGGGTACAAAAAGTGTTGTCAAATATCTGGCACAAATTCAAGACCCTCCCCAAAAGGGATTACACTTCAAATTGCTGAAGCCAAACGAAAATACAGGTAATAGTTTGGCCTGCTCGATCTGTTTGTTCATCTGCTGCCACGATGACTTGTTTCTTACGCCGGCAGTTTAATGATTTTATGCAATCAGGCTTTGATTTCCACATGTTTACGAATAAGTTTAAAAACTTACTATGACTGCAAATGATTGAATATCTGCCATTTGGAGAAAACACAAAAAATATTTTCAAAAAACAAAAACAAAATAATTTGTTTTTAAAAACATGTCGTTTAGTTTTGTCCTGTTTTTGAAACAAATTTGTCAACAAACTGCATCAGTTATGGAACTGGAAGTCCTCGTCAGCAAACAAGGCACCAAGGTGGTGGCTGCTTCCAATTTGTATCATGCCTTGCAACTTCCGAGTAAAAACTATGGGGTACAGTTGCGCAAATGGATGAAAGATTTGTACGAATTCCGCGACGGAATCCGCCGGCCGCAGCCTCTGCGCGATTATGCCAAACGCCCGCGGCCGGGAGAACCCGTTGAGGATTTTTACCTGACGCTCGAACTGGCCAAACTAATTACACTGCGCACGAACAGTAAGTACAAATTGAAATATGCCCGCCTGCTGGATGTGGTGGAGCAAAATGGTCAGATGAACCTGTTTCAACAGGCCCCGGTAGCGCCTATGGCAAATGTACGTGCCGGGCAGATTTAAGTGCTGTCAGGAACCCGGACAAAAAAGTCAATTGAGTGTTCTCTGGTTAAACACGCTCTAAGCCATTTTTTATGAACGAACTGGCCCAACGCCTCCTGAACCATTGTGCGCAAGTGCCCCCTACCCTGCTCGCGTTTTCCGAAGAAACCCTGCGGGTACGCCCTGCACCAGACAAATGGTCGAAAAAAGAAATTATCGGCCACCTCGTGGATTCGGCATCGAACAACCACCAGCGCTTCGTACGTGCCATGCGGGGCGAGCAGCCGGTTATCCGGTATGAGCAAGACGACTGGGTATCGCTCCAGCGCTACCAAACTGCCGACAGTCGCGAACTGGTTGGCTTGTGGGAACTCTACAACCGGCATCTCGCATACCTGATTGCAGGAATGTCGGAAGCCGATCTGAAGCAAACGCTGGTTATGGGTGTTGAGCAAGTGACACTACGGTATTGCGCCGAAGATTATGTGCGGCACCTTGAGCACCACCTGCATCAGGCCGGAGTTTTGACGACCTAATCAATCACAAAACTGTAGCCGGTTTCTACACCCGAAAAGTCGGCTTTTAACCTGTTGGAAGTGATGGTGAGTTGAGCACCGTTTCGTTGGATTAGGACGTACTGATATTCCGGATTATAGTCGCCCGCTTCATTAGGCAAACGATCCTTGCCTGTATTCAGGGGCTGATGCAGTCCGCCGCCGCCGCCGATGGTGAGGAAGTATTTTCCGTCGAACCGAAAATACTCGAAGTCGTGGGCGTGTCCTGTCATAAACAATTTGGCCTTCGCGCTACCCTTGAACAGGGGCACGAATTGTTCCTGCACCGTTTCGTTCGAACCTACAATTTTACTGTTGGAGTACGGTGCATGGTGGCAGGTAACGATGATGCACCGCACGGCAGGATCAACCTCCAGCGCCGCAAGTGCGCTGGCGTAGAATTCCTGTTGTTGTCGTTGCTGCTCTACGCTCAGAGTTTTGAAATTGGAATTGAGCAACACAACTGCAATGGAGTCCACGATTTTAACAAAACCGGTGTTCACCTGATCCGGGAAACGCTTGTTGAATTTTGCTTCGCCTTTTCGCGCGTTGCCCATGACATCGTGATTCCCGAGGAGGGCATAAACCGGGATTCCATTTGCCCGGGCAGCGGCGAGGTACCGGTCCATCTCCCGCCATTTTTTCTCCCTTGGGCCTTTTGATACGACATCGCCCAAAATGAACAAACAGCGTGGTTTGTATTCCGTAATTTCATGGAACAGAATCTGCGTAGCCCGAGTATTCTGATTGGATTTCAGAAATAATTTCTCGACGCACATGGGCGCTTGCGTATCGCTGATAAAAGCGATTTCCGCCCGGGCGCTATCGGCCTCTTGCGCCCATACACTACCCGTCAGACTTACGAATGCCCACAGAAAAGCAAATACGGAATAATTCATACGTTTCAGTTTGTAAGCATGGTGTTGAAAAAGAAAACGCTCGCCATTTGTCCTTCCAAAATAATCTGTCTACGCTGCCGGGGATGGCTCGTCGTTGGTCGGACGGATTATTTTGGAAAGACAAAAGACGGGCGTTTGTCGCAACCAGAAACAATATTTGTTTACGGCTTGGCTTTCTTCGAAACTACTTTGCCTTCTGCATCCAACTGAATAACTTCCATGCCGAGTTGCTCCAGCCCAGGTGTTACCTTCATGGCATCGCCGGCCAAAAACCAGCCAATGTCACCAGGCTTCACCACTGCTTTTGCCACCCCTTGCACGTCCTTCAGCGTCAGGTTTTGTACGCGTTGGCTGTATGTTTTCCAGTGATCGTCTTTTAGCCCGTATTTCACCACATCAATAGCGCTGCCATTTACTGCGCCGTTGGTTTCCCACATCCCTGACATGGCCATCATGGTATTTTGTTTTGTTTTGTCAAACTCCGCCTGGGTCATGGGTTTATCGCCCACATACTGATTGATTTCCTTGATAACTTCCTGAATACTCTCTTTTGTTTTGTCGGTTTGAACGGGTGCAAACACGAAGAATGGGCGCTGCCCGGCAGTATTCATAATCATCGAGCGGGAGCCATACGACCAATGCTTGTCCTCGCGAATATTCATGTTGATTCGGCTGGTAAAATCTCCTCCAAGCACATTGTTCATCTGTTCGATAGCCGTTTCATCTAACTGACCGTAGGGTTTGGTCAGGTGGCCTGCCAAAATCAGACTCTGCTGACTTTCAGGACGGTCGAGCAGAAATATTTTCTTTTTGTTCGTGGTTGCCACCTCGGGGATGACCTTTTTGGGCACGTCCCCTTTGCTCCAGGAGCCGAAGCGCTTTTCGAGTTTTTCCACTAATTCGGACAGGGTGATGTCGCCGGTCACAACTATGGTGGCGTTGTTCGGCTTTATCCAGCGCTGGTAAAAACCGCGCACATCCTCAAGACCAAGATTGGCCACACTTTCCTCCGTACCGGTACCGCTCATGGGCATGCCGTAGGGGTGGTCTTTGCCGTAGAGTAGTTCGGGCATCACCCGGATGACCATACCTGTCGGGTTTTTCTTTTCATTCTGGATACTGCTTACCTGCTGGTTTTTAAGGCGCTGCAGATCAGGCTCCGGGAATGCAGGGTTGAGTACCACGTCGGCCATGAGGTCGAGGCTAGGGTCAATGGACTGGCGCAGGGTGTTGAGTCCAACGTAGGCGTAGTCGAGGTCGCTGCTGGTATTGAGCGAAGCACCCAGTATCTGAAGCCGGTCGCTGATTTGCAGGCTGTTCATGGATTTGGTGCCTTCGTCCAGCATATTCATGGCCAGATTGGCCAGGCCAAGTTTGCCTCCCGGCATTTTGTCGGTGCAAAAACCGGCATCGAAAAGCATGTTCATCACCATAGTCGGGCTTTCCGTGCGGCGGGTGAGCACGACCTTCATGCCGTTTTTGAGGGTAGCGCGCTGGATGTCGGGGAATTGGGCGCTTACTTTGGTATCCACGGCAGGCGCTTTGCTGCGATCGGCTTCGGTTCCGGTGACGGAATATTCAGGAAACGGATGGCAGGTGAGCGTGAAACGCCCACGCGTCATCCATTTCTTTACGGCAGCATGGATGTCTTTTGCCGTTGTCTGGTCGTACCAGCGAAGTTTCTTTTTGCAGTAATCGGCACTTCCGCCGTACACCTCATGCTCGGCGAGCACGTCGCTTTTACCGCCAAAGCCGCCAATGCGCTCCAGCCCCTTGATGTAGTTAGCAAAGTACGCGGCTTTCACACGGGCGGTCTCTTCCTCTGTGGGGCCTTTGGCGATGAACTCGCTTAGAATTTCGTTGATGGCCGCCTCCACCTCTTCGAGCGATTTGCCTTTTTTTACGTTCGCCTGAACGACCAATTCCCCGGAAATTTCACTCGGATTTACGTAAGCAAACGCCGAGGAACAAAGTTGCTTTTCGTACACGAGTTTTTTGTAAAGTCGGCTGGTTTTACCTGCAGCCAATACATCGGTAGCCAGATCGAGCCAAACGGCTTCCTGCGTGCCCCACTGCGGCGCATGCCACACCATATTGATCCGCTCTTCGGGTACGCGATCCTGGTAGGAAGCACGGGTGTCATAATCCCGGACAGGAATGTTTACCCCGGGCCGGGTGATGGTGGGGCCGGCCGGGATATTGCCGAAATACTTGATCACTTTTTCATAGGCAGCCTCGGGCGTGATATCGCCGGCTACGACCAAAACGGCATTAGCGGCGCCGTAGTAGGCTTTGAACCACTCGTGTACGTCGCTTAGGCTGGCAGCGTTGAGGTCTTCCATTTCCCCGATGACCGTGTGGCCGTAGGGGTGATGCGGCGGGTACATTTCCTTTTGCATGATATCGTACCCGCGACTGTACGGCTGGTTTTCGCCCTGGCGTTTTTCATTTTGTACCACCCCGCGCTGCTCATCAAGTTTGGCCTGATCAATAGCGCCGAGCAGGTGGCCCATGCGGTCACTTTCGAGCCAGAGCACCTGATCAAGGGCGCCGACCGGAATATTCTGGAAATAGTTGGTTCGGTCTTCGTTGGTGGTGCCGTTCAGGTCGGTAGATCCAATGGCCTCGAGCGCCTGGAAATAGTCGGTGTTGAAGTTTTCCGAGCCATTGAACATGAGGTGCTCAAACAAGTGGGCAAAACCGCTTTTCCCAAGTTTTTCGTTTTTAGCGCCTACATGGTACCATACGTTTACAGCCACAATGGGCGCTTTGTGGTCTTCATGTACCAACAGACGCAAGCCATTAGGCAGCGTGTACTTTTTGTACGGGATGTTAATGTCGTCGGGGTTGTAACGCGGAATGTCCTGAGCAAACAGCGTGGAGTTGGTCAGAACAAAAATGGCCAATACGGCCGGCAGGAGCAATCGTTTCATGTGAAGCATAGTTTTTGTGAAAAATTAACTTGCCAATGGAGGCATAAGTAGCCGGTTTTGTTGCACGGCAACGGGTGAAATTCTGCTACTATTGGTCGTGGAGAAGAAATGAATGGATAAAGACTGGTTTTGAAGGAGCAAACGACAATTCCGATCCTCTACTTTTGGGCCAAAATGAAATTTCCCTTTCAGATACTTGCTGCTCCCCGGCTGATATACTTGCTTCCGGTATTCGGCGTGGCAGTGCGTGTGGCCGTCTGGGTTCAAAACCGTTCCCTGTTTATTGACGAGGCCAATCTGGCGCGCAATTTCTGCGAACGCGGGCTGTGGGATTTTTTTCGGCCACTCGACCACGATCAGTTTGCACCGCCGCTGTTTTGCTTTTTTCAAAAATGCAGCGTCTTGCTTTTGGGACAACACGAATATGCGTTGCGCCTGTTTCCGTTCCTTTGTGGAATCGCTTCGGTTTTCCTGTTTTTCTACATCGCCAAACGGGTGATTGCCAACCCCTGGGTGCTGTCGGCAGTGCTCTGGATTTTTTGTTACTCCGACCTGTTCCTGCGCTACGCCACGGAGGGCAAACAGTATGGCTGCGATCTCGCGGTGGCACTGGGAGTAGTAGCCTTGGCCATTCGGTTTGCCGAACAGCCGTTCCGTCCGGTTATGGCTGCCTGCATTGGCGCAGTAGCGGTATGGTTGTCCATGCCTTCGGCGTTTGTCCTGTTTGGGGCCGGTTTGTTTTTTTTGAAAAAAAATCACGCCAACGGCGGGTGGCGGGCAACACTTCCAGTCCTGGTCGCCGGCTTGTTCTGGCTTCTGAATTTTGCGCTCTACTACTGGCTATTGCTGCGACCAAGCATGGCGATTAGTCCTTTGGTGGAATACCACACACAGTGGTTTTTTCCGCTTTTTCCCCGAAACAGCGCCGACTGGGCCAAAGCCGCCGATTTACTAACCACTTTCCCGTACTACATTGCCGGCTACACCGTGGTGGCCAAACTGACCGGAATTGCAGGCACCCTGACGGGACTTTGGTTCCTTGTTCGGAACCGGTTCGACACGGCCCTTTTGCTGGTTTTGCCGGTTTTGGTTTGCATTGGCGCCTCCGGTTTCGGGCAATATTCTCTCATCCCGCGCATGCTGACCTGGGCCTTTCCGCTGGTGCTGCTCGTGCAGGGCATGGGCTGGCAGGTTTGGTGGGATACCGGACATAAGCATCTGCGCCTGCTTTGGATACTGCTTTTCATAGCCGTGGTGGGCCTGCAAAAGGGCGTTCAGTACCTGATCCGACCGTATGTTCTGGAAGAAATTCGCCCGGTGCTGGATGCCATCGCGCAGGACTTTCGCCCCGGCGATGTGCTCTACGTCCACCACGAAGCCTGGCCGGCGGTGGCTTACTACCGGGAATGCCATACGCGTCGCGAGCAGTATTTTTTGGGAAAAAATGTGGTGCATGGAAACTGGAATCAGCAACCCGATCTGCCGACGGTTTCCCCCGGAGGTGAAAAACCGAAGCGCGTGTGGCTGGTCTTCAGCCACGTCGTGTCGGAGGCAACGCGGGCGACGGTTCGAGCCGATTTAGAAGTGGCCCGAAAATATGCCCGACAAGTCCGGGCGGTGGAAGCAGTCGGAGCGGAAGGATATTTATTTGAGTTATCCAATTGATCTGATCAGAGGATCATGTTTGTTACCGGCTTGTGTTAAGCGAAAATCAGTAACCTTCAAATCCACTGCGTTTGCTACACGTTTGCATCCAGTGGCACGTCATCGGTAGGTTGCTTTTCAAATTTTGCTCCCCTGTAAGCCCAATAAACGCCGAGCCAAATTCCGGCGAGATAAGCGACTAATAAGCCGGTAAAACGTAGTTCTCCAAAGAGAAAAATCAGTAACAAAAATGGCGCTGCGGTCAGTACAAATGTAATCCCTAATACTGTGTACCAGAAACCGGAAGGTGTTTGTCGGAAACGACATTGCAGAGTCAGTGACAGCCACAAAAGCGCCGCCGAAGGAAGAGAAAATATCCCGCCGTACAGCACCATATATCCCCATATCAAGAATATTTCCAAATCCATGTTTGTGTTGTCAAGTGACAATAACGCTGTTCCTATAAAAAGGAAGACAGGGCCTAAAACTAATCCGGCGATCCAGATTTTCACGGCAGCTGTATACGGAGCAGGTCTGTTGCTATGCATTTTCATAGAAGATTAGCCCTTGAAATACCTGACCCCCTTGTCTTTCGGGTACTCCACCGAGTAGGAAAACCTTATTTTTTTGGTTTGCCCGGCCGGTATTTCCACATTCCATTCGAGTTTTCCGAATTCGGGGCTGACTTTGGCGCCGCTGTGGTCGCCCAGTTCCACCACGATGTCCTTTTGCTTAGAGATCGGAAACTGGTCAATCAGATCCACTGTGACCGGCTTAGACTTGTTGTTTTTGATGGAAATCTCGTACTGGCAGGTTTCCCGGATTTTGGAGCCGAAGATTTTCCGGCGTTCGGTGAAATCTTTGGGTTGTATTCTGTCAATCGTCACCTGCTCATCCCGACCCAGTGAAAGCAGCAAAGTATCGGCAGTAATCTTCGGATTGACATTCGTTCTCCCGATAAAAGTCTCCTGCAAGAAAATATTGGCATGGCCATTTAAGAGGTTGTATTGACCAAAGTCTCCAATTTTTGCGAGAAGAAACACTGCCGGTTCTATTTTAGGAGCCGCATGGTATTCATAGTCCACCGGAATACTTTTTTCAAACAGAATAACAGTTTGCATTTTTCCATCGGAAGGAATGTTTTGGTGGCCTGGAAGTTCGAAACCAATCAGAGGTTCATCGCCGTTTGAACGTATGTCCACGGGCGAGGAGTCGTAAGTGATCGGTACCTTGTTTGGAGCGGATACTTTTTCCCGTTGATATATATTCGATTCGGCGCCGGCCGGAATATTGAATTGTGCTGCGATGCCCGAAATATCCTGCTGAAAGTCAACGAACTCCGAAGACATAACAGGCCGGTTATTATTATGTAACGGATTGGCCGTAGAAAGTTTCAACACCACGTTTTTCCAGTCAAATCCGGTACTGTTTACTACATTGGCTTTGTAGGTGAGTTGCAGCGGTTTGTCCAGGCCATCCGAAAAGATGTCGTACAAGGGCACCCAAGAAGCCGTGCGAACAAAGTATGTACAGGTAATTTTTAGTTCCTGCGCGCCGTTCGCATCAACTTTCAACACCAACTGGCCGGTTTGGAAGTTGTTTCCCGTTCGCAGGCGATGAATTTCCTGCTGCAATCGTTCCAGATCGGAGTTGATCTTCCGGATAGCCTTGGCTAATTTTTGTTGATGCGTATGGATTTCCAACAAACGTTTTCGAAAAAAGTCCGCTGTTTCCTGCAGTTGAGCTACGGTAAGCGTCCCGCTCTGTCCGGTTGACGAAAAGGTTCCAACCCTTTTGGCATTTTCCCGCAACATGGATGCTTCAGACTCCAGAATATCATCTTCATCCTGCAAGGCAGCCAACATGTCCTCCAGCAATGTAAGAGAATCTCCAACAGCTCCCATACGTAGAAACAAGGGTGAGTGTACATCTGGTATATACTGAAAAATCGCATGGTTCATCCGGGCATTTCCGTCAATTTTGATCTGCAAACTGTTCTCGACAAGGTGTGGGGATATGTTTTCTAAAATTACTTCGGAGACACCGGAAGGTACATTAGCAGCAGCAAAATATGTAATCCTTGCGCCGGTACGGTAAACGGTCACCTCCGTGATGGTGGGGGTAACGGGGTTGCCGGCAAAAAGTGCAGAAAGGGAGACTGAGCAAAAAAGAGTGGCAAGAATCCGCATGGTATTTAGTTTTGATGAAATGACAACCTGGAAACAACGCCAAACGAAGAAATAAAAGCGCTTGAGGCGGCGCTCTTTTTTCCAAGCGGCAAGGCTTTGACCTGTCCCGCCTCGCTCTGTTGGCAGCCAACAACCTCAGTCCCCCCGCAACACATCGCCCGGCGACACGCCAAAGCGCTTCTGAAAAATCCGGCTGAAGTACGCCCCATTTTCGATGCCAACGGCGAGCCGCACCTCGCTTACCGAACGGAAACGCTTGTGCTGAAGCAACTGAAACGCACGCTGAAGACGCAGTTCACGGATAAATTCAACAGGGGTGAACCCGCTGAGTCGTTTGAGCAGGCGTTCCAAGTTCCGGGGACTCTGGTTGAGCGCCTTAGCCAGAATTTCGATTTTCAGGTCGGGGTCGTCTATTTGGTCGAGCACGGTTTTTTCGGCTTGTTTCATCAGGGATAGTTCGGCGTTGTCCGGTTCTGCGACTTTTCCCCGCTGTTTTTGACGGGAAACGTGGTTCTGCAACAGGTTTTGCAGACGCGCCACGAGAAAATCAGGCTGAAATGGTTTGAGCAGGTAATCGTCCACGCCGAGCCTAAGGCCGAGCAACTGGTCGTCGTCCAGCGCGCGTGCGGTCAGGAAAACAAAGGGCGTGTGCCGGAACGTCGTGGGATGACGGCGCACATGTTCCAGCAGTTCAAAGCCGTCCATGTTAGGCATCATCACGTCGGACAAGACGAGGTCGAATGGTGGCCGCCGTTCCAGACAGCGCAAGGCCGCCGCGCCGTCATCGGCGCTTTCCGTATCAAAGTACGGCGCCAATACCTGCTCCAAAAACAGCCGCATATCGGCATTGTCTTCCACCAGAAGCACCCGAGCCTTGCCGCGATCCAGCGAAGGTTTGTACGGGGCTGAAACCGGCTCCGGGGGCGCCGTTGTTGCCGGTTCAGGTACAAATTCAGCCTCTGCGCCCACGATCCTCACTGGAAGTGTCAGGGTGAAAACCGTACCCGTTCCTTGTCTGCTTTCCACGCCGAGCACGCCTCCAAGGAATTGTGTCAGTTCCTGAGCCAATGCCAAACCAAGACCAACGCCACCCGCCGCCACAGCCTCCGGGCTGCCGCCCTGGTAATACCGCTCGAAGATGTGCGGCAAGTCTTCCGGACGAATGCCCGGGCCGTCGTCGGATACGGTGATGCGCAAGGTTCCCTGCTCTTCGGATGCCGGTACCCACTTCGATGCCAGAAAGACCTCACCGCCCCGCTTCCCGTATTTGATCGCGTTGCCGATCAGGTTGTTGACAATTTTTTCCAGTTTGTCGGCATCACCGGCCACCACAAGGGTATCCGGAATGTCCGTTTCAAACCGGAGGGTTGTGCGGCTTATGCCGGCTTGTGACTCGAAGGCAAACAAGTGCCGGCGCAACCACGAAGCCGGGCGGAAGGACTGCTCCCGAAAGGCAAGTTTACCTGCTTCCAGTTTCGACAGGTCGAGCAGTTCCTCCACCAGATGTAACAGTTGTTCGGCACTGCGGCGAGCCATGTCGAGTTGCCGGCGTAAGCCGGGATTTCTCAGGGAGTTGGAAACTGTCTGCAAAGGCGCCAGAATAAGCGTGAGCGGGGTGCGAAATTCGTGCGAGATATTGGCAAAAAACCGGGATTTGGCCGCATCCAGCGCCGTCAGCATCCGGTTTTGCTGCTTGGTTACGGCCACTGCTTCCTTTCGAATGCGCCCAATGCGACGGTACTGGTACGCCAGCGCGCCCAAGAGTCCGGCAATAACAACCGCCACCAAAATAAACACGCGCTGACGCCTCAGGCGCGCCTCCTGCTCGGCTAAGGCAGCCTCCTGCTCACGACTACGGTAGCGCACTTCGAGGTCGGCGGTATGTTGTTGATATTCGCTGCGGGCAAGCGAATCCTCGGCTATTTTGAGCATCTTCAGGGTTTCAAGGGCCTTCCTGAAATCGCCCCTCGCCTCATAAACCTCAAGCAAAGCGGGCAATGTGGCAATACTTTCCACTGGCGTTCGGGGCGGGAGCGATTCGGCCTGTTCGAGGTAGCGGGCAGCCTCGCTCCCCCGGCCAAGTTTATGCAAGGCCAATGCCTGATACGCGCCATTGCCGCAGCAGATGTTGTTGCCAACCTTGTCTTCCAGCACTTCGGCTGCCTGGAATGCGGCAAGCCCCGCTGCGAAGTCGCCTTTTTTGACCAGGTTCATGCCGATGTTGCCGCGGATATGCCACTCCATGTAGCGGTCGCCGGTTTGTTGCGCCAACGGCAATGCGCGTTGCAAATAGACAAGAGCGCTGTCGGGAGCACGCAGGATTCCGTGCGAATGTGCCAGACGAAACAGGATCAGCATTTGATCTTCCGGTCTGGCCTCGGCGGCAGATAGCGCCAATGCCCGCTGCTGATACTTGAGCGCTTCACGATGTCGGTTTTGGTCGCCCAGCACCACGGCCATAAACGAGGCATGCATCATCCGAAACCGGACATTGTCCGGCGGCAGGTGCCGGCCGGCCGTATCCAGATGGGCAATGGCCGCATCTGCGCGACCGATGGCACTGTTGCAAATAGCCGTATTCATGTGCAGTCGGAACGTGTCGTATGGCAGCCCGTACTTCCGGTATAATCCAGCTGCCTGTGCATAGCCGGCAATCGCTTCGGCGTATTCGCCTCGGTTGTGGTGTCCGCGCGCAACCATGTGGGTACCCAAGGCATGCAAATCGTTGCGCCGGGTATCTTTTGCGAGCAGAATTGCCCGGGTAGCGTAGTGAATAACCGAATCGCCGAAATTGACCTCCAGATAGGCTTCTGCGGTTCGGATGCACAGGCGCGCACGCTGGGTATCGGAAACGGCAGTAGCCAACAGCGCCTTGAGGCTGTCGGCTACTCCTGTTTGCGCAAGCAGGTTTGAGGAGAAAACCAGAACAAGTAAAATCGGTAGTGCCCGCATGGTAGTTCGATCGGTTAATGTTCAATCGTTTGCAAGGCCGTTTTTTCCAGCAATGCAGTTCGTATCGCCTGGCGGGCGGCTGCCAAGGTAGCGTTGCATTCCAATTTTTCCAAACGTCCTGTTCCGATGCGGGCAATATTGGCACAAAAGCCAAAAGGCCGATTCGCTATTTTTTGAATACCGGCTTCTGCTCCACACGCCCGTCCGGATAGCGGATTTGCACGAAATACACCCCGCTCAGGCGCCCGCTCAGATCAAAATCTGCGGCATAGTGGGCTTCTTTTTGTTCGAGCGTACGCCCCACTTGGTCCACCAGCAAGAGCAGGCAAGGTTCGTCGCCGGGAATACGAACGCGGAATTGCACGGTACATGGATTCGGAAAAACAAGGGCCGGCTCGTGGTTGTCCACCGACGTTTCAGCATCTTCTGCCGCTTCGTCGCGCGCAGCCACAGGAGGCGTGTCCATCAAACGCACCCAGGGCCGGTCCGACACCTCCAGTATGTAGCACGAGGGAGAAAACGTCCCCTTTGCCGCCACAAGGGCATAGTACAACCCGGGGCTGAGGTTGGCAGACAAGGTTTCCGCTACGCCGTTGCCCGTTTGGGCAGAGGAGCCGATCTGCATTCCAAAGTGGTTGAACAGGTACACGTCGTAGTCGGCGCTCATGCCGAACAGGTTCAAATGAACGACACCATGCCGGTACACATTGAATTTCCAGAAATCCTGATCCGTGGCACTGCCGATCTGGGAGCTGACGAATGCATTGAGTGCCGCCGCCGGAGCAGTCGTCACGCTGTTGTTGGCCGGTTCGGAGCCGTTCGAGCATGCGGCGTATGGCGCAATCGCCACCCGCAAGCGGTAACAATCGGCGGTCGTAAATGTGCCACCGGCATTGTACACCCGCAGGAAGTAGGTCCCTGTAGTCAGCGCCATTTTGAGGTATTCGGCAGTAGAACCCGTTTGCGAAGATGTAGCCAATACCACGCCGTTCGCGTTCTGGAGCTGCAGGTCGTAATTGACATTGAAAAGCAGGGGCATGGCGAGTTCCACCACGGCCACCTGATTCCCGCTTATGCTGAAACGCCAATAATCCTGATCTGAAGCAGAACCAATTTGATTGTAGGTATCGGTACTGAATCCGATGACCGGCGCGCCGGCCCGGGTGTTGTTCGCCGGCTCACTGGAATTGGCACAAGCGCCCTGATTCCGCGCCGATACGTGCAGGGTATAGCAATGGGCGCTGCTCCATGCCCCGCCGGCGCCTTCCACATACGCGTAGTACACGCCAGCCCCAAGGTTGGCCGTGATGAATTCGGCGGCGGTACCTGCATTGGCCGATGTGGCCAAAACCGAGGTGGCGGAACGCAACATCAGGGTATAGTTGGCCGGCAAATTGGTCAGCGACAGCGATACGGTAGCCGGAGTCGTCAGCGTAAACCGCCACCAATCCCGGTCGGTTGAGGAACCGATCTGCGATGTTTTGTCCGTGCCCAAGGTCAGGACAGGCGCCGTGCCCGGGCTGTTGTTGGCCGATTCGTGGTCGTTCGCACAAATGGCGCCCGCATCGGCTTCCACCAACAGGGTATAGCAGCCCGAGGTGCTCGCGCCGGTCGGGCGGGTGATGTGGACAAAATACCAGCCGGCCGGCAAACTCATAGCGACCGCTTCGTCGGCGGTACCTCCCTGCGATGAGGAACCACGAACTACCCCGTGCTGATCGCGAATGACGAGGTTGATGTGTACCCCCAGATTGGTCAGCGTAACGCGCACATTGGTCATGGACACCGGCACGGGGAATGCCCAGATGTCGAAATCCATGTCCGATTCGATGCGCGACGTAAGAACCGTGCCGATAGGCAGGATGGGCGCATCGGTCAGGCTGTTGTTGTGCGTTTCGCTGTCGTTGGTGCAGCCGGCAGGCCGGGTCGCGACTTTCAGGTTATAGCAAAGGGCATTGTTGTAGGTGCCGCCCGTACGTACGAGGATGAAATAAGTCCCCGGCGCCATGTTGGGGAAATAGGCGGATTCGTCGCCGATGACCATGTTGCTGCTCGCACCGATCACTGCGAAGGCGCTGTTGTACACCCAAAACTCCAGATCGGCGTGCAGATCGGTCAGCATGACCATCGTGTTGGAGGTAGCCGAAATGGAAAAACGCCAGAAATCCTGATCGTTGGAATTGGCAAGTTGCCCGGGGTATTCACGATCTGGCTGCATCACAGTGGCTGAGTTGATCGCATTATTGGCCGGTTCGTTGGGATCGGAGCAAAAGGCAATGGTCGGCGTATTCAGCATCAAACGCAGGGTATAGCAGCCTGTCGTCGGCGCCGCACAGGGATTTCCGTACACACGGGCGTAGTAGGTACCGGTCGGCAAACTCGCCTCGATGCGCTCGCTATCGGTACCGCTCATGGCCGAGCGAAACATTGGCTTGCCGGTGGCGCTCAGAATTTCCAGGTCGTAGTCGTCCGGCAAGCCGGACAGGGTGAGCACGATATTCGTCGGCTGCGCAATCGAAATACCGCTACCGACCGAAAACCGCCAGTGGTCCACGTCGCCGCCCGGTGCGATTTGCGATGAAACCGCCGCGCCCATCGCCAGCACAGGCGCGGCAGTAGTTGGAGTATCATTGGCCGGTTCGTTGTCATTGGTGCATCCCGCTCCGACGGCGGTGGCCGTCAGGGTGTAGCAAAGGGTGGGATTGAAGGAACCCGCCGTGCTCTGCACTAAGGCGTAGTAAGTTCCGGCGGGTTGGTTGGTCAACGCCACGGTTTCGTTGGCAAAGCCGGCAGTTGCCGAACTGCCGAGCACCACTCCTGCTCCGTCGAGCACCGCCAACTGGTAATTGGCCGGCAGGTTGGTCAGTGCCACCGTCAGGTTGGCCCGGGCGGTCAAATCAATACGCCAGTAGTCGCGGTCGGTGGCGGAAGCGATCACAGATTGCCGGGGAATGCCGGGTTCGAGCGGTGGCGGATTGCGCAGGTCGCCGTTTCGAATTTCCTCGTCGTTGCTGCACGCGGCAGCCGTGCCCGCCTGCGTAAGGGTCACCATTTTGGTCAAGCCGCCTCCGCTCACGGTAAGTAATGCCGTGCGGGATGCCGTACCGGCATTGTCCAACCACGATGCGGTAAATGTCCCGTTGCTGCTGCCGCTTGCGGGCGAAACAAAGAGCCAAGCCGAGTTGCTGGCGACCGTCCAGTTTTGGTCGGAAGAAACGGAAAAAAGGGCGGTGCCACTGCCCGCGGGCACAGTCGTCCTCGGCGGCGTAACGGTCAGTTGCCCATCCGTCCAGAGCGGCGACTGCCACACGCCCCGTCCGAACGTGGCCGCCCGCAAGGTGCCCGAAGGCTCGTGTACTTCCAGTTCGTACACGGGGGTCATGGGCAGGTTGGCATTGAACAACACCCATTGCGTCATGGAGGCGTCGCGGTAGTACACGCCGATGTCCATGCCGAGGTACATGCCCTGGTTGCTGCAGGGGTTGAAGGCGAGGGTGAACGCCGGGAGGTTGGGCAGTCCGTTCGAGATATTGGTCCAGGTGAAGCCGCCGTTGTCCGAAACGAACACCTTGCTGTTGGCGGCATACCGGCCTAGGGTCACCGCTACACGCATGGCGTTTGTTGGGTCTACTGCGATGGAACTGATAAACACCCCCTGCACCGGAAGCACACCCGCTCCTGCCCAGAACCAGATGCCGCCGGCCAGTTCGCCGCGCCACATCTGGTTGCGCGTTGCCACGTACAAGATGTTCGGATTGGAGGGCGCCACAGCCATGGCAGTCAGGTTGGCGCCCGGGTTGAGGGTCGAAATCTGCGTCCAGGTGTTGCCCTGGTTGTCGCTGCGAAACACTTCGTTGTACCCGGCGAACAAGGTTTTCGGGTTGGCAGGGCTTAGGACATACGGTGTCACCCAGGCCCCTTGCGGCCGGCCGGGAATATTGTTCTGGATGTCTGTCCAGGTAACGCCGTCGTCGAGGGTACGCCGGATTTCTCCGTTTTGAATGCAGCCGTAAAACGTCGTGGAAACCGTTGGATGAAAATGGCAAGCCATGCCGTCGCCTCCCAGTTCGCGCTCCCAGGTGCCGGTAGCCAGACGGAGTTGAGTGCCGTTGTCCTGATAGCCTCCGAGCACGCGGGCATCGAGGGTGGAGTTGGCGATGTGGTACAGTTGTCCGATGGCGAGGCCGTTGCTGCGGTCGGTCCAGGCCGTCCCGTTGTTGGTGCTAACGTAGATGCCGCCGTCGTTGCTCTGGTATAATTCACCCGTGCCGGGTTTCCAGGCAAGGCAGTGCTTGTCGGCATGCACGACGGCTACCCCTGCGGGCGCTTGTGCGCTGTTCCAGAAGTTGATCAGCGTCCAGCCGATACCGCCGTTGCCGGAGCGCCACAGGTTGACGCCGCCGACGAACACGAGGTTGGCATTCGTGGGTGAAATGGCAATGCACAGGTCGTACATACCCTGGCCGTTGATGCCGGCAGCGCCGGTTGGGGTATTGTTCAGAATATTCGGTGTGCTGGAACGCTGCACATACGTGGCGCCCGCATTGGTGGAAGCGAACAGGCCGTTGAAATTTCCGCCGGCCTGCCAGGTTGTGCTGCTCAATGCCAGTACCAGGTTCGGATTTGCGGGCGTCACGGCCAGCGCGATACGACCGGAATTGAGCACATCCTGGACAAAAGCCCAAGTCTGGCCGCCGGTATTGGAGCGGAACAGCGCATTGCCCGATGCGGCATACACGATGTTGGGGTTTGTCGGATGAAAGCGCAAATCCCAAAAATTACCGCCTAGGACTTGCTGCCAGGTCTGGCCACCGTCGGTACTGCGCGAAATACCCTGACTTGTGGCGGCCAACAGGATGTTTGCATTGGTGGGATGAAACATCAACTGCCGGACGAAATCAGTTGCGTTTTTGTTGAAAACCAGGCCGGTCGGCGCCCAGGTGACGCCGCCGTCCGTCGAGCGCCAAACCCCCGACGAGGGTACATTTTCCCCAAACGCATCTCCTGTAGCAATGAGCATCCGGTCGGCGTTGGTCGGATCAATTGCGATAGCCGTCACGCCGGAAAATTCCATCTGGTCGGTCATGGGCGTCCAGGTGTTTCCGTTGTCGGTAGAGCGCCAAAGTCCGCCTGCCGGTGTGCCGACCCAAATTGTGTTGGGAGCGTTCGGCGCAAAGGCTATGCAGTTGACACGCCCCATTCCTGCTTCGCCGCCCGGCGAACTGTTCGGGCCCAAGGCAGACCAGTTGGCTTGCGCCGGACTGCTCTCGGGGGGCGTTTGGTTTTTCAAATAGGCATTCCAGTTGGTACGATTGATGCCTGCCGGCGGGAACGAACCGTCGGGCATCAGGCGGCTTTCCCAGTAGTGTTCCCAGCGTTTGTAGGGCTTGTAGCCGTCGCCTTTTGCAGGCTCAACGGTATTCCACCGGGCGCTGCGTTCGCGTTGGATTTCATCGAATTTGAGATAGGGATTTTGTGCTAGTGTGACCGTTACGAGTCCACAAACAAGCATACAGAGCAGAAAAAAGGAACCGGTTTTCATAAAACAGCAAATGTTTGGTGTGAAAAAACTTGGCACTGCGCGGGGCGGGAGAATTGCCCCGGAATGCAGGTGCAAGGTGCCGGAGCCTGCCGGCAGATATTTGCACATACGCGCCAAATCGTTGCACTTTTCCGCCAAACCGGTTGTTGGCGGCGCTGTTTTTTATTCAAAACCTCAATTCCAACCCAAGTGTCACACTCCGACCCGGCATGCGGTACCGCTCCAGTTCCTCGTATTGTGCATCGTTGAAATTGTTCACCGCAAGGTAGCAGGTGTGGCGGCCGGCCAGGGCGTAGGCCAGTTTGGCATTGGCCACCAGCACGGCATCCGGCTCACTGCCGGGATAAATGAACACCTCCTCAATGCGGCTACGGTAGCGGGCGTTCAGGTTCAGGGTGAAACGCCCCTGGCGGGCAGTCACCGATGCACCGAGGGTATGCCGCACTTTGTAGGCCAGCGCGTCGTTGACACGTCCGGCGGAGATGTCGCGGGCATCCAGAAAGGTATAGGACACGCTGAGCGACAGGCGATTTTGCCACTGGTGGGTGTATGCTACTTCCACGCCCTGCATGAGCGCCTCCCTGAGGTTGACGACCTGGTAGAGCAGCGGCTCCAGCGGATTGGACAACTGCCGGAATGAAATCAAATCCTGGTATCGGTTGTAAAAAAACGCCACATCCAGCGTGCCGCCGGGCGTGATCGCGGCTTTGGCGCCGAGTTCTGCGGAGAGGGTCAGCCGCTCGGGGCGGAGGGCGGGGTTGGGCAAAAAGCGCAATCCCCCACCCTGCTCAAATTTGATGAACCGCTCGGCAATCGGCGGATCGCGGAACGCTTGCGCGAGCAGTGCCCGCAGCGAAAAATTGGGGTTTACCTGGTACAACAGCGCCAGTTTGGGGCTGAAATTCGATTCCCGGACTTGCCCGAAAATACGGTAGTGGTCGTACCGAAGGCCTGCCGTGAGGGTCAGGCGCGTGCCGATGGTCATTTCATCCTGCACGAAAATACCCGTGCCCAGTGCCCGGTGTTCGCCGTACAGGAAGGTGTCCGGAGTTCCCAGCACGTAGTCCCAGCGCAGGTCGGTGCCGGCCACGAGGTGGTGGTTTTCGCCCAGCAGGATGTCCACCTGCGAAACGTTGCCGAGGCGCCAGGTGCGCACGCTGTACTCGCGCACGATTTGTTTGCCGAAGTTCACGTTGGTGCTGTCGTTGCCGGGGTCGCCGTCGAACGAAAAGCGGGAGTCGTTGCGGTAGTGGTAAAGCCGGGAGGAGTAGTTCAGCCGGTCGCTGGGCATGGCTTTGAAAAACAGGTCGGCGTTGTATTCCCGGCGATCCTGGTAGTCGTCTTTTTTGAAATCCGCCACGCTGTAGGCCTGCCGGTTGCTGAGCCAGGTTGCCGGCGCGTCGCTGTACATGCGGTTGGCATTGGCCGACAACGAGAGGCTGTGTTTCGGCGTGATGTCCCAATTGGCTTTGGCGTACAAATTGAGCAACTCGAAGCCGGATTTTTCCTTGTGTCCGTCGTCCGATTTCCAGCCGGCATCCACGAGGTAGGAAAACCTGCTTAAGGAACGGCTGTGGCTGATTTCCGCCGTATGAAAATCGTTGTAGCGGGAATAGCCCGTCGAGCGCGGCGCTCCGCCGTAAGCACCGTAGTTGAGGTGCAGGCGGGTTTGCGGGGTAGCATCCGGTTTCCGGGTGATGACGTTGACCACGCCACCCATCGCGCTGGAGCCGTACAGCGACGAATACGCCCCGCGCAGCACCTCGATACGCTCGATGGAACCGAGCGGCACGAGGTTCCAGAGCGCCCCGCCCGATTCGGGACTGAGCGCCGGACGCCCGTCAATCAACAGCAACACGCGGTTGCCGATGCCGCCGCCTGCTACCTCCGAAGCGCCGCGGATGGAAAATGCCTGCACGTTGGCGCCGCCGGAGCGGGTAACGACCACGCCGGGCATATCATCGAACGCCTGATCGAAGGTGGTGACCTGGCGTTCCTGCAGTTGCTTGGCCGTCACCACACCGATGCTGGCCGGCGCCATTTTGATAGCCTGGGAGCGCAGGCTTGCCGTCACCACCACCTCGCCGACCGGGAGTGCGACCGGCTCCAGAGATACGTCGAGCCAGGTGTTTTTTTCAGGCTGCACCGAAACGTTTTCCAGTACTTTTTCCCGAAAACCCAAGTAGGAAACAATCAGTGTGTACTGCCCGGGAGGCAGGCTCGTCAGATGAAAATTACCTGTGGCATCGGCCATGGCGGAGAAGGGCATGCCGGACAAACGTACGGAAGCCAGTGGGAGCGGTTCACCGTTTTCGGCATCGCGTACCTGTCCGCCGAGGCTGCCGCTGTGTTCAACAGATATACCCGTAACGGCAGACAGGGCCTGCTGCCCATTTGCCGTCAGGCAAAAAAGGCACACAAGCCCTGTCCATGCAAGATGTTTGAAACCGAAAAGAAGTTTCTGCAGCAGGATTTGACCGGTCGCAGAGATCAATACCATTGGTTTACAAAATCAAAATCGGCTTTGAAGTTGATCTCTTTTTGTTCGCCTTCGGCAATGGTGAACGTGAGTGGCGCCGGGTAGTTGAACACTGGAATCACTGCTCCGCCGGCTTTAATGCGGATGACGATGCCGTGGCTGACCGAATCGGGCTGTCCCCAGTGTACGCCGAGTGTGGCCGTTTTTTTGCTGGGATCGGTGACCAGATCGTGCCGGAAGCCGAGGGCCAGGGCCGAATAGGTGCCGGGTTCCAGTTCCAGTTCATAGTGGTATTCGGTTTTGCCGGGCACATAGTCCAGCACCAAGGGGTTTTGGGAATTGTACGGTGCGCCTACAGCATAGGTGCCGCCCAGCACGCCGGGACCGAAAAAGTTGTCGGGTACGGCGCCCCAGCCGGCGAGCGGATCAAGGCTGAATTCCGGGAACACGGTGAGTTGTACCTCGCCGCTGTCCTGCCAGGTGGCCCATTCCGCGGCGTTTTCGATGGTGATCGTACCGTGGACTTTTGTGGCTTTGGCTTCGTCCTTGTCGCAGGCACTGAGAAAAATGGTTACTGCGAGTGCGAGTGCCGGCAGTACGTAGAAAACTGATTTTGTTTTAGCGATAGTCATAGTGAAACGTTTGTTTGGCGGTAGACGCGGGCAACCCGAAAGAGGTTGACCCCGAAAACCGGCGCAAACGTAGGGCTATCGAAATCGGGGAATTTCACGGTTGTGTCAAAATTCACGGAGTGCTCGAAACAGCATACTCCAGCCTCTAACTGCCCGGTAACTTTTATCCGGGATTTGTTTTGAGCATTGTGACTTGTCCCTACTTTTATCGGGCAAAAAAATCAAAGTGCGCCCATACCACCACACCGCTCTTCCCTTTTTTTTCTTGGCCCTGTTCGTCATGGCGACTGGCTTGGCAGGTCAACCCGTTTTTACCAACATCGGCGAAGAACGCGGTCTTTCCAGCATACAAGTTACCGACCTCTTTCAGGACAAACACGGCTTCGTATGGATCGGCACACCGCACGGGCTGAATCGGTTCGACGGTTACGGCTGCGTACAATACCAGCACGAGCCGGGCGACACCTTCAGCCTGAGCTCCGGCCACATCAGCCCGCACGCGTTCGCCGAAGATGCCGCCGGCAACCTCTGGGTAGCCACCTACCGGGGTGGCCTCAATTATTTCCACCGCGACAAGGAGCGCTTCACGCGCTACAGGGCCGAAAAAGACCTGCCCGGCCGGCTCAGCATGGACAAAGTTTTTGCCGTCGAACCCGACGACAAAGGAGGCTTATGGGTCGCTACCGCCGGACGCGGCATCAACTATTATGACCCCAGCAGCCAAACTTTTCGCGTCTGGGATGCCGACGGCAAAAACCCCGACCTGTTGATGAACAGCAGCATGACCGGTTGCCTGAAATGGGACCGAAACCGCCGGCTCTGGATAGGCACCAACAAGGGCATCTGCCGCTTCGACCCCGGTCGGGAAATGTTTGATTACTTCCCCTTCGTCCCGGGCCTCGACCGGAGCCTGAGCGATTGGTTCGTCACAGCCATCGCCGAAGACCGCCGGGGCGCCATCTGGGTGGGAACCGCCTATGGCCTCAACCGCTGGGACGCCGCCAAAGGTGTTTTTGTGAAATACTACTTTGCACCGCATTTCCCCGGGAAAAACACGGCGTACGATTACATCCACGACATCCTTGTTGACGACGATGGCTGCCTCTGGATAGGCACCAACGCCGGACTGCTGCATTTCGACCCGGCCAACGGTACGGTCGCGCCTTTTCGGCACGATCCCGAAAACCCCTTTTCTATTCGGGAGGGTACCGTGAATACCTTGATGAAAGACCGCGACGGGAGCATCTGGATCGGTACGAACAACGGTATCAGTATTTTGGACAAAGCCGGCGCAGCGCTGAACCACGAGCGCTTCCTCCCGTTGCAGGTGGCGTTTGATACCATAACCAAAGCAGAAGGCATCAACGCGGTGATGGACGTGAACGGCGTACTGTGGCTGGCCACACAAACCGGCGTGTACCGCTACCGACACGGCCAACCGGTACAACGGGTTTACCCCGGGGATTTTAGCACGCTATTTTGGGACATATCAAAAAATGAAATCTATGTCGGTACCATCGGCGACGGGTATTATGTTTTCGATGCCGGACAGTTGAACCGGCTCCGACACGTGCCGAAAACGGCCACCGAACAGGATGCCGACCCGTACACCGTAAAAGGGCACCGGATGAACAGCTTCGCCATGGACGGTCGGGGCTACCTGTGGATCGCCACCGACGGCTGTCTGAATCGCTTCGATCCGGTTACCGGGCAGTTCAGGAAATTTCAGGGCAAACAGAAAAAACTGCAAAATCCCTCGGCGAATACGAACCTGCACGTGCTTCTCGACCGCCAGGGCAACCTGTGGATCGCCTCGATGGGAGGCCTGAGCAAACTTCCCAAAACAGAACTGGCCAAACCCTTCCACCACGCCGATTTACAGTTCGAACATTTCCTGAACCGGCCGGGAGACAACAACTCGATCAGCAGCGACGTGGTCTTGTGTCTGTTGGAAGACTCGGCAGGACAACTTTGGGCCGGCACCGATGCCGGTCTAAACCGCTATGATCCGAAAACCGGCGCATGGCATTTGTTTTTAAAAAAAGATGGGCTGCCCGGAAATGAGATCGTCAGCCTTGTGGAAGACCGCAACGGCGACATCTGGGCCGGCAGTCCCCAAAAAGGACTTGCCCAATACGATCGGGCCGACAACCGCTTTTACCGATATACCATGAAAGACGGTTTGCATACGGATCGCTTCCGCCCTAATGCCGGCTTGTGCCGCGCCGACGGATTTGTCGTGCTCGGCGGGCGCACGGGCTTAGTCGGTTTTCATCCCGACAGCCTGGTGCAGCGAAAAACCGCAGATCCGTTTTATTTCACCGATTTCAAACTGTTGAATCAAGCCGTACCCATCGGCAGCGACGACACGCCCTTGCGGGCGCCGGTGTATCAAACCGACCGGATCGAAGTGGATTATGACCAGAACGTGCTGTCGTTCCGGTTTGCCGCCCTGAACTTTGTACACCCGGAAAAACAGGTTTATCGCTTCCGGCTCAGCCCCTTTCGCCGCGACTGGCAATACAACGGCTCCCAACGGGAGATCACCTTCACCAATCTAGACCCCGGCGTTTATCGCCTGCAGGTGGAAACCTCGGAAAATGGATACGACTGGACGGGCAAATCCCTGACGCTCCGGGTACGCCCACCCTGGTACCGCACCTGGTGGGCGTATCTGTTGTATGCGCTGGCCATCGGTGTCTTGCTGTTCGGCATCCGGCGCTACGACCTCAGGCGGCAGTTGGCAAAAGCCGAAGCCGTCCGCTTGCAGGAACTTGATGCCGTGAAAACC
>JAEUUV010000038.1 GCA_016787285.1 Saprospiraceae bacterium | reverse complement strand
TGTTGGTCACGAGGAAGAAATCCGAACCGCTGTTGTCGGCAGGGCGTTCATCCTGATTGTCGGAACGAACGGTGTATTTAATTTGATAGGCGCCAACTGCAAGTTCGGGTGCGTAGCGGTTGGGGAGTTCGAAGAACGAGTCAACGACAGTTGTTGCCAGTGTCGGAATCACAAGGCTGTCTGCCCAGAGTTCCACATTGGTGTCGGTGGTAACGGCAGCACGCAAAACCACATTGGTCTGAGCGTCCGCACCAACATTGGAGAGGTTGGCGCCAAATGCAAACGTATCGGTTGCAATTTGGGATACCGGCTGAGCAAAGCTCGACGGCGCGTAGAAAAAGTCGCCGAGCACGATGTCGTTTTTGGGCGAGGGATTGGCATCAAACAGGTTTACGTCGTCCATATCCCACATGTACTCGAAGTTGGCCGTCCACTGCCACTGGATGTACACCGTGGACTGGTTGGCGGCTACTGAAGAGATGTCAAGTGTAGCAAAATACGGGTTGGGCGAGAAAAAGTTTTCGCCGGTGAAGGTCGGGAACGGCGTGAAATTCGTCCAGGTCGTCAGGTTGGTGCTGACGCGCACAATGGCATTCGTTGCAAGCGGCTCCACGTAGGTGCCGATGTGGTTCTGGAACTGAAGCCACACCTGACTTTTGCCTGTGCAGTTGATTGCAGCAGTCGTCAGGCGGCTGACGTGGTTTTGCGGCAACGGAGCCGCCAGGCCACCGTCGGAATCCACGTGTACAAAACCGGTTGCGGCAGTTGTGGCGGCAAACGGCTGCTGGCCGTTAAACACCGGGGAGCAGGGGGGCGTCGGGTTAGGCTCCGCGCACCATTGCCAGTTAAAGCCCTGGCCGGAAGCATCCACGCTGGTCCAGCCTGCGGGAATGCCGGCCGTGAATGTTTCAGACCAGAACGGGGTTTGGGCTTGTAACATCCCGCTCATCAACAGGGCAAGAATCGGGAGGGATTTGGAAAGCAGTTTCATGTGTAGAACTTGTTTAGTTGAAAAAATAGAATCACAAAGATAAAGCCCTTGCCAACGTGCAGCCCGGTAACTTGCCCGATATGTGCTGCATTGGCAATAATTGGCAGTTCTGTACAGGTGGATGACCAGCAACAATGGAGGTATTACTCCTGTTTTTTGACCTCTTTCGCCCAGGTGTCCTTGAGCGATACGGTGCGGTTGAACACCGGTTTTTCCGGCGTCGTGTCCGGGTCGGTGCAGAAATACCCGAGTCGGGTAAACTGGTAATGCTCGCCGGATTTGGTTTCCAAAAGCGCCGGCTCCACAAGCGCGTTTTCCGCAATTTCCAGCGAATTCGGGTTGATGGATTTTTTAAAATCCTCCTCCGAAGCCGGGTCTTCCACCTGAAAAAGCCGGTCGTACAGCCGCACTTCTGCCCGGTGCGCATGGGCCGCCGAGAGCCAGTGGATCACGCCTTTGACCTTGAGTCCGCTGGTGTCCTGTCCGGAACGGCTTTCCGGCACATACCGGCAGTGAATTTCGGTGACATGTCCCGCCGCATCTTTTTCCACGCCGGTGCATTCGATGATAAAGGCAGACTTGAGCCGCACCATTCCGCCGGGATAGAGGCGGAAATATTTGGGCGGCGGGTTTTCCATAAAATCATCCTGCTCGATGTAGAGTTCGCGTGAAAACGCCAGGCTGCGGTTGCCGGCAGTGGGGTCTTCGGGGTTGTTCTCGGTTTCGAGCCACTCAACTTGCCCTTCCGGGTAGTTGGTGATGACCACTTTCAACGGGTTGAGCACGGCAAACCGGCGTAGGGCGCGTTTGTTGAGGTCTTCCCGGATACAAAACTCCAGCAGGCCCACATCAATGATATTTTCCCGTTTGGCCACACCTACGCGTTTGGCAAACTCCCGGATGCTTTCGGGCGTGTAGCCGCGGCGCCGCATGGCGCTGATGGTGGGCATACGCGGGTCGTCCCAGCTGCGGACGTGCCCCTCGTTGACCAATTGGAGCAGTTTGCGCTTGCTCATCACCGTGTAGTTCAGGTTGAGTCGAGCAAATTCGTATTGTCTGGATAGGAAAATGCCCAATTGCTCGATGCACCAGTCGTACAACGCCCGGTGCGGGATGAACTCCAGGGTACACACGGAGTGCGTAATTTTTTCAATGCTGTCCGATTGGCCGTGTGCCCAATCATACATCGGGTAAATGCACCACGTATCGCCCGTGCGGTGGTGGTGGGCGTGTTTGATGCGGTACAGGTATGGGTCGCGCAGGTGCATATTGGGCGATGCCAGGTCAATTTTGGCACGCAACACGCAGTGGCCGTCGGGGTACTCCCCGTTTTTCATTTTTTCAAATTCGGCAAGATTTTCCTCCGGTGCGGTGTCGCGGTAGCGGTTGGGCGTGCCCGGCACCGTGGGCGAGCCTTTTTGCGCAGCAATTTCTTCCGGAGTGGAAAAGTCTACATACGCCAGACCTTTTTGAATGAGTACCACCGCCCACTCGTACAGTTGCTGGAAATAGTCGGACGCATACAGCACCCTGGCCGGCTCGAAGCCCAACCAGCGCACGTCGGCGAGGATGCTGTCCACGTACTCTTGCTCCTCCTTGGTCGGGTTGGTATCGTCGTAGCGGAGGTTGCACTTACCGCCATACTTTTGGGCCAATCCGAAATTCAGGCAAATGCTTTTGGCATGGCCGATGTGCAGGTATCCGTTTGGTTCGGGCGGGAACCGGGTTTGTACCGATGTGTGCCGTCCGGTTCGCAGGTCCTCTTCGATGATTTCCTCGATAAAATTCAGGTATTCTGTGCCTTCGCTGTGCGCGTTTTCGGTGCTCATCATGTTGTTGGTTAAAAAAACGAGGCGCAAAGATAACATCCCTGCCTTGTTCTGAAAATCAGAACAACCCGACGACCTTGCCGTTCCCGTCTACGTCAATTTTTTCTGCAGACGGCACCTTCGGCAAACCCGGCATGGTCATAATATCGCCACAAACCATGACGACAAATTCGGCTCCTGCCGACAACCGCACCTCGCGGATGTTGACGACGTGTCCGCTCGGTGCGCCGAGTTTTTTCGGGTCGGTGGAAAACGAATACTGCGTTTTGGCCACACACACCGGGTAGTGGCCGTAGCCGCCTTCTTCCAGTTTTTTGATCTGACTTCTTACGGCAGCATCAGCGCTGATGTCGGCTGCGCCGTAAATTTTGGTGGCCACGGTTTTCATTTTTTCCCAAAGCGGCAGGTTGTCGTCGTACAGGAACCGGAAGTTGTTTTCGGTGTTTTCAATCGTTTCCACCACGGTTCGGGCAAGGTCTTCAGCGCCCTTGCCGCCTTCGGCCCAGTGGCGCGACACGACCACCGATACCCCGTGCGGGGCCAATTTGTCCTGAAGTAATTTGATCTCCGCCGCTGTGTCGAAGGTAAAATGGTTGATACCCACCACGCAGGGCAGACCGAAGTTTTCCCGGATGTTACGTACGTGGCGCTCAATGTTGACAATGCCTTTTTCAAGAGCCTCCAGATTTTCCTGGTTGAGTTCCTTCAGGTCGGCGCCGCCGTGGTATTTCAGTGCGCGCAGCGTGGCTACCAGCACGACTGCATCGGGTCGAAGGCCGGCTTTGCGGCATTTGATATCAATGAATTTCTCGGCTCCCAGGTCGGCGCCGAAGCCTGCTTCGGTCACTACGAAGTCGGCCAATTTCAGAGCGCTTTGGGTGGCCGTCACGGAGTTGCAGCCGTGGGCGATATTGGCAAACGGCCCGCCGTGGATGAAGGCCGGCGTATGTTCGAGCGTTTGCACGAGGTTGGGTTTGATGGCGTCTTTCAGCAGCACGGCCATAGCGCCGTGGGCTTTCAGGTCGCGGGCGCGCACGGGCTTGCGGTCGGAGGTGTAACCCACCACGATGTTCCCGAGGCGCTCTTTCAGGTCGGACAACGACGTGGCGAGGCAGAAAATAGCCATGACTTCGGAAGCCACCACGATGTCGAACCCGTCTTGCCGCGGGTAGCCGTTGGCATGGCCGCCGAGCGAAACGACCACCTCGCGCAGGGCGCGGTCGTTCATGTCTACCACGCGTTTCCAGGTGACGCGGCGCACGTCAATGCCGAGTTCATTGCCCTGGTGAATGTGGTTGTCGAGCATGGCGGCCAGCAGGTTGTTGGCCAGAGCTATGGCATTGAAGTCGCCCGTGAAATGCAGGTTGATGTCCTCCATCGGAATCACCTGAGCGTAGCCGCCGCCGGCTGCGCCGCCTTTCATGCCGAATACCGGCCCGAGGCTTGGTTCGCGCAGGCAGATCATGGTTTTTTTTCCGATCCGGCTGAGCGCATCGCCGAGGCCGACGGTGGTGGTGGTTTTTCCTTCGCCGGCGGGGGTAGGGCTTACGGCAGTGACGAGTATCAGTTTGCTATCAGGGCGTTTGGGCAGTTTGTCCAAATAGTCCAGCGCGACTTTTGCCTTGTAATGTCCGAAGGGTTCGAGGGCGTCGTCGGGGATGCCGAGTTTTTCGGCGGCGAGGGGAATGATGCGTTTCGGGGTTGCTTGTTGGGCGATTTCGATGTCCGTGAGCATGGAAGATTATCCGGTTGATTTACAAGAATGATTAGGGGCTGCGAAGGTACGGTTTCAGGAAAAATTGCAGGCAAAATACTCGGTATGATTTGGGTTTGCTGCCGGCATCCCACAAGTACCTAAAAGGCTGATTGGGTGGTCGTCCGGCGGGGAACCAACCACGTTATACAGGCTTCTTGAGAGGCAGAGTGGACGGGTTGGCCCTTGCACACCGAATGGTTTGCGCGGAATAATACGCTCCAGGGGGGCGTTGGTATGCAAACCGTATGCGTTCCCACCATGTATGGCGGATAATTGGTTTGATCTGCCAGTTTTAATTCGGCGGTCCTTGCGCTTGCACCACACTACAGGCTTCCACATACCATTTGCCATCAATGCGGCGGGAGAAATACGTGCAGGTGGCGAAAATATCTTGTCCGTTTACTTTGACTTTAGAATGAATAATTTTCACCCGGAGCGCGGGGTCCAGGTAACGCGTGTGCTTCCAAAGGCGCTCAAAAGTGTCGGCCTGATAGCCTGGGCAGGCTTCTTTTTGATGTTTAAACCACTTGGCAATGGCGTTTCGACCGTAAACCAATATGCCCGAAGCATCTACTACTTCCGCGTTTTTTTCGAAATAGTCTGTAACCAATCTTGTTGGTTTCTTATTCACCGGCAAAAGTGTTTGGTACAGTAAAACATTAAGGGCTGCTGTATCTGCACTTTGCGCAATACTGGAATTAACAATGGCAATTGAAAGAAAAATAAATAAAAAATGTAAGCCCTTGCTCTTCATTTCAACGTATTATTTAAAACATTAAAAGTGTTTTTTGCCGCTCACGACAAGATTTTTCTCGCAACAAAAGTAAAAACAAAATTGGCTCGGCTTCGTCGCTGCACCAAAATTTAAACTGTCTTTATATCCCCAACACATCCTCCATCCGGTACACACCGGTTTTTCCGGCCAGCCATTCGGCAGCGAGCACGGCGCCTGCGGCAAATCCTGTGCGGGAGTGTGCCCGGTGTTCGATAGTGATCTCGTCCACGGGACTGCTCCAGCTAACGGTGTGCGTGCCGGGCACTTCACCTTCGCGGACGGCGGTGATCGGCAAGTCGCCGGGGCCGGGCGGGGTGGGGAAGAGGCTCCAGTTGTCGAGGCGTTTCAGTTGTGCGAGAATGTCCTGAGCCAGGGTGCGGGCGGTGCCGCTGGGGGCATCCAACTTGTGCACGTGGTGGATTTCGGTGATGTCGGGCCGGTATTCCGGACGCTCGTCCATGAGTTGGGCAAGGAAGCGGTTGAGGGCAAAAAACAGGTTGACCCCCACGCTGAAGTTGGATGCCCAGAGCAGGGCGCCCTTGTGTTGCGCACACCAGGTTTCGGCGTCGGCCAACTGCTCCAGCCAGCCGGTAGTACCGCACACTACCGGCACGCCTGCTTCGAGGCAAGCCATGACATTGGCATAAGCCGAGTCGGGCCGGGTAAATTCGATGACGACATCGGCCCGGCACAGTAGTTCCGGCGAAAGGGTTTGGCGGTTTTCGCGGGTGATGCGCCAGGCGATTCGGTGCCCGTGTTTCTGCGCAATGGTTTCGATTGCACGACCCATTTTGCCGTAGCCGAGGAGTCCGATTTGCATGTCAGAATATTTTTATCACCTTCGTTTGACTGGTGTTCAAATCCGCAGCGGTTACGCGCACCAGATAGGTTCCTCCCGGCCAGTTATTTCCCAAAAGAACACCTCCTGCCCGGCTGGAAACCTCCATGTCCTCCACCAGTTTTCCTGTCAAATCCGTGACCTGAATGCGGCATTTGTCCTGCCCCGCCGGCAACGCCAGCCAAAAGGCGTCGGAAAACGGGTTGGGCCAAACTGACGGTGTGGATAGCCGAACAGCATCCGTTCTTTCTTCAAGCGTATTTCCGTCTTGCAGGGTTTTCAGGTCGGACGAGAGCGTCAGCGTAATCGTTTTGTCGGCAGTTATTTTTTGATTGAATTGCATGGTTTGTCCGTATCCTTCGGCGCCTGCGGCAATGTCGTACAGGCCGGGCGGAACGCCCGACAGGGAAAATGCCCCGTCCTGACCCGACGTGGTCGAGTAGGCGCCGGAGGCGGAAAAAAACGACACCGTGGCGTTCGGTACGGGCGTTCCGTCGGATTCGCGAACGACCTGCCCATCTACCGTGAGGCCTCCGCTTGGGTACAAGGAAATATTCAGAACCCGCACGTCGCCGCGCTGAAAATAAACGGTGTATTCCTGTGCCTCGTAGCCTGTCCGGCTGACCCGCACCGTAAAATACCCCGTGCGTTCCTGTCCCATTTTGAATGTCCCATCGGACTGTGTAGTGGCCTGCTCGCCACCGACAATGCTGATGGTCGCTCCGCTGAGCGGGTTTCCGGTCAGGCCGTTCACGATACTGCCTTCGAGGTAGCAGGCACGGACATAGGTGGGGGTCAGTACCCACAGTTCGCCGATATTCCCGGGAGCCGACATGGTGGACGCTATGATATTACCTGATGGGAAATACGGGTATGCGCCCCAGCACCCTTCAAATCCGCTCCCCACTCCGGTCGGGTAGGTGTCGTAATTGCCCACTTGCACAAGGTTGTCAGGACGGGAAATGTCCACAATGGTGAAACCGTCTTTGTACCAGGAGGTTATGGCAAAATTTCCCAGCACCATTGTGTTATGTACGATGACGTTGGAGCCGGGATTGCTCTGAATTTTGTCTAACAGCCGGATGTTTCCCGGGTCCGACACATCGTAAGCAGCGAGGAAGGAGTTGGCGGTTTCATCGGTGGTGAACAAGGTTTTCCGGTCATTGGAGAGCCAGGTGTTGTGGGTAAAGTTGTTGGGCGTATTCTGGGTGGCGAGCAGTACCGGATTGGCTTTGTCGGTCATATCCACCACGGAGAACCGACCGGAGTTGATGTGCCCGGCATACATCGTGTCGTTGTCCACGTAACCGTCGTGGATGTAGCCGAGTTGGTCAAACTTGCCCACATAGGTCGGATTGTACGGGTCGTTTTTCAGGTCAAATACTTTGGCGCCGCCGTTGAACATGCCACCCCCGTAGGCATACAGGAACCCTTGGGTTTCATCAATGTGCAAGGCGTGAATTTTGCCCAACTGCCCCTGAATTGGTCCGTCACCCGTGTAGTATTTGGTGGCAAGGGTGGGGGAGGGCAGTCCGTTCAAATCCACGATTTGAATGCCGCCTCCGCCCTCGGTCACCACGTATGCATAGTGCCCGTAGGTGCGAATTTCTTTCCAGAGGCTGTTCGGGCCAGGAATCTGGACAATTTGTACCGGTATATCCGGATCGGTGATATCGGCGATAATCAGGCCTTTGGAGGCGCCGATGAGTGCGTACTCGCTTTCAGTAGTGCTGTATCCCCACACATTTGCCACTGTTTGGCCGGGGAAAGTCATTTTGGAGCGGAAAATAATGTTGGTGTTTTGGGAGAAACCCGAAACGGTGGCGAGTAGAGCAAGTAGCGTGAGCGTGTTTTTTTTCATAACTGACCGGTTTTGACGCGCCGAAGGTAGTGCGAAAGCCGGTGTTGCTTCTGGTGAATTTGGGTTTTGGACAACGGCTTGCAAGATTGCCGATGACAATTTTTAATGCACCGCAGAGGCGCAGAGACACGGAATATTTGATTCTCAACTTCGTGTCTCTGCGCCTCTGCGGCAAAATTAGCGGCTCACAATCAGTTTCAACATCCTGGATTGCTGCCCGTTGCTCACATGAAGGAGGTACAATCCGTCGGGCATGTCTTCCAAAGTGAGTCTGACCGCTATGCTTTCCGAATCCGGGCGGGTGTTTTGCTCGCGCACCACTCGGCCCGAAAGATCAAGCAGGCGCAGTAACACAGGTTCGGCGCTTAAGCCGGTCAGCCGAACTGTGGCCATCGTTTGTGCCGGGTTCGGCCCAATTTGTGCATCGAACGCCGCTACATCTTCTTTGGTGTCGGTGCTGCGGAATGTTACCTGACTCAGTTTGGTGCTCGTGCTTGTGAAGTTTGGCGCCGTCTGAAATTTGACCCATTTGCTCCAGACGCTGTGGCCGCCTCCGGAGCAGTTTGCGCGTACTTTGAATTTGTACCGGCGATTCGGATCAAGGCCGGTGAGCGAAAATGCGTTGCCGGTTACCGATTGGGTGATTTCCCAGGGCGAATTGCCTGGCGAGTTACGCTCGATTTCGAGGAGATACGAAGTCACTCCCGGCACAGTATCCCAGGTCAGCAGCACGGTAGTGGCAGTGATGTCCGTGACTTTGGCATTTTGGGGTGCACTGCAGTTGCCGGTCGAATTGCCGCCGTTGTTGTTGCCGCCAGTGGTGCCGTTGAAAAACAGCCAGACCGACCAGTCGCTTTGGCCGCCGGAGCAATGCTTGCGTACCTTGAACTTGTAGAGCACACCGGATTGCAAACCGGTCAACGTATACGAATTGGACATGGTGGAGTCTTTCAACTGAAAGGTACTCGGGTTATTTTGCTCGTCTTCCACCTCGATCGTGTACTTCGTAGCGACACTGTCGGCATTCCACGACAAAACAACCGTACTTCCGTTGACTGTGGCGGAAAGGCCGGACGGGATGCTACAGGAGCCGGCGCCGTTATTTCCGCCGTTGCTGTTGCCGGCCACAAAGAAAACCCACTCGGACCAGTCGCTTTTGTCGCCGCTGCAGCGCGTGCGGACTTTGAATTTGTATTTCACGCCGACTTTCAGGCCGGAGACCTGATACGATGTGCCGGTTACAGAAGTTTCGATGTGAAATGTGCTCGGGTTGTTTTGCTCGTCTTCGATCTCGACGGTGTACTGCGTGGCGCCCGTTGCGGCATCCCAGTTCAGGGTAGCAGAGGAATCGGTAATGTTGGTGACAACCAGTCCGCCCGGAATATCACAGACAAGACAAACGGCATCGGTGGATGAGATGGCCCGGTTTCCGGCGATGGAGGGAAAGCCGGCAAACAAGAAAAGAACGGAAAGGAAAAATGCTGATCGCATGGTTGGTAGATTTTTGATTGAATAAATTGTGAGCAGCAAACTTTGTCCGGCCGGATACGCCGTTTGCATGACCCAAAGGTGAGTCCCTGTACCTCGGGCCGGCAATTCATAGTGGCCGAACTGGCAGGAAATGGTGGCTCAATCAGGAAAAAGCAGGTTTGTAGGAATTGCCGGCAGGGACTGAAATACGGGTTAAGCACATTTTAAGCGAACCTTAACCGGAGGATAAGATCAGACCAGCCAGTTTTGCAGAAAACCTGGAAATTGCAGCCAAAATCACCAAAACATGCGTGTACTGCTGGTTGAAGATGAAACAGCGATTGCCAACTTCATTGCCGAAGGGCTTGAAGAGGAAGGCTTTGCTGTGGATGTGGCCCACAATGGCAAACAGGGGCTGCAATTAGCCCTGGAAAACCTGTCTGAATACGACCTGATTCTGCTGGACTGGATGCTGCCAGGGGCGAGCGGTATTGAAATTTGTCGGGCAATTCGCAAGGAAAACCAGGCGGTTCCGGTGATTTTCTTGACGGCGAAAGACACAGTGGACGATGTAGTTTTTGGCCTGGAGACTGGAGCCAACGACTACCTGCGCAAGCCCTTTGCTTTTGAAGAATTGCTGGCCCGGATGCGGGTGCTGCTGCGGCGTAGTACCGGTGAACAAAACGTTTTCCGTTATGCCGACATCGAACTGGATGTGGCCACGCATCGAGTGACCAAGACCGGCAACCCGGTAGAACTCACGCCAAAAGAATTCGCCCTGCTGGAATTGTTGCTTCGGAACAAGGGCAAAGCCTGTCGCCGTACGCGCATCATCGAGAAAGTGTGGGACATCAACTTCGACCACGATACTTCGGTTATTGATGTGTACATCAACGCACTGCGCAAAAAATTAGACACCCCTGATCGGCCTTCTTTTGTGCAAACCCTCCGCGGTATCGGCTACCGCGTAAACGACGACGCATGAATCTCAACTTCAAAAACCGGATTGCGCTTTTGACCGCGCTGGCGGCGGCCGCTACCATCGGACTGGTTTTCGTCGTAGTGTATACAGTTGTCTGGTTCACGGCTTATGACCATCTGGATCAGGACATACTGGGTGAGCGGAAGGATGTACTAGGTAGTTTACATTGGGGCAATGATTCGATTTTTATCAAATCCATGACGGAATGGGAAGAAAAAGAACACCAGACTGCCGAAGCCAATCCGACTTTTTTGCAGGTGGCAGACCGGAGTGGAAACGTGCTTTTTCGCTCTGCAAATTTGCAAAAGGATACCCTGCACATAGACACAAGCCTATCGGGTGATGTCTTTCTGAACAGCCGGATTGGTGTGCAACGAATCCGTCAGGGGCAGTTTCCCATCAAAAATAATTCGGGCGTTGTCATCGGATATCTGGCGGTGGGCGTTTCGCGGGAGGAATCAGCAGTCGTATTGCTCAACCTGCGCAACACCTTGTGCATCGCATTCCCGGCGCTCCTCCTGATACTTTTTCTCGCCACTTCACTTGCGGCCTCTACCGGCATTCATCCCGTCAAAAAACTGATCCGGGCGGCGTCGGTCATTGGAGAAAATAGCCTCGGTTCGAGGTTGCCGTTACCGGGACACAGGGACGAAATTTTCCAATTGGCTACCACGATCAATGAATTGCTTCAACGGGTAGAAAACGGCATCCAGCGCGAAAAGCAGTTTACTGCCGATGCCTCGCACGAATTGCGAACACCACTTACGGCCATTCGCGGCACACTGGAAGTGCTCCTGCGCAAACAACGCGAACCGGCGCAATACGAGGAAAAAATCAGGCGTGTCATAGGAGAAGTGGATCGGCTGCACGGAATGCTCGAACAACTGCTGCAAATGGCGCGGCTGGAGAGCAGCCATATCCCGATCAGCCAAACACCGGTTGATCTTGCTGCGCTCTTCAACGCCTGTTCGGAAGAGTGGCAACCCCGATTACAGGAAAAAGGAATGGTGCTGCGGGTACAAATCCCGCCTGCGACAACGGTCCGCACGGATGCAGCCCTGCTGGGCATCGTGCTCGACAACCTCGTCGGCAATGCCATAAAGTACAGCACTACCGGCGGTCGGATTGACTGCGCCTGGCACTCCGAAAATTTGTCATTGACGGTTAGCGACAACGGCCCCGGTATCCCGGAGGCACAGTTGCCATACCTCTTCGACCGCTTTTATCGGGTGGATAATTCGCGAAATGCGGCTGTTCCTGGCTCGGGACTTGGTTTGGCCATTGCTAAAAAAATAGCGGACATGCTGGGTATTCGCATGACGGTGCGCAGCCGGGAAGGAGAGGGCGCCACTTTTACCTTGCAGTTTTAAGCCAATCTTTAGATTCCTCCAAGGCGACTTTAAGACGTACCCGGCCACCTTTGTCGTGTCAAAAACAAGTTCACAAAAAAGACAAGACAATGAATCAGGCACATTTGCATTTGCTTCTCAACCACCTGCCCATTCTCGGTACGCTTTTCGGGCTGCTGATTTTAGCCGGCGGCTTTATCCTGAAAAATGATGGCGTGAAAAGAACGGCTTTGGGGTTATTTGTACTTTCGGGCATCCTTGCGATTCCGGCGTACCTCACCGGCGAAGGCGCCGAAGAAATGGTGGAGAACCTTCCCGGCGTGACCGAAAACCTGATCGAAGCCCACGAAGACATGGCCAATATTTTCCTGTGGATGGTTGGCGCGCTGGGGTTGTTTTCCTTGGCCACTTTTTACGCGGATATCAAGTCGAAAAAGGTCGGGTCAACCTTGTATGCAATCACGTTCGTGGCTGCTCTCGGATCCATGGTATATGCCCAGCGCGTCGGTTCTTCCGGCGGTGAAATCCGGCATACCGAAATTAGAAGTGGTGCGACCACCGCAGCCGTAGAGAACGGACAAGCCGGCGGCGAACAGGGAAAAGGGGATGATGACGATGACTAAAAACGGCAGACCGGAATTTACGCCCGGCCTGCCGTATCGGACTATTTCGACGATTTCAGCGGCTCCAGCGTGGTCGTCACGCTTACTTTGGCAATTTTCCCCACTTTGTCGGCTACGGTCGAAGGGATATCAATATTGTGGTCGGCCAATGCCACAGAGAAATTAGCGGTAGCGCTGACTGCTCCGTTTTTGACCGTAAAAGTCACCGGTACAGTAGTGCTTTTCGTCACGCCGTGAATGCTGAATGTGCCGGTTGCCTTGGCATTGTAGGTGCCGTCTTTGCCGGTATCCACGGCTGCGAAGTTTTCAAACTTTCCAATAAAAGTGGCTTTGGAATACTTGTCGCTCTCCATGTAGTTTTCGTTAAAATGCTCCTGCATCAGGGCGCGTTCAAACACAAAGCCTTTAATCAGAACGGCTACTTCCACCGCGCCGGTGCTTTTGTCGAGCACACAGGTGCCGGATTTGTTGATAGCCTTGATGGTTTCAGGCGAGTTGGCTGCGGTGGCATCGAACGTGACCGTAGCGTTTCGGGTGAAAAGTTTTTGGGCGTGAGCGGATGTGGAAAAAAGTGCGATGCTGCAAATGGTGAGGGCAATGAAATTTTTGTACGACATGGTCACGAGTTTGTTTGAGTGAGCGATGAATACTGAGGTGTTCCTCGGGCGACGTTTGCCGGGACGACACAAAAGTGGCTGCTATAAATGTTCCAAACCACAGGTTATTGCTGAACGGGAAGTTAATCCTGCTCAAACGGGCAGATCGAAATCCGAGGCGTCTGCTTGAAATGCGGTTCAAAAAAACGCATCCTCTGCATGCCGGATGCTTTTCAACTCGCCACGAGCAAGCAACACCGAGATAATGTCGAAGCGAATCTCGCCTTCGTGGCCGATTTGAGCCATGAATGAACCGGCGGTACGGGCAATCATATCCTGCTTTTTTCGATCCACGGCCTCCTCCGGGCCGCCGTACCCGTCGAGCGAACGGGTTTTGACTTCCACAAAAACCAGGCAGCCTTCGGGCGACCACGCAATGAGGTCAATTTCGCCTTTGCCGGCGCGGAAATTCTGGCGGATGATGCGGTAGCCTTTTTCTTCAAGGAAATTGATGGCGATGCTTTCGCCGGATTTGCCGATGTCGAGGTGGGTCATGGGTTACAAAATTTGATGGTGTCAAGTCATTCCGGGTACAATAAATACTTGCGGCGAATTTCTCTGAACGCGCGCAAGTCGGCTTCCCAGGTAGCCCGGATGTCGGACTCAAAGTTGCCTTCTTCAATTTGTTTTCGCAGGGAACTGGTGCCCGAAAGTCGCTCGAAGTAGCGGTTTTTCAGGAAAAAGTTGTCCTTGTCCGGGTATTCGCAGTAAAAATCGAGGAGCGGTGTCAGGTCCAAACGCGCCTGCTGAAACAAACTGTCCACCGAGGTTTGGCGAAAATCATAACCACAACACCGCTGCCCTTCCAGCGGCGGGTACCTGGAGGCCGGGTTGCGCTTGGGCGTGAACTCGGCAACACATGGCCCCTGAAATTGCGGATGTCCGGCTAATTGAAACGGCCATTCCGTGCCTCTTCCTACACTGACTGCCGTTCCTTCAAAAAAGCAAAGCGAGGGGTAATGAAGGATAGCGCGCAGATTGGGCAGGTTTGGACTCGGCGGCACAGGCGGGGCATACATGGTTCGGTGCGAATAGTTTTCGCAGGGGATCACAGTCAGTTCAGGCCGAACCGGGCCGGTCCAGTATTCCCCGGTAAACAGCCGCGCCAGTTCCCCAACAGTACAGCCGTGCACGACCGGCAGCGGCGCCACTCCCACGAAGGAGCGCAATCGGGTGTCCAAAACAGGCCCGTCCACGTAGTGCCCGTTGGGGTTGGGCCGGTCGAGCACGATGATCGGGATATTGTATTCCGCACAGCCTTCCAGCACATAAAACAAGGTGGAGATATAGGTATAAAAGCGTGTGCCTACATCCTGAATGTCAAAAACCACCATATCTACTCCGGCGAAATCCCCTTCGTCGGGGCGTTTTTTTTCACCATACAGCGACACAATCGGCGCTCCGGTAGGCACGTCGGTGCCGTCGCGGACTTGCTCGCCGTCAGGCGCCTCGCCGCGGAAACCGTGCTCCGGGGAAAAGATGCGCAACACGCAGACACCGGCGGTTGCAAGGGTATCCACCAAATGCCGGGCGCCCACCAACGACGAATGGTTGACCACCAGCGCGACATGTTTTCCGGCCAGCAAGGGCAAGTAGGCAGTTGTTTTTTCCGCACCGGTTCGAATGGCATCTCCGGTCGGGGCAAGTCTTTGTGCTGCCGGAAACTGATAACCAATCAGGAAAATGCTGAAAAGGAGCAGGCGCATGGGTACGAGCAGGGCGTTATTTCTGAAGTTGCACGTGGAATTTGTGCAAACCTAACCCTTTCAACAGGTTCGGAAAAGAAAATTTACCCTTAACCCAAAACACAACAAGGCGGTGCCTTTCGGTCACCGCCTTGCATGCTAAAAACTGTATGCGCTCTTAAACGAATTATTCGATAAGCACCAACCGCCTGGAAATCGTGCCGCTCGTTCCGCGGACACTCACCGTGTAAATACCCGGCGAGGCGCCGGCTTCGCGCAAGCGTACGGATACCGACAAATCTTCTACAACCGGAATGAATTTTTCCCAAACCAACTGGCCCAGATCGCCGACGATGGAAACCGTAACCGCTTCGCCTGCAAAGTCGGTCAAGCCGATCGAAACCCGGTCGGTCGTGGGGTTGGGTTGCAGGTGGAAGGTGCTAACCGGGCGGCTTGAAATACTTGGGGGATTTTTTGGCCCGAAGTTGCTGCCCTGTACGGTTATCGTCTGTGTGTGAAACTTGCTGTTTCCGCACTGGTCGGTTGCCAGCCAGGTGCGCTGCAACGTATAACCGCTTACACAATCGCCGGGGCCTTGTGTCTCACCCTGATAAGTTACTGTTGGCGTTCCACAGTTGTCGCTTGCATTCACGGGAGAAGGCACCGCAGGGATATTGGCGCAAGTGACGGTAACATCAGCCGGGCCGCTGTTGAAGACCGGCGCGGTTACATCCTGAACCGTGAAAACTTGTGTGGCTAATGCCGTATTGCCGCAGAGGTCGTCGGCCCGCCACGTGCGGGTAATCGTGTAGTTGTACAGGCAATTGCCGTCGGTGCGCACCTGTCCAAGGAAAGTAATCTGAACATATCCGCCGCAAGCATCGCTGGCCACCGGGTTGCCGAGGGGGGGCAGGGACTGCTCGCAGTTGATCGTAGCATCCTGGGGCACACTCACGAACACCGGTGCCTGGCTATCCGCCACGGTAATTGTTTGGGTGGATGCCGTTGAGTTGCCGCAGGCATCCGTGGCTCGCCAGGTGCGTTTGAGTTGGTACAGACCCGGACAAAGGGTATTGGCCGATGTTTGCCCGAGGTATGTAACCGTCACAGTGCCCTCGCAGGCGTCGGTGGCCGTTGGCGAGCCGACGGACGGTATCGGATCAATGCACTCAATGGTCTGATCGGCAGGGAATGATGTAAATACCGGTTTGCCGTTATCCACCACCACGATGCGCTGCGATACCGAGCGGGTATTGCTGCAATTGTCGGATGCCGTCCAACGGCGGGTCAGGGTATACCTGTTCAGGCAGGTGCCGTTGGTCCTGGTTTCGCCATTGTAGGTAATTAAGACGGAAGCATCGCAGTTATCCGTTGCGGTAGGCGTGGCTACAGTGGGGATGGCATCGCATTGCACTGTGACATTGGCCGGCGCCGAGGTGAAGTTCGGCAATTGCGAATCAATGACGTTAATGCGTTGGGTGGCTGTACGGGTATTGCCGCAAATATCGGATGCCGTCCACTGGCGGGTAAGGGTGTAGCGGTCAAGGCACGTACCGTCAACACGCGTTTGGCCGTTGTAGGTAATGGTTACAGTGCCGGCACAATTGTCGGTAGCCGTCGGGTTTCCTACTGCCGGAATGCTGTTACATTGTACGGTCACGTTGGCCGGCACGAAGGTGAAGGTCGGCGCCGTACCGTCATAAACCGTGATGACTTGTGTACAGGTTGAACTGTTGCCCACAGCATCCGTGGCCCGATAGGTTCGGGTGCGTTTGAAGCGGTTCAGGCATTGGACATCGTATGGCGCCGAGTCGTTTACGTGCGTTTTGACGGGTACGCTACAGTTGTCCGTAGCGGTAACCGGGTTAATATTCGGCGCCGGATAATCGCTGGCGCAGGTGACGGTAACCGCGTTCGGGCAGGTAATGGCAGGAGGCGTAACGTCTTTGAGCGTTACGGTGAACTGACAACTTGCCGTATTCCCGGCACCGTCGCTCGCTGTGAGCGTGACCGTGCGGAAATCGTTATGGCCGGTCATCACAGTACTTGCTGCCGGGCTTTGCATTTCCGTAATACTTGCCGAAGGCGTACAGTTGTCCATTTTTGAAACCAGAACCCGAGCACCCACTAATCCCTGACAATTCGCATCGGCGCTTACCGTCTGGTTGGCCGGGCACTGAATGACAGGCGGGGTGATGTCTTTGAGCGTTACGGAAAACTGGCAGGACTCGGTATTTCCGTTGCCGTCGTCGGCCGTGAGCGTAACGGTAGTGGAGCCGTTGTGACCATTAAGCACAGTGCCGGAGGCTACACTCTGGCTTTCCGCGATACTTGCCGACGGGGTACAGTTATCCATTTTGGATACCAGTGTCCACGAGCCGACCGTGCCGTTGCAATTCGCATCAGCCGAAATGGTCTGATCTGCCGGGCACTGGATCACGGGTTTGGTCACATCCTTCAAGTACACGTCAAATGTGCACGGCGTGGTGTTCATGTTGCCGTCGTCGGCTGTAAGAGTAACGGTTTGTGTGGTGCCATGCCCACTGACGACTGTACCTGAAAGCGGCGACTGGGTAACCACAATGCTGCCGGAGGGCGTGCAATCGTCACTTAGATTGGTGGCTTCACCAGTCCAATCGGCAAGTGTAGCCTGGCAGTTATTGTTCACATTCAGGGTTTTGTCACCCGGGCAAGTAATGGTCGGGGGGACAATGTCGCCTACTTGAACGTAGGTAGTACCCGTACCGGTACAGCCGTTGTTGTCGGTCACCGTAACGGTGTAGGTACCCTGAGCCGCCATCGTTCGGGGGAACGGCGTCGGGTTTTGCATGCCCGATGTGAAGGAATTCGGCCCTTGCCACGAAAACGTGGTGTATGTGCCGGAACCGCCTGCCGGCGTGCTGGTCAGCGTAATATTCGGGTCGGTACAGTTGCCGCTGTTGGAGGCAGTGATGGTTGGAGGGTCCACTACGACCGTTGCAGAAGCCGTGTTTTTGCAGTTTGAGTTATCGGTCACAGTTACGGTGTACACGCCGGAGGCGGCAATGGAGGCCGAAAAGCCTGCCGGGTTTTGTCCGTTACCGGTATAGCCGTTTGGCCCGGACCAAAGATATGAGGGATATACTCCGGATCCACCGGATGCATTGCTGTTGAGGTTGATGGTGCCGCCCGGACAAACGGGGCTGTTGCTGCCGGCGGTAATTGTCGGAGCAGGGTTGTTTTGTACAGCAAGTGTGGTGGAAGCCGTAGCCGTGCAGCTGGCGTTGTCCGTCACAGTCACACGGTAGGTGCCGGCGCTTGCCAGAATCGCCGGGAATCCGGGAGGATTTTGCACATTCGAGGAAAATGTGTTCGGACCTGTCCAGACAAAGCCCGTGTAGGTTCCGGTACCGCCGGAAGGCGTCACATTTACGTTAACGATTGTTCCGATGCAGGCAGGACCGTTGTTGGTTGCCACCGCAGTCGGCTTGGGAACGATGTTCACCGCGGTGGTGGCAGTACCGGTACAACCGTTATTATCGGTTACGGTAACGGTGTATGTACCTGCCGAAGCCAGCGTGGTGGAAAAACCTACCGGGTCTTCCGTGGAGGCCACGTAGTTGTCCGGGCCGGCCCATTTGAACAGGATGTAGGAGCCTGAGCCTCCTGCTGGTGTCGAATTCAAAACCAGATTTGCGCCCTGACACACGGGGGTATTGCTGCCGGCGGTGATTGTCGGTACCGTGTTTACCGAAATTGTGGTGGAAGCCGTTGCGGAGCAATTCGCATTATCGGTTACCGTCACCGTGTACGTTCCGGTAGCGGCAGAAATACCCGGGAATGGGGCCGGGTCTTCCACACTCGCGGAGAACGTATTTGGGCCTGTCCAGGTAAACGATGTGTAAATTCCAGAACCGCCTGCCGGGGTAGATGCCAGCGTAATATTGCTGCCCAGGCATGTCGGACCAACAGCTGCCGCTGTGATGGTAGGTTTATCCGTAATAATTACCGATACGGTGCTGGTTGCCGAACAACCCCTGTTGTCGGTGACCGTCACGGTGTAGGTGCCCGAACCTGCAAGGGTAGCCGGGAAAGGCGTCGGATTTTGCACATTGGCCGAGTACATGCTCGGACCTGCCCAGGTATACGAACTATATACGCCCGAACCGCCGATAGCATTGGAACCGAGTGTGACGGTGGCGCCAACGCATAGCGGGCCGTTGCCGGTAGCGCCGATGGCCGGATTGGCGTTTACTACAACTACTGTGGTACCGGTGGCAGTACAGCCCTGGTTATCTGTCACAGTGACTGTATAGGTTCCTGCGGCAGCCAATGTGGCGGCAAATCCGATTGGATTCCTTAAGTTGGATGTAAAACTGTTGGGGCCAGCCCATTTGTACTGGGTGTAAGTGCCGGAGCCGCCCGCCGGAGTGGAACCAAGGGCAATGTTTTGGCCTACGCAGAACGGCCCGTTGTTGGATGCAGTGATCGTCGGGGCCGGGTTGGCGGATACGGTGATGCTTGTGGTGGCGGTAGCCGTGCAGCCGGCATTGTCGGTGACGGTGACAGTGTAAGTGCCACTAGCTGAAACAATCGCCGGAATACTCGCTGGATTTTGAGCATTGGACGTATAACTGTTGGGGCCATCCCACATAAACATGGTGTAAACGCCCGAACCTCCGGCAGGCGTGGACGACAACATGATTGGTGTTCCGTTGCATACGATACCTGCATTGCCCGAGGCAGTAATGGTGGGCGCGGTATTCAAGGTGGCGCTGCGCACCGCTGTGCACCCGCCGGAACTCGTAACGGTCACCGAATAAGTCCCGGAGTTAGTCACCGTAATGGAAGGGGTGGTTGCATTGGTGCTCCACAGGTACGACGCGCCGCCGCTGGCCGTCAGCATGGCGGTACCGCCGGCGATACAGGCCCCGCTGCTTCCGCTGATTTGGGGGTTGAATGGCTCGGGG
>JAEUUV010000298.1 GCA_016787285.1 Saprospiraceae bacterium | reverse complement strand
ATCAAAAATCGATTTTTGGAGCCTCTTTGATACTATCGTCCACCCTCAAGCATCAGGCTGCGGAAAGTTCCAAACCAACAAGTGGGCCGCCTGAAATGAAAAAGACCGCCTCATAAGTGCGACTTATGAGACGGCCTCATTTTCAATGCGCATGTACAGATGGGCGCCGGAGAGACGTACTTTTCCGCCCGGATTCGTTCCATCCGAAAGCAGTACCATCACAGTTTCAGCACCAAAAGTGTAATGAGGTGAGAATATCAATTGTTTTGCTGCTTGGTTGTTGTGCGGTGTTCGTCCACGCACAGCCATTCCCTTCCGACACGGCTTCCCGCGTTTGTGTGCTGCAACGCAGCGATAACTACCCGTTACGGGATTATATCCAACTCCTGGCCGACACGGTTACGGGATATTCCCTCGAAGACCTTGTACAACCACGGCAGCAAAACTTGTTTGTACCCTTCCCTGAAAAGACTTTCGATCTGCAAAGCAGCCAGGTTTATTGGGGAAAAATACAGGTGGAAAACCGCCTGCCCTATGCGGACAGGCACAGCGAGTGGGTGCTGAACCTTTCGGAGACGTTCACGCAGGTTACGCTGTACAGGCTGTCGGAGAATGGCTCCTGGGCGTCCGAGCGCAACGGCAGTTTTGTCCCGGAACGCGAGAAAAAGTTTGTCCCGACAAGAACCGGCAACTGGTTCAAATTGGCCCTCCCGCCAGGAGAAGTGGTGACGTTATACTTCCGCGGCAAAAGCGAACACACCGCCATTCCGCCCAGTTTTCAGGCGTTTTTGCAGCCTGCTGATGTGTTTTATGACAAGTTGGTGGAAGCCAAAATCTGGAGCACCCTGTTCTCCGGTTTTCTGCTGATGATGTTGTTCTACAACTTGTTCAACTATTTTGTTGCCAGGGGCAGCACTTATCTCTACTACACCGGGTACCTGCTGATGGTGTTGGTTTACACGTCGTATTCGACCGATGATCTGGAGGACTGGATCGGCAGTTTTGTTTTTGTTGAGCACCCCGCTTACTTCAGTCTTTTCAAAATTTCCCTCTATCTGGGGCTGATGTGCTACCTGGCGTTCATCCGAAGTTTTCTGGATTTGAAACGCCTGCTCCCCAGATGGGATCGCTATTTTCGGTTTGTTACCTGGCTTGGCGTGCCGTTGATCGCACTTTTTGTCTTTTCAGCCTTCCGGTACAATTTCAGTTATGTGATTGACGACCAGCCCATTCTTGGCTACGTGGCACTGGTTTCGATCTCCTGTTTTGTCTTTGTTTTCCCGCTGCTAAAAACCAAAGAGCCTAAGGGTTATTTCATCACGGTGGGCATTGCAGTCATCAGTGTCGGGTTCCTGCTGACGGCGCATTCGAGGATGACGGAAACTCCGTTCACAGTTTTTTACCTCAAAGTGGGCGCCATCCTGGAAATTCTGATTTTCTCGATGGGGCTGGCCTGGCGCCAACGACAGCAGATACTGGCCAAACAACAAGCCGATTTTGCACTACGGGAAAGCCGGTTGCTACAGGAAAAAAAACAGGCGGAGACCGAACAACTTCAGGAATTAAACGAATTCAAATCCCGCTTTTTTACCAACATCACCCACGAGTTCAGAACCCCGCTGACGGTGATTCTGGGCATGAGCGAGCAGATGCTGCGTGACGGCCTGGCATCGAAGTATCCCGTCGCTATTGCTCAACCCCTCGTGCTGATCAAACGCAATGGCGAAAACCTCCTGCGCTTGGTCAATCAAATCCTCGATCTGGCCAAATTAGAGTCGAATACCCTGAAAATGAATTTCATACAGGGTGACATACTGGCTTTCACCCGGTACATTGCGGAGAGCCTGCACTCGCTGGCCAACGCCCAAAACCTGATACTGCGTGTGGAAAGCGACCGAAGCAAAATCGCGATGGACTACGACCCGGAGCGGTTTCTGCAAATCATCCACAACCTCCTGTCCAATGCCATCAAATTTACACCCTCCGGCGGGAAGGTGGTCCTGAACGTCACCACAGACCCGGCGGGTTTTGGAAATCTGCCAAGTCTGAACATCCGGGTCACCGATACCGGCGTGGGTATTCCACCCGATGAACTCCCCCACATATTCGAACGGTTTTTTCAGGCCCAAAACCAGGGACAATCTACTCCCGCTTCGTTGGGGGCCGGCGGCGCGGGCATCGGGCTTTCCCTGACCCGCGAATTGGTCAAAGCCATGGGCGGCGAAATTTCGGCAGAAAGCACCCTCGGCGTGGGCAGCACGTTTTTGGTGAAGTTGCCCATCCGGAATGATGAATTAAAAATCATGAATGATGAATATGCTCCGCTCGATACAGCACCCAACATGCATGCCCCTCCCCCGCAAAATGATTCATCATTTATCATTCATCATTCATCATTACAAAATGATTCATCATTACCCCACGTCCTTTTGATCGAAGACAACCCCGATGTGGTGGAATACCTGAGCGCCTGTTTGAAGGGCCGATATGCCCTCGATTTTGCCTACAACGGTCAGGTGGGCATTGAAAAAGCACTCGAAAACGTACCGGACCTCATCGTGAGCGACGTGATGATGCCCGTCAAAGACGGCTTCGAGGTGCTGGACACCCTCAAAAACGACGAGCATACGAGCCATATTCCTATCATCCTGCTGACGGCGAAAGCCGATGCGCAAAGCCGGTTGGCCGGGTTGCGGCGGGGGGCAGATGCCTATCTTTCCAAGCCCTTCCAGCAGGAAGAACTGCTGGTGACCGTGGAAAACCTGCTGGAACAGCGCCGAAAATTCCAGTTGAAATACCGGCAAAACATGCTTGCGGCGGAAGTCGCTACACCTGCTGAGGCTGTCGCCGACCCGGAGGACGCTTTTTTACGGCAGGTTCGCGCCATCATAGAGGCCCACTACGCCGACGATGCCTTCGGACTGCCCCAACTCTGCCAAAAGATTGGCATGAGCCGCTCCCAACTTTTCCGCAAAATGAAAGCCTTAGCCGACATCGCACCTTCCGACCTCATCCGTACGCACCGGCTCAAAAAGGCCAGGGCGCTCCTCGAAAGCGGCGCCATCAATGTCGCGGAAGCCGCCTGGCAGACGGGATTCAAGGATGCTTCCTATTTTTCAAAATTGTATCAGGAAGAGTTTGGGGAAGCGCCGAGCGCAACCAGTAAATAATTGGTATCCAGGAAATTGCCAAACGGGCAATCGGGTTGTATGCAACCTGATTACCCGTTTTTTTTTTGCGCTCCGGGCCCGGATTACCCGTTTTTGGAACGGAATTACCCGATGCCGGCAGCCTCCGGCCCACACCTTTGTCCCATCGGTTTTTCAAACAATTTCCATAAAAACTTACCTCCATTCTTCACGCAGTAATCCAGGGTAAAACGCATGTTGTTCCCTGCGCCGAGTTGAACTGCACCACCGAAAAAGTCTTCGTCACATGATTTGAAAAGGAACTCCACTTTATCTGTTCACATCCAAATTCAAACATCATGGCATCGAAGTTATTGTCATCCGCAATCCTTGCCTTTGCAGGCATCGTTTCGCTTCCCGGTCAAAACCTGTCCACTTCATTGCACCAAGCCGGAGTACACGAAACCCCTGTCGGTACCCTTGTCGGCCAACTCGAACAAAACGCGCTCACCGCCCTCCTGGGGATGGTGGTGCTCATGGCAATCGCATGGATTTTTTGTGTCTGGAATGCCTGTGCCGGGCTGGGCAAAAAACAAAAAAACGCGCGTTTATCCTCCCTGTTCCTGTGCTTGTCCGTGGCTGCAGGTCTGAGCGTTTCCGGTAGCAGTTGCACCGCCGTGCAGCAGGCGCATGCCGCCGACATCCAGGCCGAAATGGCAGCAGAAGGCGCCGTTTGCGTTTGCCATGCTCCGCTGGGCAACAACCAGCATTTCGGCTATGCCGGGATGTACAACCAGCCGAATCGCAAGCCCGGGAACGGCATGATGGTTTGCAGGCAATGCGGCCGGCGGACCCCTGAGCGCAATCGTTGAATCAGAATTTGCAAACCATCCATTCTCAAATCTAAACATCACATAGTATGTCCAGCAACCTCTTTATCGGCTTATTCATGCTGTTTTCAATGGTAGCATCCGCCCAAAAAATCAATGTCTGGCGCGGTGGCGCCCCGGGTCACGAAACGGATTGGTCTTTTTTCAAAAACTGGAGCGCCGGCAAAGTCCCTTCCGAATTTGATCACGTGATTATCCCCGACGTATCTACTTCGACCGGCAAGTACCCGACTATCTTCGCCGGCGAAGTCGAGGTAATGGGCCTCGAAATTCAGTCGGGCGCGTCGCTGACGCTGTTGCCCGGCGTGCGTATGCAGGCGGAAGGAATTCAACTTACAGGCGCCTGCAAGGGCTGCAAATCATTAGTCTTGATTGCAGAACAAAGAGATACGGGTAGAGTAACTGCTTCGTACGGGCAGTAGCGGCTACGAGCATGTTGGGGATTTTCTTGCCGGGTCAAAAACGGTTCTTTTTTGACACCGGCAGAAAATCCCCAACATGCTAAACAATTCATTCATCACATTTTCAACGTCGAAACAATGATTAAGGCAAGTTTCATCACCACCCTGCTCTGCCTCGCCGGCAGCATTTTACAAGCCCAAACGGTCAACGACGAATTGGAGCTGCAAACCTTCACCCGTCGGTTCATGGCCGCCTACAATGCGCAAGACCACGCCGCCATCGGCAAAATGTACACCGCCGATGCCGTGCGTATTGACCAGGAGGGCAAGCAAATCATTGGGTCTGAAAACATAGCCGCCTATTTCGAGGAGCAATTCCGGAACAACAACGTCACCCTGTTGCTCAAACACACCGGCATCCATTGGTCGGATGCGGAGCACGCCTGGGTAGCCAAAGGTAACTACGAAGTGTATGGCAAAACCTATGTGTATGACATAGCCATTGACATCGTCGGCAGCTACGCCAACGCGATGCTTAAAACGAACGGCGAGTGGAAAATAGCCAAATCATGGCTCTCCAGGTTCGATATGGAGGCAATCAAGGCCGAAATACAGGCCCTGAACGACACCTGGGCTGCGGCTGTCAATGCCAAAGACGCCGCCACGGTTTTGGATTTGTATGCCGACGATGCCGTCAGTATGCCCGATGATGCGCCGATGCTCGCAGGCAAGGCAGCCATTAAAAAGGACCTCGAAACCGGGTTTGCGAACAGAAAAAAAACTACGCGGTCACGTACGAAACGACGGAAGTAATCGGCGACGAAAACCGCGTGACGGAAACCGGGAAAGTGACGGCCAGGGACAGTTCCGGGAAAGTAGCCTACACCGAAAAGTACATGACGATCTGGGAAAAACGCCAGGGCAGATGGTTGGTCGTCCGGGATATTTACAACCATGACTCCGGGGTGAGATAGGTGCTCAATCCAAAAACACCTCCGTCACATCCACCTCCAAATTGGGTACGACAGGCGTGGTGAGGATATCGCCCTCTACTACCGGGGGTAGGCCGATAAAGCGGCCCTGTTCATTGAGTTGAAATACCTGAACGGCTTTTTCGATGGGCGATACGATCCAATATTCAAGGACACCCGCCTCCTGGTAGAGATCAAATTTATCGCGCATTTCCGTGCGACTGTTGCCTGGCGAGAGGATTTCAATGATGAGGTCGGGCGCACCGTTGCAGCCTCGTTCATCCAATTTGGAAGGGTCGCAGATGACACAGAGATCGGGTTGGACGACGGTCTTCACTTCTTTGTCGTTGCGCATTCTCGTGAGGCGGACATCGAAAGGGGCTGCGAATACTTGACAAGGCGTTTGCCAAAGCGCATTGGCCAACAATCGTGAAAAGCGAATGGATATCTGTTGGTGCTTTACTGAAGGCGCGGCCATCCGGCGGATTTTGCCGCGCAAGAGTTCTACTCGCTCTGTAAACTGCCAGAGAAGATAGTCGGCGTAGGTGTAACTGCCGTTAGGATCGAGTTGATCGAGCGAAGTGATGGTCATAATCAAAAGATATGGCTGGTTCGGATGCAAAAATACAGGATTTCAAGTATCGCAGTTCCACCGGAAAAGTAGCCTGCCCCGAAAAGTACATGGCGAGCTGGGAAAAACACCACGGCAGATGGATGGTGATTCGGGAGATTTACAACCATGATTCCAGGGTTACCCATTTGTCTGCTCATAGCGGGCGCAAAAGGCGGAGATTTACACCGTCAGCATACGCTCAATGAGCAGGGTGGTGGCAAAACGGGTAGTGCTCTGGTGGAATAGTCGGTCATGCACCTTCCCAGGCGCTGCAGAAGGCGTGTATCATTTGGATTTTTTTTCGTTTGTGCATATTTTGCGTCGAATTTCACTTCTAAACGACAAAGAAAAAGTAAGCAAATGAACAATATCCACGCTACCCGCACCCTGTACAGGGTGTTCTGCAGTTTGGCCCTTTTCCTTGGGATACTGCTCGCCTCCTTCACTTGGCAAGGGCCAAACTGGTATTTTGGCAGAAACCGGCAATATGTGATGTACACCGATCCTGTCCCGCCGATGTACGCACCGATGAAAGCACGTGTGCTTGAGAAGACTTTCGATGCACCAAAAGACCTGCTCGATTATAACTTTTTGCAGCAAGTCGGGGGCGTCGCGTTTCAGTGTGTGGCCCAACCGGGCGAGAATTTTCCTGCCGGCCGTCTTTCGTGTATTTACAACAAGAAAAAACCGGACGGGCAGCGCTTAAGCCTTGTGGCAGGGAAGGATACCTTAGTTGCCGAGTTGTATGACTGGCAATTAGTGCCCATTGCCAAATATGCCGACAGTCGGTTTCAAGCCTGTATGTCCATGTTTGGGCCGGAGTCTGCCGAGCACGCCTACCACATAGTTTTTCATCAGGCCTTTATGAATACACTGCTCGGTACGCGGCTTCTGCACTGCGATGCCCTGTTTTTTGATCTTTTCGAGTTCTGGAAACTTCCGGAATTTGGAAACGAACAGATTTTGGGCGCCGGCGAATCTGTTGGCGAAATGGAAATCGCACTTCAGGCAGCACGCACCCTAAATTCAGTGTTCAACACCGAAGCTCACTATCAGGCGTATGTGTTAACGGATGCCGACGTAGATGTGCGCATTGGGCGCAAGGGGCAAAACCTGACCTTGACCGGGGAACCGTACTATTATTTCTGGACGTCCGATCGAGCCGTTTTTGTAGAGAAAAGAAACCGTATCGTGCTGGAGGCCAATGCGATCATGGAGCAAATCAACCGCACATCGGATTCCATCGCCAACCAAAGCCTGCCGTATGCCGAGCGCCTCAAACTGAACGATCACCGCAATGACCTGATCCTTAAGTACAACCAAAAGATAGAGGCGGCAAATGCCTTGAAACCGGAGGTCATACCCCTGATCAACTTGATCTGGAAGATGAAAGACCAAAAGGAGAGCCTCGAAAAATTCAGTCCGGCTGTTTATGCTGCGGCCCGCAATACCATGCAATTTTCCGCTTTGTTCCGTTATGCCAAACAACACAATCCGACGGATTGGAGCCGTTTTCTTCGATCCCTTGAAAAAGTTATTGTTCAGCCGACCGTCAAAACGCCTGTCTCCTGGGGCAAATCCTGATATTCCGGCTGCGCCAAAGTTATTCCTCAGTTATGCCGCTGCGGATGGCCACCTCGCGATGCGCATCTACGACGACCTGACACGGTCGGGTTTGCTCGTTTGGCGATACGAAAAAGACAGCAAAAAGGGCATTAACTACCAAGATGAATACCTGGCTGCGCTCCGGGCGGCGGACTATTTCTGTTTGCTGGACAGTCCCCATGCCCGTGCCTCCAGAGAAGTGCAAAAAGAAATCAGGGAAGGATGGAAAAAATTTTCCCGTACCGGGTGCTTCCTCGTTTGCCTTGTAGCCAAGTCGGGGGAATGGCGGAAAGGAGCGGCATTCACCAAAATAACCTATTTCGACCTTGCTCCACGGGACGCCGGCGACACGTTTGACCAACACGGGGCATACGAAAAGGCTATTGGAGAAATGGTTCAAAAAATGGGGAGGCGCTTCGTTTCCTGGGCATTTCAGCCTTGGGTTGGCGATCTGGAAGCGGAGTTTTTCCACACCGTTCCCGCGCAACTGTCGGTGCAGGCGAAAGAAATTTTGCTTGCAGATTTTAAATCGGCCAACTTCCACTGGCAAAACGGGGAACTGGAAAAAGCCGAATCGCGGCTGAGTCTTTTGGCTAACGAGCATGCCAACTTGAGGCTGATCTCTCCCGGCTTGCTTCTTGCTGCCGTGTATTTTGACGGCTCTAAAATCGAGTCTGCACGAGAAACGTACGACGCACTTACCAAAAACTTTCCCTACGACCCCAGAACATGGTTTGGCCTTGGCCTGGCAGCGTTCCATTGCCGGGATTTTGATTCGGCTGCCAAGTCCTTCAATCGGGCATTGAACGAGATTGATCGCAATCCGGACAACATCTTCCATCAGGAGGCCAAACCGAATGTGCTTATCAATCTGGCGACGACTTTCCTGCAGTCAGGGCGCTTTCATGAGGCGGAAAAATGCCTGGCTTGCCTGCCAGGCCGAAGTGCCGATTTGCCGGAAGCAAGAGTGGTCAAAACCTTGTTGCTTTTGCAGGCAAACGAGATGGGCCAAGCGCAGGAGATTTTTCAAACCTTTGAGCACCTTCATTCGGACATCGAGAAAAACCCGACACATATCAACAGCATGCTGGCAGACCTCAATGCCCGTTTCGCAAGTCGCACGCAGGGCGCCTCCACTATCTTCTACCTCCAAAGAGCCGTTTGTCTTCAGCCGCAGAATATCCAATACTGGGCACAACTGGCGCTCCAGCATCACTACGACAAAAACCCGGAGGCATCAAACCATGCGGCACAGCAGGCAATCCAGTTACCACCACAAACTGATTACGACAGGCATTTCCGCGGATTGGCATACTTTCTAAAAAACAACCGGGAAATGGCCAAAGCCGACTTTGAAGCGAGCAAAAGCACCGGGTTTGACTGGTATGGCAACCACATCTTTTTGGAGTGAAATACGGTTCAGGGCGATGACTCAATTTTTTGTAAAAACTTAGGCAGGGGCAGCGCCCCTGCCTAAGTTTTTACAAGGAAACTATAAAACCGCCGGGTTCCTACCAACGCCGCCGCCCCAGCGACAACACCGTGGCCGCCAGAAACACCGCGATCAGCGACACGAAGTACACCACATCGCGCGAGTCCAGCACGCCGCGACTCAGGGAGTCGTAGTGGTACTGGATGCCGATGGCTTGCACGATATCGTCGGTTTTGCCGAAAAATACCGGCAGGCGGCTGAGCGCATCGAAAGCCTGGTACACGAAAAAGCACAGGAAGGCAGCCAGCAGGAATGCCACAATCTGGTTGTTGGTCAGGGAAGAAGCAAAAATGCCAATGGCGGCAAATGCGGCTGCCAGAAACAACAGGCCGATGTAGGAACCGAGAATGCCGCCGGAGTCGAGGTTGCCGGGAGGCGCACCGAGATTGTATACCGTGAGGTAGTACAATGCCGTGGGCACCAGCGCGAACACGATCAGGGTCAGGCAGGCCAGGAATTTGCCGCTGACGATTTGCCAGTCGGAAATGGGCCGCGTGACGAGCAATTCGATCGTACCGGTTTGCATTTCCTCGGCAAAGGTGCGCATGGTGACCGCCGGAATGAGGAACAGGAAAATCATCGGCGCCATGGAAAACAGTGTGTCGAGGTTGGCGAAATTGCCCTCCAGCACACTGTACTCCGGAAATACCCAAAGCACCAGGCCCATCAGCACGAGGAATATGCCGATCACGATGTACCCGATCAGCGAGGAGAAAAAAGCATTGATTTCTTTGCGAAATATGGCAAGCATGGCGGACGTAGTCGAGTGAAAAACTCCCCCTCCTTTGAAGCGGGCAGGGGGCAAGGGGAGACCTTACTTCGTGAGTTGTTGAAAAATATCTTCCACGCTGACGACTTCCTTGTGCAGTTCCAGCAGCGGAATTTGGTGTTTGGCTGCAAAAGCCGACAGATCGGGACGCAGGTCCTGATCGGCAGCGGCAGTGATTTGCCAGCGATTCGGCCCAAGCAGTTGCACCTTTTGAACCCGGGACAGGCTTTCGAGCAGTTTTTTGTCCACGTTTTGGCCGAACTCCACCGTCACCACGCTCTGCCCCGCAAACCGGCTTTTCAGTTCGGCGATGGGCGCATCGGCGACTATTTTTCCTTTGTTGATGATGATCGCGCGGTCGCACACCGCCTCCACCTCGCCGAGGATGTGGGTAGAAAGGATCACGGTTTTTTCGCGGCCCAGGTCTTTGATGAGTTGGCGGATCTCGACGATCTGGTTGGGGTCGAGGCCTGAGGTCGGCTCGTCGAGGATGAGCACCTGCGGATCGTGAAGCATGGCCTGAGCCAGACCCACGCGCTGCCGATAGCCTTTGGACAGTTCGGCGATGCGTTTGTGGCGGTGCGACGTGAGTCCCGTGCGCTCCACCATTTCGTCCACCCGGCGGCGGGGGTTGGGCACCCGGTGGATGCCGGCGGTGAATTCGAGGTACTCGCGCACGTACATATCGCGGTACAGCGGGTTGTGCTCGGGCAGGTAACCGACGCAGGCGCGGGCCTGCATGGGCTGCGCCGTCACGTCGAACCCGCAGACCTGGGCGGTTCCGGCGCTTTGGGGCAGGTAGCCGGTAATGATTTTCATGGTGGTCGTCTTGCCGGCGCCGTTGGGGCCGAGAAAGCCGAGCACTTCGCCTTTGCGCGCAGCGAACGAGATATCGTCCACGGCGTGCTGGGTGTCGTATATTTTGGTGAGGTGTTGGACGTTGACGGACACGGTTTGAAGGTTTCTGGTTTGAGGGTTTGAGGGTTTGAGGGTTGCGTAGTTTTTAAGTGGCTGCAAAAGTAGTAAATTTTATACCCCCGCTACATCCACCAAACGCAGCCGCTCATCCGCCGGTTTGTTCGCCGGTACGACAATTTGAGTTGTTTTTTGTCCGTTCACCCCGCCTTGTTCCGCAATAGCCATAACCTTGTGCGGCTTGACCAAATCCACGATACTACCATGCGCATCCGCCACCTTTTCCTGCTCTACCCTACCCTGCTGTTTGTATGGTCGCTCCCGAATTTCTCCGGCAGTCCGCAACCGGCGCCTACGCTGCCAACCACACCGGCTCGGGAGTCCGTACACACGCCGCCCCGGCACAAAGCCTGGGATCAGCTGCTGCGCAAACACGTGGATGCCGCCGGCAAGGTGAACTACAAGGGTTTCAAAGCCGACAAAGCCGCGCTGGATGCCTACCTGAAAACACTGGCCGACAACCTGCCGGCAGACTCCTGGAGCCGCACCGAAAAAATGGCCTACTGGATCAATGCGTACAACGCGTTCACCATCGCCCTCATCACCGACAACTACCCGCTGAAAAGTATTCTCGATCTCGACGGAGGCAAAACCTGGGATGTGAAACGCATCGAACTCGGCGGAAAAAAGTACAGCCTGAACCAGATCGAAAACGAGATTCTGCGACCGGTTTTCAACGATGCCCGCATCCACTTTGCCCTGAATTGCGCCGCCCGCTCCTGTCCGCCGCTGCTGAACCGGGCCTATACTGCAGACAACCTGGAACGCACGCTGGAGCAGCGCACACGCCGGTTTGTGAACGACCGGAGTTACAATTCGGTCGCTGCGGGCAAGGCCACGGTGAGCAAAATCTTCGAGTGGTATGCCGCCGATTTCGGCGACCTGCGGGTGTACCTGAACCGCTACGCCGATGTGCAATTGGACAAGGGTGCGGCCATAGGTTTTGCGGAGTACGACTGGGGGCTGAACGAAAAATGAGACCTCACAGGTTTTGTACCGCCGAGCCTTGGCTGTGCATAATTCGTGTACGCTACGTTTGTCATTCCGAAGGAAACCGTCCGCTCTACGGTGGGCGAGCCGGGTGGGATACCCAGGGCAAACGCATCAAAATCAGGCGTGACCTCGGTACCGGCGCGCGGTAATTGCTGATATTACAAAACCAAAAACCCCGAAGGGGTTGTATATTTATAGATGGCAAGTAGCACAAGTGCCAACCCTGAAGGGGTTGTATGTCAAAACGTTAGTTGAACATAAAACCCCTTCGGGGTTCACGGATGTAC
>JAEUUV010000029.1 GCA_016787285.1 Saprospiraceae bacterium | reverse complement strand
CGGCCAGGATGTCGTCGCCGGCAATCGGGATGCCGTTGAGAATTTGTTCGAGGGCCGGCAGATTGCCTTGGGCCTCGTCCAATGTCGCTTCGACAGGCGTTTTGAAGTTTTTGCCGCCGCGTTTAGCCATTGGGAAGTGCGTTTTTGGGTGTTTCCGGAAGGTGGTTTTTGAGGACTTCCACGAGGCGGGCATAAGCGGTGAAGTCAATGCCGGCCTCCGCCAGAATGGGCGCCAGGGCATTCACCTCGATGCGGGTCAGCCAGGAGCCGTCGAAGGCTCCGGCGAGCAGTTTGCCGTTGTCCAGCAGGGTATCCCGCTTTTTGCCATCCATCAGGATGCCCAGAATGGTTTTGGCATCAAGGGCTTCACCCGGCGGCAACACGGCCATCAGTTCGCCGATCTTGTCGGCATGACCGGCGATGCGTTCGCAGGATTTCAGCAGGTAATACATGGTGTTGGTCAGCACGACTTTTTGGGCCGTCAGTTCACTCGTCAGAAAGGCTTCGTCTGCGTAGGCTCGGGTACTGGTGCGCAGGCGCGCGGCGATCTCGTTAAAACCCGCCGTGGTGGTCACTTTGGCCCTCCCCTCCCGGATGGCGTCGAGCAGTTCCTGTCCGTGCCGGCCCAGGTTTTTCAGCCAACCGTTCAGTTGATCCGCCGAAATGGAGGTCTCACTTTCGCCATTCATTATCAGGGAATTATCGGTCATTTTTTTCGAAATATTTTCGGTAAGTTTTCGGAAAGGTTCCGGCAGGTTTTCGGCAAAAAACCGATTTATCGGATTTGTATAAAGGATTTACCGAAACGCTACCGGTCGTTTTGCCGCTTTTCGTTCGAAGTTTTGAAAACATCCTGCCGAAAGCGACTCACCCGCGTTTTTTCTTTTTACAGAAACAAAGTTGTAGCAATCGTTGCATATTTGTCGCCTAAATAAGTAACTTTGTTGCAACTTATTGTAGGCTCAAAAACTTGCAGATTACAACACTAAACATGGCTATGGGACAACAACATGGGCGTTTTGCCGACCGGACGTTCGAGGGGACGGAAGTCCGGTTTCTGGAAATACGCGGAACCGGGACCACTGGAAAGTGGCTATTTGAAATCCGGGCGCTGGAGCGGGCCGGCGCGCACACGAAACGAACGCGCTTCGTGGTGGAGTTTCTGCCCAAAGCGTACCGGCTCAGCCGGCTGGGCATGGTAGGGCAGGAAAGCGAAATCGGTATGGCGGAAATGACCGGCCTGCTGGAAGTACCGGAGGACATCAAAACGGCCTTCGAGGATCACATCCGCCAGGAATGCGAGCGTCGCAGGATCACGCTGCGCCGAACCCGGCAAGGCCCCGGTTACCTGCTGCGCCAACTGGCGACGCTGCTGATTAACGCCGAAATCAGACCCGCTGCGAAAGCCGAACAAGAGGTACTGGACATTATCAGGCGTCACCTGGAAAACCCGGTTTTTATCCACCGGGTGAAGGGCGCCACGGACCAGTACCATTTCGGGGATGAGCACATCGGCAGGTTCTTTATGAAGGAGACCCCGGCCGCCCCCTGATCACCCCCGACCCCTAAAGGGGAGTACATCCCGTAAAGAGCAAATTTTTGATTTTACGAAATGTACTCCCCTTTAGGGGTCGGGGGTGATCAGGCGGCGGGAGTGGTCGGACACACAACGCACACAAAACTTTAACAGCTATGGATATCACACCAGGTCGGAACCCACAGGATTGGGCCGCGTTCAACAGCCGCTTCCGGCTGCTGCTTTCTCCCCTTATTTCCGCGCTTTGCTTCCTTGTGGTCGTGCTTGGGAGCGTGTACGGCATGAAAAAGATGCTGGAACCGCAGTTTCCCGGCATCGGGCTGTGGGTGGCCGTGGTCATCGCGTTCGTGGTGCAACGGCTCAACGGCGTGTCCGTGCATTTCAGCACCCGGATGATCGCCGCGGCTTTCCTGCCCAGGACGGAAAAACGAAGCCTCGAAAACCAGCGCGTGGCCGGGGTGGACGTGGTGGTGGGCATCCTGTGCCTCTGCCTGACCGCAGGCATTTGCACCGTGGATTTCATCGTCAACCGCGAAGGCAATCACGAGGCCGTGGAGCGTATGACGGTCAAGCCAGAAGAAAAGGTGGTGGACACGGCCCCGCACGACAAGGTGCTGAACCTGGCAGAAAAGGCCCGCAACGCCGAAAAAGCCGCCGAAGACCGCGAACGCGCTGCTTGGGGCACGAAGGTGGACGCCGAGATCAACAAAGAGAAACGGCGGTTGGAATCGCGCAAAAAACATCTGGCCGGGGTAGGGGCGAACTGGGCGCAAGTGGAAACCCGGCAAATCAATGCGCAGCTGTCCGGACTGGAGAAAAAACGCCGCGAACGCAAAGCGGAATTCCTGCCCCAAACCAGCAATCTGGCCGAAAAGGAAAAGGCCCTGGCCGACATCGCCGCACAGCAAAGCAGCCTGTTGCTCGGGCAACAAACCCAGGTGAGCGAGTCCAACTCCCGCGCCCTTGGCGACTACGAGGCGCGCAAGGAATCGCGCAAAAGCGGCATGTTCCTGATCTACTTAGCCGGTATGTTCCTGTGGCACATCTGCCACGGAATGCGGCAGTATCGCGCGCTCAAGTTCGACGAAAAGCACCCCGACGGCGAAAGCCCGCTGATCGAGATTTTCAAAACCATCGGCAACGGACTGAACAATGCCCTGTGGATCGTCCGCGCGAAAATCTACGACTGGCTGCCGGAGGATGAAATCCGCGACGCCGCCAAAAAGGATTTGCTGGCCAAGGTGCAAACCGATCTCTGCCAGGAGGTATTCCAGTTCGTGACCAACAACCAGAGCGTAAACGAAATGGCAATCTACCTCGCCCTGAAACACCACGACCTGAACGAGGTACACCAGTCGCTCCGCGTGCTGAAAACCGCTCGGCTCCTTTTCGAGAACAGCGGCCTATGGACGGCGGACAAGCATCAGGCCCAGTTTTTTTTTGACCTGACTGGAACCGGGGCGTATCCCGCCAAACAACCTGAAAATGAGGCGTCCAAAACCAAATTCAACATTGACGAAACCTTCATCCGGGCCTTAATAGACGACCTGCTGGCTGCCCGGAATTTCATCCGGGATAAAGCCCAGATTGATCTGTTGATCCGGGAATTAGAAACCACCATTCAATTTGTTTGA
>JAEUUV010000028.1 GCA_016787285.1 Saprospiraceae bacterium | reverse complement strand
GACGTAAAGGTGACATAAGCAATGCTATTTTGGTTGTGAAATAATCAAACCACGGCTGTTGCTTATTACGTCTTGAGTGTTGGTTCCCAATTGATTGGATGATTCCTTCGCTGGGGCTACCGCTTGCGGTTTAGTTCAACGGCTGCATCTACGCATACCGCCGCCTGCGTTGGCTTTGTGCGTTGGGCTTTGGCGGCGGTTGGCGTAGATGCTTTGTTCGTCGCTTTATTTTATTTATTTTGATAGTTCATTTTTGAATGTCGTTTTAAATTATTTTAATCGCTTTCCAGCCCCAAGTTTCTTTCTTCTTGTTGAAATTAATTATTGCTGTTCCATTTACAACGTCTCCGTCTTCAATTTTATGCTCATTGATTAAGGAACTATCAATATAAATATCATCTGCAAAACCGATTGAGCCTGAAAGTTGAATCATTCCACTAAAAGGTTTGAGCAATATTTCAGTTGGCTCATTATTCGTAACGCTGCAACTCAATACTGTGTAATATGAATCTCTTTCTTTCGCAACTTTTTTCAGCCGAACAGAAAGTTTAGCCCCTATCTCAATCTTCTCATTGATTTGATGCAATTTTATTATGCTGTCAATACGCTTATTGATTATAAAGTGCGCTATACCTTTTTCGTAATTTATGTAGTCAACAATTCCAACCTGTTCTGGAAAAGAATCCCAAAGTTTTCCGTTTGTTCGTTCCCTGATGGAAAGTATATGAACCCTCGACTCCTTTTCGGCAGAAAACAAAAAAGTTGAACGAGGTTTTTCTTTCTGATATATTTTTACAAAAATTGGAAGTCCTTCTCTTAGTTGAAATTTTGCTTTGAAGTCCTGAACATCTATTATCCCTTCCTTCATTTGTTCACCGACAAGTGCTGAAATTCTCCATGCAGTTATCTTACCTGTTTCATTCTTAATCGCCTGAACCACATTCCCACATCGCCAATCAAATAAATCCCAATTCTCTTGTGAATTTCTTTTTTCCAGTAGGTATATCTGAAAAGATTTTTCTTTGTCGTATTCACCTTTTATTCTGATTGAATCACCTTCGCTGTAATTTCTTGAAGTATTAAACTTCCTATCTGAAACTACAACCTCAATAACTTCATTGGAAAGTTTTATAAAAAGTTTTCTTCGTGGTTTGTCTGGCTTGGCAGGTATTGTAAAACTTTCGCCAAGGCAACTATCAAACCAAGCCAATGAATGAAAAATAAATTCTTCTGCAAGTTGCTTGTGCGAGTTGTAAAAATCATTGTTGCTCTTTTTTTCGACTGCGTTTTTGTACCAATCCTGTTGTTGATAATCTCTCAACCTATCTGAAACTTTTGCTCCCTCCTTTTCCTTTGCGACTATTGCAGAAGCAATCTCAAACCTTGCTTCATTCCAAAGTCCCTTTTGAATAAGTAGTTCCGCAAACCTTGTCCGAACATTAGCAATTAATTTATCATCCCCTTTGCAGAGCAAAGATTTGCAATAACATGAAACTGCTTTTTCCTTATCGTTTTCAATCACAAGTTCTGCCAGCAAACTCCATGTCCAATAATCACTAATTTTTTCTTTAACAACAGGAATCAAAAATCCAACTGCTTCTTCACTTCGATTTACGAGATGCAAAAGTTTTGCCTTGTAATATGGCAGCCAAATATTGTCTTGAAACCTTTTAATGCCTATGTCAAGAAAGGGTAGAAAAAAATCTATCTCTTGCGTTAGTTTTTTGTCAAGGATAAGTTTCGCAGCATGCTGAATTACTTTTTCTGCACTACTGGGATAAGTTTTTTCATCTTTTGAATAGGGCTCAAAATCTTCTTCGGTTAAGTTTTTTAAGTCCCAAAGTTTGAGAAACGAAATAAGATTGAATTCTTCTATGTCTTTTATTTTATCTGCAAATCTTAAAAATAGGGAATGCAGCAAGGATGGTCTTGGGTTTTTTAATTTGATGTAATCAGCAAGTAATTTCCTTGCTTTCTGAACATCAACCTTATCTGTATCAAAAATTTGCTTGCCTTCCTTTTGAAGTTCCCACGCAAACTGTATGTTCAAATCTATATCATCAGGAAACTGTTGAATTGCTTGTCTGTATAGTGTTAATGCCTCATCATGATTTCCTTGTTTGCCTTTTTCTTTTGCTTGCAGAATGATTTTCCTTTCAGGGCTTGCTAAAACTTTTGCATGTTCAACTGATTTTATTAGTATCTCGTCCAACTCATTTATTTTGAGCGTTTCAAGTTGCTCAACATAAATTTTTGCAGATGGATAATTATTTTGAGAAACTGCACGCTTAGTTAAATCGTAAAGACACCAAGCAAACGCTTTGATATTCCATTCATCGTTTGGTTCCGCTTCAATTACTTCCAAAGCCATTGAATACGCTTCATCAAGCGAGCCTGCTTTCCGTAATGCAAAAACTTCCTTACTTGACGACATTATGACAATCGTTTAATTAGTAATAGTAATTTCAAATCTTGCTCCCCATTTGTAGAGTAAGGTTTGAATGTTGAATAAATTCCTTGCCCGTTATATATGCAATCGAGGTAAGCACAATTAGCATCGGTCTTCAAAAAAAATCTGTCGCAATAGTTTTCGTTTGAAATATTTGTGATTTGTATTTCCGTCTCTGTTGTTTCTTCTCTTATTAGGTCAAACAACTCCTTCTGAAACTCTTTTGGCGGGTTATATTCAAATTCATAAATTAATGGTTCGCTTATTTTGTGTCTGACAAATTGAGCAAACTCTTGGTCAGAAGTGTTGATAATTCTATTTGTACCTGAAAATCCCTTTCCGCCATAATTCAAATCAATTGTTGCCGATTTGCCGCCTCTTGTGAACGAATACCTCTCAACATATTGAAGGTGAGAAATAGAAATTTCAATGCCTTGGTCTTTCAATTTTTCAGTTATTTCAAAATATTTTGCTTTCAGAAACGGTTGTGAAAACTCCAATGTGGTTTGCCTTTCAGACAAGTCTGTCGGAATGTAATACTGATTGGCTGGTGCTTTTGCTATGGTTACAATTGGTGTAATAACAAATTCTGATAATGCAGAATAACTTTTAGCGTTCACTGCAAATAAATTTTTCTTTGCTCGGGTAATACCAGTATACGCCCAACGGAAAAAACCTTTTGAAAGAATTCTCATGTAAACCTGAAAGTTAACAAAAGCATTTTCCCATTCCCCGCCTTGTGCTTTATGGCAAGTTATGGCGTAACCATACTTAACTTGAAGAGCATTGAAATATTTATCTCCCCTTATTGCTTCCTTAAATTCTTTTGTTCGTGGTTTTAAATTCGGATGCCTGATTTTAAAATCCACATACAAACCTTGCTGCTCGTTTTGAGTCAATCTCGGCAAATCACTTTTCAAAAAGTTGTCAATGATTTTACAGTTTACTTGATGCTTTTGTCCTTTTACATCTGTGAGTTCTGCGATAATATCACGAAATACAAAGGTTACTTCTGCCTTTTCTCCTCCTCGTTTGAAAAAGCGAATAGTTTTTGGTGGCTCTGGAATTTGCGAAACCTCAATCACTTTTAGAAACTGCCCGTTGTATAAATCAACCACATAATTGTAATTGTTTTTTGTGTTGATTAAAATATCACCACCTTGCACATCAATTTGATTAGGGAAAAATCGTTGCCGAATTGCATGATTGTAGTCGTGTGCTTGCTTATTTGAGTGTGTAATGACAATTGTATTTTCGGAAATTATATTATTTACAGTTTGGAAATAAACCGTATCAAAGTTTTCGCTTGCATGGGTGCTTGTGTCCGCATAATTGTCAATCTCAAATCGGTTAAACTCGTTCTTTTCTAAGCAATTCCTCAATGCAGTTGCGATTGTTAAAATTCCGCTTCCGTCTTGCTGCCTTTGAATTTGTTTCATTTCAAATTCATCAGTCGTAATCTGATATGTCTTTAAAAGATATTCTTTATCTAATGCGGGTGAGAAACTCATGCCAACTGGCGGTAATTGTGCATTATCCCCAATGAAAATAACTTTTGCATCTGTTCTATATTTGAAGTCAACAAACGAAAACAAATCTTTGAGCAAGTACCCTGAACCAAAAACAAAAAATTCATCTTCATTGAAAATATCAGAAATCATAGAACTTTCGTCAATGATGTAAACAGTATTTACACTATCCTCGTTAAGGTTTAATTTGTATCGAAACTTAAAAGTATGGTCGTCATCTTCAAGTTCGTCAAAATTGTAAATGCTTTTATGAATTGTATATGCATCCATTTTTGTTTTGTCGCCAATAACCATTGCGGCTCTTCCTGTTGGAGCCATTATTGTAAATTTCCTGCCTACCGAATTGAAATATTTCACTAGCCCCTGCATTAAAAATGTTTTCCCCGTTCCAGCATAACCTTTGAGCAAAAAGCAATTTGTTTTCGAGGTCAGGAATGACTCGATTTCATTTAAAGCATTTTTTTGGTCATCAGAAAGTGAGTCGGGGTAATATTTCAAAATGCTCATTTATTATATTTTTATTTTTTTTATTTCAGTTGCGACGAACTTTTGGTTACACGCATTGCGTCTTTTACGCTCCTGCGGCACTTATCCCGCATTGCGTGATAAGTGCTGATTTGGTACTTATCCCGCATTGCGTCTTTACTTATCCGTCCGTTGCGTGTAAGCCCGCTACGTACGAGTGCGCCCCCGCCTCCGACAGAACCGTCGGAAGCGGGGGCGCGGTTGTTCATCGTGGTGCGGGTGCATACTCCATTGGAAAATTGTTTGGTGCGCTAAAGATATAGTCGTTTGTTTGGCTTAGCCAAGTCATAGCGCAACTTTTTTTCAAATGTCCAAGCCATCGTACAGCGGTCTTTGTTGCCTTTGCCCTCGCGCACAAAAAGACGGTGAAACCGGTACGCTCAGCCCACGATCTCATACCGCTTGCCCGGCAACGTCCGTACCACCCCCTTGAACTCCAGCCCGAGCAGCAGCCGCGCCAGTTCGCCGGGCGGATGGCCGGCGGCCGGCGTAAGTTCGTCAATGGGCACCTGCGGGCGCTGCCGGATGATTTCGATCAGGGCGGTTTCGGCGGGGCTGAGGTCGAGAAAAAGTTGGGGCTGTACGCTACGGCTGCGCCCGTTTTCGTCCCAGCCGAGCGCGGCGGCGATGTCGGCTGCCGATTCGGTGAGCCGGGCGCGATTGGTGCGGATGAGTTGGTTGCAGCCGGCGCTTTTGGCGTCGCGCACGCGGCCGGGCACGGCAAAGATGTCGCGTTCGTACTGCCCGGCCAGTTCGGCAGTGATCATGGAGCCGCCGGAGTTGGCGGTTTCCACCACCAGCAGGGCGTCGCACAGGCCGGCGATAATGCGGTTGCGCATGGGAAAGTGCTCGCGGTCGGGGCCGGTGTGGTGTGTGTACTCGCTGAGCAAGCCGCCGTTTTCGGTCAGTTTCAGCGCCACACTGCGGTGTTCGTTGGGGTACACCTTGCCTAATCCGTGACCCAGTACGGCTATGTTGGGCATTCCCAGCGCCGTCGCCTTTCGGTGTGCCGTTACATCTATTCCGAAAGCCAGTCCGCTCACCACCACGGTGTCGTACGCCCGCAGTCCTTCCATAAATTCCTCGCACACGGCACGCCCGTATTCCGTCGGCTGGCGGGTACCCACCACGGCCACCATGCGCCGGGCGCCAAGCAAATCCACCGACGAGCCTTTGAAATACAACAAGGCCGGGCAATCGGCGTTTTGGCGCAGGCGCGCCGGGTATTTTTCATCGGTGTAAAAAAGTGCCTGCACGCCGTACTGCTCCAGAAAACGCAGTTCCTCCTCGGCTTTGGTCAGAGCGGAAGTCATGGCAATACCCGCAGCAATGCCCGGCCCGATGCCTGGAATTTTCAGCAGTTCGCGTCGCGAAGCCCGAAAAACAGCCTCGGCGCTGCCGCAGTAACTGACCAAAGTTTTGGCGGTAATGGCCCCGACCTGAGGCAGGAGCGTGAGGGCAATTTGGTGGAGCAGGCGATCCGACATGGGTTATACGATTTTTGCGGTGTGTTTTTTGATAGTGATGCGCGATGAACGAGGAGCGATGAATTTTTTTGTTGCGTAAAAGTAGAGCGCTTGTGCGAATTTTGTTCCCGGTTTAAAACTTTTAGTTTAAAAATTTTGTGCTATGAAATTTTCCAGGGTTGAATCGCTCATCATTGCGGTGTTTCTCCTGTGCGTGGGCCTGTGGGCTATCTCGAAATGCTCGTCGAAGCGCGCGCAAACAGCCCGTTCGGGTAGCGCCGAACTGGAAGAGGAAGACATCGAGCGCCCGCAAAAACGCGACACGGTGTATGTGCCGCAACCGCAGGCACAGCCCGAAGCGGCGCCGGCTCAGCCACAGCCTCAGCCGCAAACCTATTCCGCACCTCCTCCCAAACGCGGTTTGCCCAAACTGGGAGATATGCCTGCCGAAGCGGCGCCTGCTGCGCGTCCGGCGCTCACCAACGACCCGCCACCGGCAAAAACCGAGGCGGAAACTCCCAAATATTCCACGTTATTCGTCACGATTGACGGCCTGAACATGCGCAAAGAACCCAACAAAAAGAGCGCCCTCGTCGCACGCCTCGACCTGTACGAGCAGGTGTACTTTTTGAATAAAAAAAGTGAAAAACCGGAAGAGATCAACCTGGGGCTGGAAAAAGTGACCGACTACTGGGTCAAAGTCCGCACCAAATCCGGCAAGGAAGGCTGGGTGTTCGGCGCAGGAGTGCACTACTACAAAACCAAACGCAAAGGGGTTTTGGAATGACGAATTACGAACTGCGAATGACGAACAGCATACGTTTGATCAAGGCGTATTTTCCGGCTTTTGCCTGGCTGATTGCGATTGTATTTTTGTCCACCAAGGGCGGTGTTTCCATGCCCTCCTTCGACCTTTTTCAGACGGACAAACTGGCGCATGCCGGGGCCTACGCGCTTTTGACGGGGCTGATCCTGTGGGGCACAACCCGGCGCACCGGCAGTGCCCGGTGGATTCACGGTGTGGCGACCGTCCTGTTCGCCTCAGCCTTCGGCGCCCTGATGGAATGGGTACAGTTCCGGTTTTTTCCCGACCGCTTTTTCGAATACGACGACATGCTGGCCAACGCCATTGGGGCACTGGCCGGGTGGTGGGTGTTTGTATGGTTTTTCACTACTAAAAGCACTAAAAAATACTAAACTGCACGAAGAAAAGACCTCCGTGTTGTTTAGTGTTTTTTAGTGCTTTTAGTACCGCTCAAAAAACAAGTTTCCGATTTCAACCCACGGCTTCAGCCGTGGAGGGAAAAGGAGAGTCTTGGCCAATCAAACCGATTTATCGGTTTTTTGCGCTCTAAACCGATAAATCGGTTTGCCTTGGTGTTTCTACCCGCTAACCCACGGCTGAAGCCGCGGGTTGAAATCGAGACTTTATTTTTTAAGCATTCCTTAAGTGGTGAAAAAATCACCCCCGCTTATACCCCAGCACCCAGCCGACTACGCCGCCGACTACGCCTCCTACGATGATGTTGGCGACCACGTCCAGCGCCATCCCGCCCGGGGTCATCATGGTGGTGGTTCCCATGAATGTCAAGTCCATGCTGAGTGCAAACAGGCCGCAAACCCAGGCGCCGCCTATCAGGCCACCCATGAAGGTATTGATGCCTGCCCAACGGCTGAAAAGCAGGGCCATGAGAAGCCCTCCTGCGAGGTTGCCGAGAAAAAGGTGTACAAAATCCGGCGGATCTTTCTGCATGGCGGCCATTCCGGGGCTCATCTCGCGCATCATGTCCATGAGCAGGATGCCCCATACCAGCCAACCCATCAGGAAAAAAGCCACGCCGCCGGCCAGTGTTGCAAGTAAAACACGGTTGTTCATTTTGTTCTGATTTTAGATGTGAACGAATGTGAATTGTTTGGCGAATGTATGTACATGCAGAATATTTTGACTTAATTTTTTTGAAAGACTTTTGTGTGCGCACAGCCGGGCTGTAGCGGAGCGCTCCATGCTTTCCCGAATCTGCCCCTGCCTGTTTACTTTTGCCTCGCTATGACCACTGAACGCATCATTCGCCCGCATGCCGAAACGGCCTTTGCTGAAGAACTCGAAGCCTTGGCCCAAGCCGACGATCGCCCCCGTCCGCCCGGCTGGTGCCTGTCGCCCTGGTCGGTAGTGACCTACCTTGTGGGTGGAAAAGCGGGCAAGCGGGATATCGAACCCAAGTATTTCGGCAACCGCCGGCTCATGGAAATTGCCGTGGCTACCCTGGCTACCGACCGCGCGCTGCTACTGCTCGGCGTGCCAGGTACCGCCAAAACCTGGGTAAGCGAGCACCTCGCTGCCGCCATCAGCGGCGACAGCACCCTGCTCGTACAAGGCACCGCCGGTATCGGCGAGGAAGCGCTGCGCTACGGCTGGAACTACGCCCGCCTCATCGCCGAAGGCCCTTCCGAAAAAGCACTGGTGCCCAGCCCTGTGCTCACTGCCATGCGGGAGGGCAAAATCGCCCGGGTGGAGGAACTCACCCGCATTCCCGCCGACGTGCAGGACGCGCTCATTACCCTGCTTTCTGAAAAAACACTACCCGTGCCCGAACTCAACGCCGAGGTGCAGGCCCTGCGCGGGTTTAACCTTATCGCCACCGCCAACGACCGCGACAAGGGTGTGAACGAACTTTCCGCCGCCCTGCGCCGGCGTTTCAATACCGTGGTGCTGCCCTTGCCCGCCACGCTCGACGAGGAGTTGCACATTGTACAAAACCGCGTGGCCGCGCTCGGCAAGGCGCTTGAATTGCCGCCCGAGTCGGCGCCGCTTCAGGAAATACGCCGCTTGGTCACTGTTTTCCGCGAATTGCGCAGCGGCAAAACCGAGGACGGGCGCGAAAAAATAAAAAGCCCCACCGCCACGCTTAGCAGTGCCGAGGCCATTTCGGTGGTACATCAGGGACAGTCACTGGCCGTGCATTTCGGCAACGGCACGCTTACGGCGCACGACCTGGCGGCCGGCCTGTCGGGGGCTATCGTCAAGGACCCCGGCACCGACCGGGCGGTTTGGCAGGAGTATCTGGAAACTATTGTCAAAAGACGGGAGGGCTGGCAGGACCTGTACCGGGCCTGCAAAGAACTCGACACGTAACATGGCAGACCGGCACTTGTACGAGGGGCTTTTGGAAGCCAAAGCGAGGGGGGAGAAGCGCCTCGCCGTGCTCATTGACCCGGATAAAACCCGCATTCGGCATCTGGACCAGGTTGTGGATGCGGCGTCGGAGGGCGGAGTGCATTATTTTTTCATCGGCGGCAGTCTCGTGGTGAACGACATGCTCGACACTGTGCTTGCCGGTATTCGCCGCCGTTGCTCCATTCCGATCGTGTTGTTTCCCGGCAATTCCTTTCAACTCAGTTACCGGGCCGATGCGATCCTGTTCCTTTCGCTCATCAGCGGGCGTAATGCAGAATTGCTCATCGGGCAGCATGTGGTGGCTGCGCCGTTTCTGAAAATGTCGCCGCTGGAAATCATTTCCACCGGCTATATGCTGATAGACGGCGGAGTGCAAACTTCGGTGCAATACATGTCCAACACCTGGCCGATACCGGCCAACAAGGTGGACATTGCGGTATGCACGGCGATGGCCGGCGAAATGCTGGGTTTGAAAATGATCTACCTCGAGGCCGGGTCGGGTGCGCACAACCCGGTTCCGGAAGATATGGTGGAGGCGGTAGCCGGCGTGCTGCATGTGCCGCTGATCGTGGGAGGCGGGATACGAACGCCGGAAAAAGCCACGGCTCTGCTGCATGCCGGAGCCGACTTGCTGGTGGTGGGCAGTGCGGTGGAAGAAGACCCGGGGCGTATTCGGGAACTGGCTGCGGCCGTCCGGGAATTCTGAAAAAACATCAAATAATAATCCGATCTGCCGGTATTGGCGATTTGTTGCCGGATGCCGGGCAGCCATTTTTCCTAAAGTTGCATTTAGTATGGTCGGACGAACAAGTTCGTGCAGACAACTTGCTACCAAAATAATGTACACTTGTGGGCCGTTCACGCAAACCGTCAAATACTCCGAGCACATGAACAAACCGTTACGCGTTGCGCTTTTCTTCTTCTCCCTTGCGCCTGCCCTGCTGCATGCCACGCACAACCGCGCGGGTGAAATCCATATCGAACAAATCGGCCCGCTTACAATCAAGGCCACCATTATCACCTGGACGGACGAGCGCAGCACCGCCGCCGACCGGGATACCCTGACCATTTGCTGGGGCGACGGATTTTGCCAGCCGGTGGGCCGTGTTAACGGCAATGGGAAAGGGGTGAAACTCAACGACTCGCTGCGGTACAACCGATACGAGACCATTTACACCTACGCAGCCCCCGCCCGGTACCGAATTTCGATGACCGACCCCAACCGGATCGCCAAGATCATCAACGTGAATCCGCCGCAATCGGAGAACATTCCGTTTTACGTGGAAACGATTTACACCTTTCTCGATCCGCAGTTTGGCGGCACGAACACCACGCCCTTCCTGCTGCAGGAGCCGATTGACAATGCCTGCATAGGTCGGCCGTTCAAGCACAACCCCAGTGCCTATGATCCGGACCTCGACAGTTTGTCGTACCGGCTGATCGAACCCCGGCAGGGCGTGGGGTCGGTGGTGCCCAATTACAGTTATCCGAACGAGGTGGGGCCGGGACCGAACAACCTCCTGCAAATGGACGAACGAACCGGCGATATCCTGTGGCTTTCCCCGCAGATTGCGGGCAAGTACAACCTGGCGTTCATTGTCATTTCCTGGCGCAACGGCGTGCCTATTGACACCACGATCCGGGATATGCAAATTCAGGTGGCCGATTGCCAGAACCGTCCGCCTGTTGTGACCGCCAAGGATGAGTACTGTGTGGTGGCAGGCAACCTTTTGGAGTTTTCGGTCTCGGCTACCGATCCCGATCCGGGTGATTTTGTGCTGCTGACGGCCGGCGGCGGACCTATCAGCAACCCGTATAGCCCTGCTACGTTTGTGGCGCCCGGAAACTTTCAGGCGCCTCCGGTATCAGGCGCGTTTCGATGGCAAACCGCTTGCGAACACATTTCCCGGTATCCGTACACCGTGGTTTTCAAAGCTGTGGATTCCCTGAATAAAAACACGCCACAACTGGCCGATTTGAAAACGGTGTCTATCAAAGTGGTCGGCCCGCCGCCCGAAGATGTGCAGGCCGACGCGGGTTTCGGCGAGGTGGAGGTTACCTGGGAGAAGCCATACTTCTGCGAGAATGCCGCGGAAAATTATTTCTATGGCTTCTCGGTTTGGCGACGGGAAGGCACCAATCCGTTTCCGCCGGATAGTTGTGCGCCGGGTTTGCTGGGCAAGGGCTACACGGAACTGGTGTTTGTGACCCGGGAAGAAAAAGACGGCAGGTACTATTTCAAGGACACCAACGTGGAGCGTGGGCGCACGTATTGCTACCGCATACTGGCCAAGTTTGCGCGCATTTCCTCGGGCGGCTACCCGTACAACATCGTGGAGAGCCTGCCCTCCGAGGAGGTTTGCGCGCAACTGCCGAGAGACCTTCCGCTTGTCACCAATGTGTCCGTCGTTCAGACCGATCCGGCGATCGGGCAAATCCAGGTCTGCTGGTCGAAGCCCGTTGCCGACGACCTCGATACCCTGCTCAACCCCGGCCCGTACCGCTACCAACTCCTGCGCGCGCCGGGGCTGGACGGCGGCGCCTTGCAGCCTGTGCCGGGCGGGACGTTCACGGCCAACAACTTTTGGGAAGCCAACGACACCTGTTTCACCGATCCTGCGCTGAACACAAGCGGGCAGCCGTACCACTACGCGGTGGCTTTTTACGCCCGGGGCGACTTTGCGACGCCGCTCGGCACGACCAACGACGCCTCCTCGGTGTTCCTCAATATCCTGTCAACCGACGAAACCAACGTGCTCAGTTGGCAGGAAGACGTCGCCTGGACCAACTACGAATACACTGTGTTCCGGCGAAACGACAACACAGGCCTGTTCGACTCCATCGGAACCTCCGGCACCCCCTCGTATCAGGATCGCGGGCTGACAAACGGCAAGGAGTACTGCTACTACGTGCGCAGCGAGGGAACGTACAGTATTGGCGGTGTTGTAGATCCGATTTTCAACAATTCGCAAATCACCTGCGGGGTACCCATTGACACGATTCCGCCCTGCGTGCCGGTACTCGCGGTGGAGAATATCTGCAACGACGGCGGTGGCGCTGCGCCCGACCCGCCCTACGAAAACACCTTAGTGTGGAACAACCCCAACACGAGCTGCTCCGGCACCGACGATGCGGTGCAGTACCGCATCTGGTTTGCGCCCTTCGAGGGCGATCCGCTCGGGTTGCTGGAAATCGTGGACGGAGCCGCCCACACCACGTTTGTGCATACGGTGGGCGAGGGACTTGCCGGCTGTTACGCTATTTCTGCGGTGGATTCCGTAGGCAATGAAAGCGCTCAGAGTTCGGTGCTGTGTGTGGACAATTGTCCCCGCTACGAACTCCCGAACGCCTTCACCCCCAACGGCGACGGCCACAACGACCTGTACACGCCCTTCCCGAACTGGCGGTTTATTGCCCGCGTGGACATGCAAATTTTCAACCGCTGGGGTAATCTCGTGTTCAGCACCGCCGACCCGGCGATCAACTGGACGGGCCGAAACGAATCCGGCAACGACGTGGCCGAGGGCACCTATTTTTATGTGTGCAAGGTGTACGAAAACCGCGTGGACGGGGTGGCCCTGCGCCCCGATATTCTGAGCGGGTACATCGAACTGGT
>JAEUUV010000181.1 GCA_016787285.1 Saprospiraceae bacterium | reverse complement strand
CCGGGCCCTCGCCGAGGCCATGCGCGGCATCGAAAAAGCCAACCCCGACCAACTCTTCGGCATCTTCGGCGACGCCTCCTGGACCAACAAAGACCGCCTGAGCGACGAAACCCTCATCAACCTCATCGAACACTTCAGCCGGCACCGGCTCGACCTGGCCCACGTGCCGCAGGACGAACTCGGCAACGCCTACGAATACCTCATCAAACAATTCGCCGACGACAGCGGCCACACCGCCGCCGAATTTTACACCAACCGCACCGTTGTGCGCCTCATGACCCTGCTCATGGATCCTCAGCCCGGCGAAAGCGTGTACGACCCCACCTGCGGCTCCGGCGGACTGCTACTCAACTGCGCCCTGCAACTCAAAACCGCCGGCCAGGAATACCGCACCCTGAAACTCTACGGCCAGGAGATCAACCTCATCACCTCCTCCATCGCCCGCATGAACATGTTCCTGCACGGCATCGAAGACTTCCGCATCGTGCGCGGCAACACCCTGAGTCAGCCCGGCCTGCTCGAAAACGACGAACTCAAAACCTTCAACGTCGTGCTGGCCAATCCGCCGTACAGCATCAAAGCCTGGGACCAGAAAGCCTGGGCCAATGACCCCTACGGCCGCAATATCTGGGGCACTCCCCCGCAGGGCTGCGCGGATTACGCGTTTCAGCAGCATATTCACAAGAGTCTGGATACGAAGGACGGGCGTTGCGTGGTGCTTTGGCCGCACGGCATCCTGTTCCGCGACGCCGAAGCCCACATGCGCCGCAAGATGGTGGAAAGCGATGTGGTGGAGTGCGTCATCGGGCTGGGGCCGAACCTGTTTTACAACTCCCCGATGGAAAGTTGCCTGCTGATCTGCCGGACGAACAAAACGCCCGAAAGAAAAGGACAGATTCTGTTTATCAATGCCGTGGAGGAAGTGCGCACGGAAAAAAGCATGAGCTATCTGGATGAGGCGCACATTCAACGTATTCTTTCAGCCTATCAGAAATTTGAAGCAATCGAAGGGTTTGCACGGGTAGTGGATGTGCAGGAAGTACTCGCCAGAAATGCCAGTTTGAATATTCCGCAATACGTTTCGAATGTAAAAACCCAAAACAGCGAAACCCCGGACTTACAGGAACTCATCCAAAATTGGGAAAAATCGTCCGCCGAATTGCGCAACGGTATTCAGACCCTGTTGCGCGAACTCCAAACGAACTGACAGCATGATGGACTTGAAAAATATGGACAAAAGCGGCTGGAAAAAATACCGCTTCGAACAAATTGCCTCCAACATTTCCGAACGGGTAGAGCCGGGGGCTACCAACCTTGATATTTACGTTGGACTGGAACACCTGGATTCCGATACCATCCACATTAAGCGCTGGGGAAAACCCGCCGATGTGGAAGGCACCAAACTGAAAGTCTACCCCGGCGACCTGATTTTCGGCAAACGTCGGGCTTACCAGCGTAAAGCAGCCATAGCAACTTTTGAAGGAATTTGCTCGGCGCATGCAATGGTGCTGCGTGCTAACCCCGCAGTTATCGACCCGCAATTATTTCCTTTTTTCATTCATTCCGATGCTTTTATGCACCGGGCAGTTGATATTTCTGTTGGCTCGCTGTCGCCGACGATCAACTGGAGCACCCTACGCACCCAGGAATTCCTCCTCCCCCCCAAAGACCAGCAGGCGCGGCTGGCGGAGTTGTTGTGGGCGGGAGATGCGGTGGTAGAGGGGTATGGGAGGTTATTAGAAAAACTGGCGGGTTTTTCTGATCAGAAATTGGCTGACTATTATAGGGCGTTACCTGACCTGTTCGAATGTAGAAAAATGAAAATTGGGGATTTCCTAAAATTGAAAAACGGTTCTGCTTTCAATCCAGACGATTGGAAACCAATAGGTATTCCCATCCTTAGAATTCAAAACTTGAATGGAAGTTCCGAATTTAACTATTTTCAAGGCGATCTAAAATCCAAAGTTTTAATTGAAAAGGGAGATTTATTGTTTGCTTGGTCTGGCAACAGAGGCACATCGTTTGGCCCCTTTATATGGCCTGGTACAAGGGGGGTATTGAATCAGCATATATTTAAAATTGAGTTTAGTAAAGCAGAATTTGATAAATTGTTTATTTTCTATTATTTAAAATTTTTGACAAAAGAGATTGAATCTAAGGCCCATGGAAGTGCACAATTAGTACATATTACAAAGGGAGAAATGGAGAAGTTTTCACTAAACATTCCCTCATTCGAAAATCAAAATCAGGTTGCAAAAAAATTCTCCAACTTGCATCAAAATAAAAACGAAATTGAATCTTATATACTTAAAACCAAGCTAGTTCAGGAAAGACTCCTCAACGAAATTTTCACCCCCTAACCGTCGCCAGCCATGTCATACCACGTGCCTGATCCTATTTGGGCAGTATTCAGCGCTCCAGACTTTGAGTCGTATGCGGAGGCATTTGTGGTGGAGGGACGTTTTCACCGCGATGTGCCGGAGGCGGTACGGGAGAGTTATGCAGTGGCTGAGCAGATCATGGCGCATGCTTGCTCGTACGGCATTCGTGAACTACGCGATTTTCGTGTATGTTTGCACCCCGCTTCTACGCCATGCCAC
>JAEUUV010000175.1 GCA_016787285.1 Saprospiraceae bacterium | reverse complement strand
TTGGGCAGGGTTTCGAGGCTTTGGTATTTGCTGCCGGCGGTGAAATAGGCGTGTTTGAGCAGTTCGATCCAGAGGCGCAGGCGGCAGATCATGACTGATTTGGGGTTGATGTCCACGCCGAACAGGCAATTTTCGATAAGGGTTTGTTTTTCGTGAAAGAGCGTTTCCTGAATACGCTGGGCGGCGGCGTTGCCGGGCCGGTACTCCACGGGCTGGTCGGTGCGGGGGTCGGTGAGGATGAGTTCGTCGTTGCCGACGATGGCGGTGAGGGGCAGGAGTTTGCCGGCGGTGTCGCAGAGGATGCCGAGGTCGCTTTTGATGGCAATGAGTTCGTTGAGGGCGCTGACGAGGAAGTGGCCGCTGCCCACGGCGGGGTCGCACACGCGCAGGCTGTTGACGAGGGCATTGGCTTCGGGCAGGGGTGTTTTGTGGCGCAGGAGTTCGTTGTGGAGGTCGGTTTCGACGTTGGCGCAGGTCCAGCCGTAGCGCACGTTGAATTTTTGGAGCACGGCACGGCGCAGCGTTTCGCGGCACATGTACATGGTGACGAATCCGGGCGTGAAAAACGAGCCGTCGCGGTAGCCGTTTATTTTTTCAAAAATGAGGCCCAGCACGGCGGCATTGATCACCGGGCGGTTTTCGGCCTGTATGCGGGCTTTGGCATCGCTGCTGAAATCGTAGGCATCGAGGAAAGCGAACAGGTAGGCTAAGGTTTGCAGGGATTTGGGCGGATTGGCCCCGTGCCGGAGCGCCGAGTTGGGGTGCAGGGGCAAATCGAGGCGGTCTTTCAGAGCCGACACGCGCAGGGTGCGGCGTTCGAGTTCGGTTTGCTCGAAGAGCGAGCTGTTGAGGTAAGGAATGTTGCCGAACTGACGGCGCACCGATTCGCGGCGTTCGGCTTCGGGCACGGCGAGGACATGAAAAAACAGCTCGTTAAGTTCGTCGTAGTCCTTCACATTGTCCACCGACAGCAGGCGATCGCTTCCCGGTCGCCAGCGGAGCAATTGGCCTTCGAGCAGTTTGAGGAACAGGATGCGGTTGAGCCAGGTGATGCAAAGTTCGAGGGCGATACTGAAGCGTTGTTTTTCGGGGGTATCGCCGAACTGGTCGAGGTCGGTAGCGTCGCGCCACACGCCGCTGATGTCGAGTTCGCTGAGGGTATTTTCGAGCAGGCTGCCGTCGCAGCGACGTTTGTCGGCGCGTTCGATGAGTTTTTTGCCGCCTTCTTTCACTTCTTCCAGCCCGAGGATGTAGAGCAGTTCGTCGTAGAACTGTTTGTTGAGGGCATTGCTGTCGTTGGCGAAGGTTTTTTTGAGCAGGTGTTGGGGGGAGAGGATTTTGTAGAGGTCGAGCAGGAGTTCGTCGTCGTTGGGGTCGGCATTGGTGGCGGCGGCGGCATAGTCGCGCAGGTCGAAAGTGCAGCAGCGGAGTTCGGGCAGTTCTTCTTCGAAAAACGGCGCGGCGATTTCCTTGTAAAACCAGGGCGTGGTTCCGGAGCCGAGGCGGCCTTCGTGCCAGTCGGCGTATTGTTGGAGCAGTTTGGTATTGGCGTAGATGTGGCGTTCGAAGTCGGCGGCATCGAAGATGTACCATCGGTGGATGTCGGTGATGACAAGGTGTCGGATTTCCTTGTTGCCGTTGCGGCTGCGTTCGTTGAGGTAGTAGCGCAGCAGTTCGTGCAGGGCTTTGGCGTTGGGGTTCTCGGGGGAGAACATTTCCGCCTTGTTTTTGGGGCGTTTGGCCTCGATGATGACGCCGACGTTGTCTTTGGCGGTGCGGCCATTGTGGATCACGAGGTCCTGTCGGTCTTTGGTGTTTACGAAATATTCGTCGCGGTACCAGGCTGCCTTGAGAAAATCGGAGACGAGGTTTTTGAGGTGTTCCTCGCTTTCGCCGGCGCCGTGTTCGAGGTGTTCGAGCAGGCGGGCGAGTTCGGTTTTAAACCGTTCGATGCGGTGGTACTCCACGTTTTGGACGCGGTAGGCGGGGAGCAGCGTTTTGGCGAGTGTTTGCTGGATTAGTTTCATGGTGGAGAAGGAATGCTCAAAAAAGAAAGGGCAATAATACTCACGGACACGGTTTGGTTGGTAATGTCAAGAGGGGCTTGTATTTCTGAACACGCTCAATTGAAATACTGGGTTGGAATGCTCCGACGGAGGTAGAAGCGAAGAAATGCCTCTTGTCAATCCTTTTGCGGAACTCCTCACAACCCCAACTCCGCCGCATCCGCCCCATCTTCCCCGCTCCGAATCACAAACCTCTTGTGCTCGAACATCCGCCGCATGGCGCCGTTGGTTTTCAGGAAGGTAGCCGTGATCTTGCGGTAGCCCTGCGCCCGGGCGATCTCGATGATGTAGTCGGTCAGTACCCATGCCGTGTCAGGGAAATGCCCGAAATTGAGTTGAAGTTTTCGCAAGGGATTTTGTAAATTTGCTGGCGCTTATGCCAAAACAAGAAAAATATCACCTGGAAATCGAAATTGACAATCATGGGCAACATAAAAGAACCCGCTGGTATTGACCTCAATCTACCTCCAATGCCATGCACTGACGAAGACCGAAAGGCTATCAGCGCGATCATTGCGCAGTACAAAAAAACCGGGCAGGTACTGAAAACCAAGCCTAAAAGGCGGCAGAAAAAAGAGAAAACCGGTGCCGCAAAAAGGAACCGACCCCCAAAAAACGGCTCGACATCGGCTACTTGAATTTAACTCAAAAAAGTCACCTGCAATGGAATCACCCGCAAGAAAGAATCCAACAAGCCGAGCCGAAGAACTGCACAGCTTAATCGAAGATGAACGAAAAAGACGCCATACAACGACCGCTGTGGGAGATACCAACAGTGAAATCTCTATTGTCGGAACCAACGAAGAGTACCTTCGTGCCGAAATTCGCAGGGCTTTGCTACCACACGAAATTATCGCCAGCAGCAGGCCCGGTAATCATGCCGAGGAGAACATTATCGAGGAGGCTGCGGAAAATAATTTATTTGTAGTTGAAATTGGTGCAAGCCGCCCCATTTGCCTCGACTGTGAGGACATGCTGAACGAGTTAGGCATTAGTACTCAAACCGGGTTTTCCGGAAAAAAATCTAAAAATCGCTTGTAGAAAATATGGACAGCAACACGCGTGCTACGATCAGCAAGAACATCCGAGCCTTGCCACCCTACCACCAGTTGGCCTTCGGGGTGATGCTCACTGAGCGATTTTTGCCCAATTACTTTGCCTTTCACCTGATCGAGCAATGGGGCAACCCGATGGTTTTGCTCAACGGTATTGACCTGCTCAAAGACATTGTTGCCCAAAAGCAACACGACTCCGAGGAAGTACAGATCATTGACGAACTCATCGAAGATGTAACCCCCGACATGGATGATTTCGGGGGCAACACACTGGCTTCACTTGCGCTGGATGTGTCGAGCATGCTGTACGAGTGTTTTTCATTTGTCCGAACCCAGGATCCGAAGCACATCGAGACCACCTCCGCCATCGCTTTCGACTCTCTCAGCCTGTACGTTCAGAAGCGCGACAAGTACCCGCATGATCTTTCCCTCGAATCGCTTGAGGCTCGGCTGGGCCAGGAGCCGCTAATCCTCCGCGAAGTCGAGTTTCAAGTAAGCCTGCTCCAGGATTTGGCGAAACAGGCTAAAATAAACCATGCCTTGTACATTTCTCAGGCCCTTGCGGCACCCAATTTGAAGTTTCGGGAGATGGCGAGGATGGGTTGATCCCCTCACAACCTCAGCTCCGCCGCATCCGCCCCATCCTCCCCGCTCCGAATCACAAACCTCTTATGCTCGAACAGCCGCCGCATGGCGCCGTTGGTTTTCAGGAACGTGGCCGTGATCTTGCGGTAGCCCTGCGCCCGGGCGATCTCGATGATGTAGTCGGTCAGCAGGCTGCCGATGCCCTGGCCGTGCCAGTTGTCGGCCACGAGGATGGCGTACTCGCAGGTATCGCGCCAGGCATCGCCCACAATGCGCACCACTCCGATAATTTGTGGTTTACCGCTCTCCTCGATGACAGCCACGATGGCCATTTCCCGATCGTAGTCAATCTGCGTGAACCGCGCGAGCATCTTGTGGTCAATGCCCGGCGTGAACCCGAAAAAGCGGAAGTACAGGCTCTCCCGCGAGGTTTTTTCCACCAGTTCGGCCTCCAGCGGCTCATCTTCCGGGCGGATGGGCCGCAGCAGGATTTTTTGCCCGCTCTTGTGCTGCACGGTTTTGATCCACTGCGTCGGGTAAGGCTGTATGCTAAGGTGTTCGTAGGGGTCGCGTTGCAGGCTGGGCGAGGATTCGAGCGTGACCGCTGCATCCAGCGCAATGCCGCCCTCGGCACTCATGGCGAAGGGATTGATGTCAATTTCGCTGATCTCGGGAAAATCCATGAGCAGGTAGGCAAAGCGCACGAGCACGTTTTGCAACTGCTCCACCGGCACGGCGGGCAGGTGGCGGAATCCGTGCAGCAGCCGGGCGATGCGGGTGCCCTCCACAAGGTGGCGGGCCAGGGCCAGGTTGAGCGGCGGCAAGCCGATGGCGCGATCCTGCCAGATTTCGGTGGCCACGCCGCCGAGGCCGAACACGACCACGGGACCAAACGTGGGGTCTTTCACCGCGCCGATGAGCAACTCGTGCTGGGTGTCTACCATTTTTTCGATGGTCACGCCGGTGATGCGCGCGTCGGGGCGTTTTTTGCGCACATTTTCCATCAAAAAACGAAACACCTGCCGGGTGCCGAACTCCGTCTCGATACCGAGCCGCACACCGTGTACGTCGGACTTGTGCCAGATATCGGGTGACTCCACCTTAACCGCCACCGCACAACCCAGACTGCGGGCGATGGCGGCGGCTTCGTCCTCGGTTTTGGCCAAATACGTGGCGTTCACCGGGATGCCGTAGCAGGCCAGCAGGCGTTTGGCCTCGGCTTCCTCGAAGTGGATGCGGCCCGATTTGCGCACAATGTCCACCACCACACGCGCGCCCGTGCGGTTGATGTCCGACAGTTCGATGGGCAGGTCGGGCGGGGTTTCATACAGAAGTTCGAGGTTTTCGCGGTAGCGCACCTTGTGCATGAAGGTGACCACCGCCCGCTCCGGGAACGGGTACCAGGGCACCTTGCCCGCTTCGAGGATGGCGCGTCCACTGCGCACGGTTTGCAAGCCCATCCAACTGGCGTACACGGGCTTGCTGTGTACGGCTTTGGATTCGGCTACCACGGCCTGAGCCACAGCATCGGCGTCGGTCACGCTCTGGGCGGTGAGGATGACCAGCACGGCGTCCACGCCGGGGTCGTACAGGCAGGCGTGCAGGGCGGCGCGGAACTGCTCCACCGTACCGTCGCCGAGGATGTCCACCGGGTTTCCTTTGCTCCAGGCCGGGGGCAAAACCTTGTCGAGTGCGGCGATGGTGTCGGGCGAAAGCGTAGCCAGCGTGCCGCCGCGCAGTTCGAGCGCATCGGTGGCAAGAATGGCCGGGCCGCCGGCATTGGTCACGATGGCGAGGCGGTTGCCGGCGGGCAGGGGCTGGGTGGCCAGGGCTTGTGTGCAGTCGAACAGTTGCTGGATCGTCTGCACCCGAATGATACCCGCCCGGCGGAACGCGGCGTCGTACACAGCGTCGTTGCCGGCCATAGCGCCTGTGTGCGAGAGTGCGGCGCGCGCGCCCTGCCGGCTGGCTCCGGCCTTGAGCACCACGATGGGTTTGGTGCGGGCAAAGGCGCGGGCGGCGCTCATAAACCGGCGCGCGTCGGTCAGGCTTTCCATGTAAATCAGGATGCAGGCCGTGCGGCTGTCGGAGCCGAAGTAGTCAATCAGGTGGTCGAAACCGATGTCGGCCATGCCGCCGACCGACACGAAGTGGCTGAGGCCCACATTTTTGTCGGCGGCCCAGTCGAGCACGGCCGAACCCATGGCGCCGCTCTGGGAAATGAACGCCACGCGCCCGGCCGGCGGCATGGTGGGCGCAAAAGTGGCATTGAGGCCGATGGACGGCGTGAGCAGACCGAGGCAGTTGGGGCCGATGAGCCGCACACCGTTGGCGGAAGCCGCGGTTTTCAGGTCGCGAAAAAGTTGCTCGCCTTCCGGGCCGGTTTCCCTGAAACCCGCCGAAAGCACAACGGCGCACTCGGCGCCGGCTTTTTTGCAGTCGGCCATCAGCGGCGGAATGAGCGCTGCAGGCAGGGCAAACACCACGAGGTCGGGCACCTCGGGCAGGTTGCTCAGCCGGGCGTAGCACTTCAGGCCCTGCACGGTTTTGTACTTGGGATTCACCGGGTAGACGGCGCCCTTGAACCCGCCCGTGAGCAGGTTGCGCAGCACGGCGTGGCCGATCTTTTCTGCTTTGTCCGTGGCGCCGACAACGGCGACGGAGCGGGGGTAGAAAAATTTATCGAGGGTGTGTTTCATGTAGCCGGCTCGGGGGTGTGTAGTTTTTCAAAAACGCAAACAGCAAGTTTGGCAAACGCCGGCAACTTTCTGTTGATGGATGCCTTCACCGATGCTCCACTGCCTGCATGGATGAAGTTGGCAATGTCGTCGTACGACCAACCCAAGGCATTTTTCATAGCCTTGAAACGGTGCTGCCACTCCTTCTCCGAACATTCGAGAAACTTCTCCTGGATGAATGCAAAAACTTCTTCGGGATACTCCTCTCGCTGTGTGAGTTCGACAAAACGCAAACGGATATCCGCCTCGGTTGCAAACGGATTTTCACTTTTCAGATCATGCCTGACCTTTTTGGCCACAAAGTCGAAACCGTTTTTGAAAAACTCGGCTTTCTTTTCGTCCGGCAAACGGGAGTACCAATCGGCATAAACAAAGTCGGCCTGTTCGGAGGCCTCAATATTTTCTTTAGAAAAGTCCATAACGGGAGAGGTATAAACGGTTGCACCAGGTATCGAGATAGGTCTTGTTGACGGTCACTTCTCGCAAAAGAAATTTGATGTCATCTAGCTGTTTGGCGCTTTGGGAAAGCGCGTACCACCGAAGTTTGGAGATAATCAGGTCTTCCGGAGCAGAAATAAAACACTCAATATCCATGAAGGTCACTTTATGCCTTCGCTCGAAAGCCGTCCAATTGTAATCACTGTCCTGATAAAGCATCATGTCGTATTTGATACCTGTATCGAAGTCCGTGAAATTGAACAAGATGCCGCGTCTCGCACTCTCCTGAAATTGTTCCAAAAATGGAAGCCAATTCGGGAAATGCCGGATGACTTTTTCAATATGATGGGGGTAAATTTGAAGCACACAGTCAATGTCTGCCGTAAATCGGAACCGGTTGTAGAAACTCATGGCAAGGCCTCCCACGATCATGTAGGGGATGTCTTCTTGTTCGAAAACGGTGACAATTTTTTTTAGACCCTGCTCAAAATTCATGGCCCAAAGATAACAAATGTTATCCCTTGAATTTTGTGTGATGCACAAAATTATTTTCCTGGTTCTTCTGTCCGCTTAGGCACCGGATCATACCCAAATCCGCCCCAGGGATGGCAACGCACAATACGCTTAAGCGCCAGCCAACTGCCTTTGAAAATGCCCCATTCCTCAATGGCTTCCACGGCGTAATGCGAGCAGGTGGGTTTGAACCGGCACTTGCTCGGCCCCAGCAGGGGCGACAGGGTGACCTGGTACAGCCGGATGGGCAGGACGAATATTTTCCGGATAATTTTTTTCACGGCCCAAAGGTAGCAAAGGCCCTACTTTCGCAGCAGTTATGAAAATCGCTATCGCCCAACTGGATTACCACATCGGTAACTTCGAGGACAACCTGCAAAAAATGCTCCGGGCCGTGGAGCAGGCCAAGGCGCTCGGCGCCGATCTCGTGTGCTTCGGCGAACTGGCCGTCTGCGGCTACCCACCCCGCGACTTCCTGGAATTCAACGACTTCGTCCGCCGCTGCCAGGCATCGGTGGACACACTCCGGGCCGCCAGCACGGGCATCGGGATCGTGGTGGGTGCGCCCACGCCCAACCCGGTCGTGGAGGGCAAAGACCTGCACAACTCGGCGTACCTGCTGTACAACGGCGAAATCCTCGGCGTGCAGCACAAGGCCCTGCTGCCTACCTACGACATCTTCGACGAGTACCGCTACTTCGAGCCGGGCCGGGAGTTCCGGACCGTGGCGTTCAAGGGCAAAAAAATCGCCCTCAGCGTGTGCGAGGACATCTGGAATGTGGGCAACGAAAACCCGCTGTACACCATCTGCCCGCTCGACGAGATGATGCCCGAAAAGCCGGAATTTATCCTCAACCTCTCGGCTTCGCCGTTCAGTTACGAGCAGGCGAACGAGCGCATTCATGTGGTGCGCTCCAACGTGCAGCGCTACGGCATCCCCATGTTTTACACCAACCACGTGGGCGCTCAGACCGACCTCATATTCGACGGCGGCAGCCTCGTGGTGTCGCCCGACGGGCTGGTTTTTGACGAAATGCCCTACTTCGAGGAGTGCTTGCGCGTGTACGATGTGGACGAAGTCCGAACCGGCGGCCGCTCGAACGAGCAGCCGAAGGACAAAATCAAACTCATCCATGACGCGCTGGTGGTGGGCATCCGCGACTACTTCCGCAAACTCGGGTTCAAACGGGCCATCCTCGGCCTGTCGGGCGGCATTGACTCGGCGGTCACCTGCGTGCTGGCGGCGGAAGCACTCGGCGCCGACAACGTGCAGGTGTTGCTTTTGCCCAGCCAGTTCAGCAGTGACCACTCCGTGGACGACGCCCGCCAATTAGCCGAAAACCTCGGCATCCGGTACGATATCCTGCCCATCCGTCCGGTGTTCGAGGCATTCGAGGCGGCTTTGCAGCAACAGTTTGCCGGGCAGCCGTTCAACGTCACGGAAGAAAATATCCAGGCCCGCATCCGCGGCACCCTGCTTATGGCCATGAGCAACAAATTCGGCCACATCCTGCTCAACACCACCAACAAAAGCGAAATGGCTGTGGGTTACGGCACGCTTTACGGCGACATGTGCGGCGGCATTTCCGTACTCGGCGACGTGTACAAAACCGAGGTGTACGCGCTGGCCCGCTACCTGAATACTTTGCCGCTGGGTTCGCCCCTCCCCTCGGGGGCTGGGGCCATACCCAAAAACTCCATCGAAAAGCCGCCCAGTGCTGAACTGCGCCCCAACCAGAAAGACTCGGACAGCCTGCCCGACTACGACATCCTCGACCGGGTACTGTACCAGTACATCGAATGCCGCCAAGGCCCGCGCGAATTGGTGCAGACGGGTTTCGACGAAGCCCTCGTGGCGCGGGTACTGCGTTTGGTGAACATCAACGAATTCAAACGCGAGCAGGCAGCGCCGGTGCTGCGCGTGAGCCGCAAGGGTTTCGGTATGGGGCGGCGCATGCCGATTGTGGGGAAGTACTTGTCCTGATTTACCCGTTCGCCGCTTTGATCCTGCTTGTCACTACTGCCGCTGCCAGCAACAACACTCCCGCCAACCGGATCACATTTTGCGGATTCCCGGCCAGCAGGTTGTCATAAATCAGCGGCAAGGTGAAAATTGCGATGATCATCGGGATCACAATAAACATGTTGAAAATGCCCATGTACACCCCCGTTCGCTCCGGTGGAATGCAGTTGGCGAGCATCACATAGGGATTGCCCATGATGCTGGCCCACGCCAGCCCGATGCCGAACATGGGCGCGAACAACAAGATTTTGTCCGTAGCAAATGAAATAGCCACCATGCTCACCCCGGCGGCAATCAGGCAGATGCTATGCACTAATTTGGGGCCGAAGCGTTTGGAAAAGTGTATGAGGGCGAAAGCCATGCCGAACGCAATGAAATTGTACAGCGCGCCCATTTGCCCCGCAATCAAACCGGCGTCTTTGAATGCCGGCGTCTTGCTGTCGGTCGTATGAAACAACGACTGACTGACCGACAGGGCAATGTACATCCAGTAACAAAACATGCCGTACCACTGAAACAGGCTCATCCAGCCCATCCGGCGCATGGTATCGGGCATTTCCCGTATGGCGCCGAAAATGTCTTCGAAGATACCACGTACACGCAACGGGTTGGCACGCATGTAGGCGGCTTCGTCTTCCGTCAGCGGGTCTTCTTTGCTGGTCAAAACCGTCCAGAGTATGGAAAAAATGGAGAAAAAGGCGCCGATAAAAAACGCCGTGACCACCACGTTGGGAATGCCCCGATCATTCACCGCGTCTTTATTCATCCCGACCCAGAACAGGAGCGACGGCGTGAGATACGACAGGGTTTGGGCAAAGCCCGTAAAAGCGCTTTGGGTCAGAAAGCCCAGGTGCCGCTGTTCTTCGGCGAGTTTGTCGCTGACAAAAGCCCGGTAGGGTTCCATCGTCACGTTGTTGGCCGCATCCAGAATCCAGAGTGTGCCTGCGGCCATCCAGAGCGCACTGCTGTACGGCATGACCAACAGCCCGACACTGCACAACACCGCCCCGATGAGGAAGTAGGGCGTCCGCCGCCCCAGCGGGCTGAATGTTTTGTCGCTCATAGCCCCGATAATCGGCTGAACCAGCAGGCCGGTCATCGGCCCGGCCAGCCACAGCAGCGGCAAAGAGGCCTCGTCGGCGCCAAGGTATTTGTAAATCGGGCTCATGTTGCTTTGCTGCAAACCAAAACTGTACTGGATGCCGAAAAAGCCCACGTTCATGTTGATGATCTGGAACAGTGAAAGTTTCTTTTTCATAGTTGCGTGTGTTGGAATGCGCTGTTTTGCAGCATGACCTGGTAGGATTTGTCAATCAAAATATCTGCACCGGCAGCAAACGGGGCGATGATGGCATGCTCGACAGCCAATACCCGCTCAATGAATTCATCGTCCGTTTCGCGGCCACGCAGCAAGCGTTGGGCTTTGGTTTCCATGTAATTCCGGGTCAGGAATATGCGGCAATCCACCGATTGCAGGGCCAGGCTGTAAGTGCCTTCCACAATCAGTATCCGGGTGTCGGACAGGTCCAGTACTTCTTCCGTGATTCGGTCGGCCTGGTAATCGGAAAGCGGTTTTTTCAGCAGGGTTGCGCCGGCTCGGAACGAATCCACATGCTCTTGCAGCAATTCCATACGCACTTCCTGCATACCCACGCGCCCGATGTCTTCCAGTCGGCGCCGGTGGTTGGTTGCCGGCGGGAAAGCGAAGTAGTCGTCGAGGTGAAGGATTGCTGCATTCATATCCGCTTCGAGCAGCAGATCGCGCAGGCAAACGGCCGTTACGGATTTACCGCTGCCCGATTCTCCGCCTACAGCCAGCACGATCCTGCCTGCGCGCAGGAGCAGCGGTTCGAGCAGGGGAAGCAAACTTCGTGCGGTATCGTAGTGCCGTTGTTCGGCGTTGATGATGTCGCCTGTCATGTGGAGAAGGAAGGATTGATCTGAAAAAAACTGTGCTTGTGCAAAACGGCTTCGTGGAGCAGCATATACCCGGCAGCCGAAAAACTCAAATTCGGCGTACCGCCCCACTCAAAGGTATCGGAGGCCAGATATTCGCAAAACTGCAGTTCGTCCCGATATAAAAAATTCGTCAAGGCGTTGAGCATACGCGTTGCCGTTTGAGCGCCGCCGCACTGCACGAACGCCGCGCCGGCGAAGCCCAGCACGACTGGCCAGATACCCCCGTTGTGGAAATGGTGCGGATGATTTTTGAACCGGTACGCATGGTGGTTTTCCAGGGCCGGCCATTCCGGGTCGCCGGGTTTTATGATCGGGAAAAATGCCGGCAACAGGTTTTGAAAATCACGGGCAAGCGCTTCCATGAAAGCGACCTGGGTACCAACCTGCTCTACATTTCCCAAACCGGCAATCATGGCAAGCGCATTGGCCCAGAGATCGAATCGTGTATCGTAGCCGCCTGGAGAAAATGCAGCGGCCCAGTACGGGCGTTCCGGTGCGCGTTTCAGGGCAAAAGGGTGGTAATTGGCGTTTGGGCGATCGGCGCCAAGCCAGAAATTTTGGCGAATGGTCTCCCGGACAAGCCGGGCTTTCTCCGCCCAATCGGGACGCGCCCAAACCCCGGCGGCTTTTTCGAGGGCAAGCAGCCGCAGCACATTGTCGTACAGCGTGTAGCCCTGCAGCAGGTATTCGTCGGCCCAGTTTCCCCCTACCGGCACATACATCAGGTGCCTTCCGTTGAACTCCCAGGCATCCATGATCCCGAAGGCTTTTTCCAGAACCGGCGCCATCTGTGCGCGGAACTCCGCGTCTTCCTGTTCAAATGCCGCGTAGTATCCGCAACCCAGGGCAAACCAGGCAGTGGCATCTACCCGCCCGCTCAGGCCGCCGTAACTGACTTCCGGGGGCAGCCCATCCGGGAACGCCACATTGGACGGGAGCTGTCCGCAGACATGCTGATGCCCGGCGAGCGTACAGAGTGTACTGCGCAGGGCAGCCACCAAATGCGCCTGCGGTTCGGACATGCTCAATACCGCCAGCCCCGCCACCACGGCATCCCGCGCCCAAACCCGGCAGTAGTTGTCGGTCGCCTGCGTGGAGGCGAGGATGCCTTCGGACACACAGGCCGCCGACAGTTGCCGGCACGCGGCAAGGTAGCATGGTTGGTCGTTCATGTGCAGGAGGGTGGGTGTGTTAGCGCCGAGTAGAGCAGGGTGTCGCAGAGGCTCACAGAGGCTTGGAGTTCACAGAGTTTTTTGTCATTCCGAAGGAATCCGTCCACTCTTAATCGGTAAAAATCTCTGTGTACTCCAAGCCTCTGTGAGCCTCTGTGACACCCTCCTCTACGCCTAACGCATAAATAAATCAGAACTCGTAACGCAAGGTCACCGTAGACGTACGTCCGGTGATGGAACGCCCACGTACAAAGTTCACAGCGTTGTCGGTAATGGCGCCTTCTTCCGACTCGGTTACGCCGATGGCGTTGAGCAGGTTGTTGGCGCTTACGGTCAGGGACAGCCCCTTGCTCAGCGTCATTTGGGCGAAGCCGTTGACGACCAGGTAGCCCGGCAGCACCAATTTGTTGTTGTCCTGTGCAAAGCTTTGGCTGGTGCCGAAAATTGCCAGTCCCACATAGAAGCGACCGGCCTGGTAAGCCGGCATCAACGAACCAACCAGTGCTGCCTGGCGGCGCGGCGTATTGCCGATGACGGTTTCGTCAATAGCGTCTGTAATTTCAGCCGAGGTGAAGGTCAGGCCGCCGCGCAGGTCGAAACCGCCTGCCGAGTACGAGCCTTCCAGTTCCACACCCAGCGCACGGTAGTCGTTTTTGATAACCTTTTGCGTCGTAGCCTCGAAGCCGCCTTCTTCCGAAGTTTGAGCATAAAAGCCGGTCACGTAAAAACCACCCTTGCGGAATTTCATCTTGTAGCCCAGTTCGGCCTGGTCAATCAGGTCTTTGGCATTGAGGCGGTCGCCGTTCGTGTAGTCCAGACCGCTGAACAACAAGCGGTCGGCTTTGGCGGAGCCGCCGTGGCTGTAACGGGCGAACACGGCTTTGTCGGCACTCAGTTTGTAATTCAGGCCAAGGGAGTAGGACGCGTATCCGTACTCGTAATTGACCGGGGTGGTGGCGGCGTTGTTGATGGCCGACACGCTTTTTTCCGGTTCGGAAATCTGGCCGTCGTTGTTCACGTCGTAAGAAGTCTGAACGGAGCCGGCAAAGCGGCCGTTCACCACACCTCGGTCCCAGCGGAAACTGGCGTCGGCGCTCAGGCCGTTTTCCAGTTCCACGCCCAAGGCGGCGTAGGGCGCCGACACGTCGTAGGCCACATCGTAGTTGCGTTGGCAACAGTTACCCCAGGCCGGTACGCCGTAGGCCAGCAGACCGTTTTCGCTCAGGGCATTTCCGCCGGCGTCGGTGATGTTGAGCAGCCGGGATTTTTCTCCGTTTACATCCGTCACGTAGGTGTTCCAAAGCCAGGACATGGAGATGTTCTGATTGGCTTTGAAATAGCCGGCAGTCAGGTCGAGTACGCCGAACTTCTTGTTGATCTTGATGTCGTTCACGAAGTTGTTGAAGTTGTTCAGTTCCGTGTCGAACATGTGAATCCGCATGGCAAGGCCGCCGACAAAATTTTGGCCGTTGTCGGCATACGTGAGCGTTTGATTCGGAAACAGACTGGTTGCCTGTCCCAGTTCGGCCGGGAACGGCGTCACGAAGCGCCCGCTGTTGAACGCCATACGCGTGCGGTTTTCAATTTTCCAGCCTTCGCCGATATCGAAAGAGAACTCGCTTCCGATGGCGTGCGAAACCGGGTGCATCCCGTCGGCCACATCGGCGCGGCGGAGCTGGCCGTCGGGGCCAAGACCGAGGTTTTGCAGCAAATACGGCGTGTGCGGGGTGCCGTATTGGGCGCTGAAGTTGGGCGCCGATTCCCAGGTGGGCGAGTCGTTGGTGCCGCTCACCTGCATGGGCATTGGCATGTAAGCCACCGCGCGGTCGTTCAGGTATTTGTAATACACCCGGGCATGGCCGGTTTTGAAACGTTTGGTCAGGTTGGCCTTGAACTGGCCGCCGTAGTTGGCGGTGTAGCCGGTGGTACGCGGGCCGTGTCCCTGGCGGAAAAAGCCGCCGACGTGGAAACTGACACCCTCGCCGATGGGCGAGCCGTAACTGAAGTCGGTGCGCAGGTGGTTGTAGTCCAGGCCGAGGGTCGAACTCACGCTGCCGCCTTCGATTTCACCGGTTTTGCTGATCAGGTTGATGATGCCTGCGGGCGAGTTGCTTGCCAGCGTGGATGCTGCGCCACCACGCACCGCTTCGAGGCGGGCAACGCTCTGGTCGGCGCGCAGAAAAATGTCGGCGGTAGCAAACGCGATATCGCCAAACAGCAACACCGGCAACCCGTCTTCCTGCAACTGGAGGTACTTGGAGCCGCCTGCCGAAATGGGCACGCCACGCGCCGAAATATTGGTATTGCCTTCGCCGGCCGAGGCTTCCGAACGCACACCGGGCACATAGCGGAACAGTTCGGCGGTATTGGTGACGGGCAACTGATTGGTCACGCGGGAATCAAGCGTGGTGATGGAAACGCTCGAACCCAGTTTGGATTTGGCATTCACCACACCGGTAACGATCACCTCGTCGAGACCAAAAGCGTCGGATTGCAGCGTCAGCGAAACGGTCAGCGACTGCCCGGCGCTCAGGTCCACACGCTGCGAGGCGTTGGAATAGCCCAAAAAAGAGGCGACCACTTCGCCGCTGCCTGCGGGCAGGCCGGCTAAGGAAAACTGTCCGCGCTCGTCGGTGACGGCGCCTTGCACGGAGGCCAAGGTATTGCCGCCGGCATAGTATCGGACGGTGGCATAGCCCAGCGGTTGGCCGTCGGAATCTACGACGGTACCGCTTATACTTTGCGCCTGAAGGGCGGTAGCACCCAGCAACAGCAAAATGAAAAACAGAAAATCAGGTACAGATTTGAACATAACAGATAGAATTAGATTGGTGAAACCTTGCTTTGCTAAAATGATATTTTGGTTTGCAAAGTTATCTCACGCAATCCCGAGGATTTTACCCCTCCGAAATGTCGCTCTACCCGCAACCGTTTGCGCAATCGTTTGCTGTTGGTAACTTGTGCTGTTTTGTGGAAAACTTGTCTGTGTCCCGGAACTCCGTCCCGGGTTCCTTATTTGAAAAACCCGGTTTCGTTTCAGAAGAAAACAGGTTCCCGGAACGGAGTTCCGGGGCACAGGCTAACCAGTTGCAAATAAAATTTACTTTTGGGCCGCCCCTGAAAGCGCATACATGTGCCAGTAATGAAACGCACGACCATAAAAGATTTGGCCCGGCAATTTGGCGTCAATCCGTCCACCATCAGCCGGGCGCTGAACAACCACCCGGATGTGGGTGAAGACCTGAAAAACCGGGTGCAGACCCTGGCCAATCAACTGGGATACCGCCCCAACCGGCTGGCAGCCAGTTTCCGAAACCGCCGCAGCCGACTCATCGGCCTGATCGTGCCGCAGGTCAACATGTTCTTTTTCCCATCCATCATCAAAGGCGTGGAGGATATTGCGCGTGCCAAGGGGTATAGCCTCATCGTGCTGCACTCCTCCGACAGCCTGGAACGGGAAATCGAGAACGTGCAAATCTGTTTTGAAAACAATATTGACGGCCTGCTGGTCGCCCTTACCCGCGAAACGCAAAACCTTGAACACTTCGACTTGCTGCGGGAAGCCGAAACGCCTATCGTGTTTTTTGATAAAATTCTTGAAGATCCCAACCAGCAGGCAGTCGTCATTGACGATTTTGAGGCAGCCGCCACACTGGCTCAAACATTTCGAGAGACCGGGTGCAAACGCATCGCCGGGGTACTGGGCGACCCGAACCTGAATATCACTCAGAAACGACGCTCGGGTTTTGAATATGCCCTGCGGGATTATCCGGCGGAATTGCGATTTGTCAATGCCGACAGCGCCGCCCAAAGCAGGGTAAAAATGCAGGAACTGCTTGCTTCCGGCTTCGCCCCCGACGGGCTGTTTACCATGAGCGATGAAACGCTGCTTGGAGCGGTAGCCGCCATCGAAGGCAATGAAAACGGCCTGCCCAAATGCCACATCGCCTGTTTCAGCGACGGCCTTCTGCCCAACTATCTGAATGTTCACATGACTTATGTGCAACATTCCGGCTACGAAATCGGCCAGACTGCCATGGCGCTCCTGCACGAGCAAATATGCCGGGAAACCGTTTTGCCGGTGTCGAATATTGTTCAAATGCCGACTACGCTCATCCGAATCTAAACCTGCCATCAACATTTATACACCTTGAAAATCACACTCCTCGGTACCGGAACCTCTCAGGGCGTACCCGTAATCGGGTGCGAATGCCGTGTATGCATGTCCGACGACCAGCGCGACCAGCGTTTGCGCACTGCTGCGCTGATTGAGCACAACGGCACAAACATCCTCGTGGATGCCGGCCCCGACCTGCGCCAGCAGATGCTCCGCGCCCGGGTGCACCACCTCGACGCCATCCTGCTCACGCACGAACACAACGACCACGTCATCGGCCTCGACGATATTCGCCCGTTCAACTTCCGTTCCGGCCACCCGATGGCCGTGTACGCGCAGGCCCGCGTGGCCGCCGACGTGCGCAAACGCTTCGAGTACGTGTTCGGCGACCCCATCCCGGGGCTGCCGCGCATCGAACTGCACACGATGGACGAAAACTCCCGCCTCAACCTCAAGGGCGTGGAGGTGCAGGCCGTCGGCATTCAGCACGGGCGCCTGCCCATCCTCGGTTTCCGTTTTGGCGACCTGACGTACCTGACCGATGTAAAAACCCTGCTTCCCGAAGAGTTAGCCAAAGTGACGGGAACGCGCTTTCTTGTCATCAGCGCCCTGCACCATCGCCCGCATCCCACCCACCAAACCCTCGAAGAAGCGCTGGCGCTCATCGCCCGGATTGAGCCGGAACACACCTGGATCATACACGTCAGCCACGAAATGGGCCTCGCCGCCGAGGTACAGCCCCTGCTGCCACCTGGCGTTTCACTGGGCTACGACGGCCAGGAAATCGAATTTTGATGAAACGGATTTTTCGCGCTTTCGCCCTTTGGCGCTACAGGTTGCCGGCAGCGGCGCACTTGGTTGTGCTGTTTGCAAGGGCAGAGCGGTTGGTAACCCCACCCCCGGCCCCTCCCCCGGAGAGGAGGGGGGACGTAGAGCACACATGCACTACGGTGCTTGCTACGTCTCCCCTCCCCTCCGGGGGAGGGGCCGGGGGTGGGGTTGACCGTCGGCGCCACTACTTCTTCGGCACCATGTTCCTCGGCGCCGTTTTCGGGCGAATTCGCGGACGGGCGCTTGATGTCGCAGAAATGAAACGCTTCGCCAATCTGGCCGCGCTGGCGGGGTATTTTGATGATTTGGTGGAGGCGGCCCCACCCCCGGCCCCACCCCCTGCGGGGAGGGGAGACGCGATACCCCAAACCTCAGCAAAACAGGTCTTGCACCATCACGAATCATCCGTGCCGCGTCTCCCCTCCCCGCGGGGGGAGGGGCCGGGGGTGGGGCCGGAAACCTATGGTCGCGCCGCCGACCCCTCCGGCCTGGCCATTCATCTGTTGCAGCAGGCATACACCGACGTACCGGCCCATCACGCGGAGGCGTTCCGCGAAAACCTGTTGTGCGTTTTTCAGGTTGAAACGGAAGGCCGGCAGCGGAAACTCCCGGCGCCGACCGAGGCTGAAATCAGCCGGCTGACTGCCGAAAAAGGCGGCTGCTCGGTACTGTTGTTTCGATACCTGCTTGCCGACGAACTTTCCGCTGCCGAACACCAGGCGATTTTTGAGTTCGGCCACTTCATGCAACTCTGCGACGACATCTTCGACCTGTGGCACGACCGGCAGAACGGCACGGCCACCCTGGTCACAGTTTGGACTGAACAGGGCGATTTGGGACGCCTCGAAGCCTGTTTTGAACAACAGGCAGCCCGTGTCGGTGAGGCTATCCGGCAGATCGGTATTTCTGCGGGCAGGCGAGAAACCGCGATCCAGACGGTGTTTTTTTTAGTGGCCGTTACCCGTGTTTGTCTGCGTCACTACCGTTGTTTGCAAAAAAAGCACGGAACTTTGCCGCTCGAAAACCGCCGCCAGATGGTGGTGGACATGGCCCGCTGGAAATTTCAACTTCAGGTAGTAGCCGAACTTTTCGCAAATCGCTCAAAACAACACTGTGAATCCAGTTATCGAAACATCCATACGCGCCGGAATCGCCCTTAAACAGGCCGTGCTGAACGATCCCGTTTTCCTGAAAAAAATCGAACAGGGCGCCGAAATCCTGTCGGATGTATTCCGACAAGGCGGCAAAGTGCTTTTTTGTGGCAACGGCGGCAGCGCTGCCGATGCCCAGCACATCGCCGCCGAACTGTCGGGCCGTTTTTACACCGACCGACCGCCCCTGTACGCCGAAGCGCTGCACGTCAATTCATCGTACGTGACCGCCGTGGCCAACGACTACGGCTACGACCACGTGTTTTCCCGCATGGTGGAAGCCGCAGGCCGGCGCGGCGATGTACTGGTGGCTATCAGCACCTCGGGCAACTCGCCGGGCATCCTCGCCGCTGCGGAAAAAGCCCGGCAGATCGGCATGACCGTGATCGGCATGACCGGCGCCGGCGGCGGCAAATTAGCCGCGCACTGCGACCTGCTGCTCAATGTGCCGGCCACCGATACGCCCCGCATCCAGGAGGTGCACATCCTGATCGGGCATATTTTGTGTGAAATTGTGGAACGGGGGATGTTTGGGAAGAGCTGATTCGATTACATGATTGCCGATTACATGATTACATGATTTTTGAAGTACGTAGAGTTGACCGCTTCGCCCTTGGCCAAACTGCGGTGGTGTACGCTACGGATACATCAAAAATCAACAATCATGTAATCATGTAATCTGAAATTCTGTGATCCTATCGGTCGCTACATTCAGACACAATCTCATCCGAGGTCACCATGAAATATGATAGCATCATCCTTTTTCTGATTACTAATATCAGTACCCTCTCCGCCCAAGGCCCCCTCGACGGCTACATGAAAGGCAAAGGCGTGCTCGATCTGGCGCCTTCCATTTCATTCAACTCTGCAAAAACCTTTGTCGGAAGCGGTGGTCAAACCTACAACCTCGGCTACGAAGGCACCTTGCTGAGCCTGTTTGCCGAATACGGCCTGAGCAAGCGCGTGGACATAGTGGGCACCGCCGCCTATGTGTTCACAGGTACGCAAAGCGGCTTGCAGGATGGCGGCTTGTTTGTGAAATACCGGCCCGTGTACCGCAATGTCGGCAGCGGGCGCATCGGCGTGCTGTTCGGTACAGGACTGGCCTTTCCGCTGGCCGACTACGAGCCTGCCGTGTCGGGCGCCCTCGGACAAAAAGCCGTCATTTTGCCCGCCCGCCTGATCCTGCAATGGGAAACGCCGCTCGGGCTTTTTCTTAATCTCACCGGCGGCTACAACCGGCGGTTCGACAGGCTGCAGGACGCAGACATCGCCGCCGTCCGGCAGGTACGTCCCGATTACCGGCCGGTGCAACCCGCCGATTTTTCCACACTGCTTTTCCGCGTCGGGTTTCCGGCGGCCCGCTACTACCTCGACGCCTGGGTGGAGTGGCAAAATACCGCCGGTGGTTCCGATTATGTACCCGGCCTTCCCGACTTGCCGCAGGCCTTTGGCGTATCGTATACCCAGGTGGGTGGCACGGCGTACTATTCCGAAAGCGGGCGCAGTGGATTTTACGTCAGCGGCGGCTACATCCTCGGCGGGCGCAACACCAGTCGCATGCTGCGCCTTACGGCGGGCATGGTTTTTCGATTCGGGCAAATCTATCCCGCGCCATAATGGCAGTAAAAAAATCAAACAATTGCCAAATTGGCGCAGACTTGAGCAACATGGGAGGCTGGAACATTGTTTGTTCCGGGTAAAAAGCCTGAACCCGTTTTTTCAATAAAAAAACGCTCTTGTTATGTCCCCGACGCAACGCAACCGCCCCTTGCCGGCCGAACAGCCGCTGTACTTCGACGATTTCATCACCCGCAACAACTGGACAACGGCCCGCCGCCAACTTGCCCTGCAACTCAGCCCCATGCCCGCCACCAATGTGTACGAAACCGAAACGGCGTTTTTCATCGAACTTGCCGTGCCCGGCCTCAGCCACGAAGACCTGATTTTTCTCGTCACCGACGACCGCATCGAAATCCGCTACGAGCCGGACGATACCGCTTTCGAGCCATACGGCATACGGCGCACCTTGCATCAGGAGTACCGTCCGATGGCCTTTCAGCGCATCTTCCAACTGAACGCCGACATGCTCGACCTGGACGGCCTGCAGGTCGAGTCGGCCAACGGCATCGTCCGCATGGAAATACCCAAGCAGGAGCACTACCGCGGCCTGCTTCCCTTGCATGTTCCGTTTTCGTTGAATTGAACGAACCGTCGGCGAGGTTTTGAACCTCGCCGACGGTGGTGTCAAACCGCTGTTTTTAGGCAATTCACAGCTTTGCCAAATAGAAAAACCAAAAATTGTAACTTTGCCCGCCGAAAATTGTTACCCCGTTTCAAGCGTGTTTCACAGGCATTTTTCCTTGAAAACGCGCCCGCTCATCATTCATCGCTTATCACTCATCGCTCTTAATGGATCCGCTAAAACAACTTTTTACCGAAAAATCACAGGCGCTTGGCAAAGAGATCAAGGACATCCTCAAGGAACACGGCGACAAACAAGTAGACACCGTTTCGCTGGATCAGGTCTATGGCGGCATGCGCGACATCACCTGCATGATTTGGGAGCCTTCCCTGCTTGATTCGGAAGAAGGCATACGTTTTCGCGGGTACTCTATTCCCGAACTGCGTGAAAAACTGCCCCGCGCGCCGAAAGGAACCGAGCCTTTGCCTGAGGGTCTGTTTTGGCTGATGCTGGTGGGTGAAATCCCGACCAAAGATCAGGTCAAGTGGCTCACCGAAAACTGGGTGCGCCGGGCCAATGTGCCCGAGCACGTGTTCCGCGCCATTGACGCCCTGCCCATCGAGACGCACCCCATGACCCAGTTGTCGGTCGGTGTGATGGCGATGCAAAACACCAGCGTGTTCGCCCAGCGCTACACCTCGGGCATGAACAAAACCGAATACTGGGACGCCACCTACGAAGACACGATGTACCTCATCGCCCGGCTGCCGCGCGTAGCGGCCTACATCTACCGCCGGGTGTACTGCAAAGGCGAGCAAACGCTGCCCGATATTTCGCTCGACTGGGGCGGCAACTTTGCCCACATGCTGGGCTTCGAGGATGCCGGCTTCAAGGAGTACATGCGCCTGTTCCTGACCATTCATGCCGACCACGAAGGCGGCAACGCATCGGCGCACACCACGCACCTCGTCGGTTCCACCCTTAGCGATCCGTATCTGGCGCTCAGCGCGGCGTTCAACGCCCTCGCCGGCCCTTTGCATGGCTTAGCCAATCAGGAAGTGATCCGCTGGATTCAAAAAATGGTGGATACCCTCGGCACCAGCAAACCCACTCGCGAGCAGATCGCCGACTATGTGAAAAGCACGCTCGCCAGCGGTCGCGTGATTCCCGGCTACGGCCACGCCGTGCTGCGCAAACCCGACCCGCGATTCATGGCGCAGCGCCAGTTTGCCGAAGACCACATTCCCGACAACGACCTCGTCAAGATCGTCTGGAAAATATTCGACGTGGTGCCGCCCATTCTCACCAGCCTCGGCAAGGTGAAAAACCCCTGGCCCAACGTGGACGCCCACTCCGGCGCCCTGCTGATGCACTACGGCCTGAAGGAACACAACTACTACACGGTGCTTTTTGCCGTCAGCCGCGCCCTCGGCGTGCTGGCTGCCCAGTGCTGGGCTCGCGCCCTGAGTCTGCCGCTGGAACGGCCCAAGTCGGTGACGACGCAGTGGGTACGGGAGTTTCTGGAAAAAGGGGACTGACCGCGCCTGCAGCCTGGATCCGCCGTAAATCAATGTTCATTTTTTACAAATCCGGAATGACGTGTCGGATTTGTAAAAAATGCACAAATTTTGCCTCCGGCAGGAAAAATCCCCAGCCTGCTTTAAACCCGCTCTTACACATTCCATACCGGCAGTTGATTCCAAGGGCGGACATTGGCACGCGAGCGGTTTTGGTTTTCCGTTCCGCCGTAAATCAGATACGCGTCGCGCGGTTCAAGCCCGGCGAGGTTGTGGAAAAAATCCAGGCCGTTGAAAAAAGAACTGTTGAGCGTTCTGCCCGATTTGATCTCGATTGGAAACAGTTTTCCACCAAAATCCACCAGCAAATCCACCTCGTGGCCGCTGCTGTCCCGCCAAAAATAAAACTGGGGCCGGAGGCCCTTGTTGAAAAACTGTTTCATCAGTTCCACCACGACATAGTTTTCAAAAAGCGCGCCTTTGGCGAAATGGGCGTCCAATTGCTCCCGGTTTTGAATACCCAACAACGAACAGGCCAGGCCGGTGTCGTAGAAATACAGTTTGGGTGTCTTTAATATGCGCTTGTTGTAGTTTTCGAAGTAAGGTTGAAGCAAAAAAGCCTGAAAGCCCGTTTGCAAAATGGACAGCCAGCGGGAAACCGTTTTATGATCAATCCCGAGATCGGTACCGATCTGGCTCAAATTTACCAACTGACCGATTCGTCCGGCACATATTTGCAGGAAGCGCTGAAAAGCCGACAGGTCGGATATGTTGACCAACTGGCGCACATCCCGTTCCGTGTAGGTTTGTATGTAATTGGGATAAAAATCGGGTGGCGCTATTTCCTGGTCGTATAGCCTGGGGAAAAAACCCTTGAACAGGTAGTGTTCATAGTCCTGATTGCCCCAGGACGTATTTTTGATCTCCTCAAACGAAAACGGCAACAGGTTGAAGACCGCCACCCGACCCGCCAGGCTTTGGGTAACCTTTTCCATAAACAGGAAATGTTGCGATCCGGTGAGCACAAATTCGCCGTTCCGCTTGCGCTCGTCCGCCAGCACCTGAATGTACGAGAACAAACCCGGGACATACTGCGCTTCATCAATAATGATCCCTTTTTCATAGCCTTGCAGAAACGCCTCCGGGTCTTCTTCCGCCAGAGCGCGGTCAGGAGGCCGCTCCAAAGAAACATAGCGATATTCTGGAAAAATATCGCGCACCAACGTCGTTTTGCCCGACTGCCTGGGCCCGGTAACGCTTACCACAGGATATTTACCCGCCAATTGAAGTATTTTCTCAGAGATGGCTCGTTTTATCATGCGGCAAAAGTAATGGCATTTCTTGCAAATTGGGAATCTTGTTCCCGATTTGCAAGACCTGATACCATTCTATGTGCTAACGCTCAACGGCATGGTGCAAACTCACCAAAAAATTATCGCCCGCCCCGAACGAATTTCCCAAAATTATGCCTTTACCTTTGGCGCACGAACACTCACCTTTAGTTAATCTCTTTCCCTAATCAAGTCGGTGTCCGGCAGTACTGTCGGCAACAAATACCTCAGGCGTTTTCGCTTTGTCCGTTTGTGACAAGGCGGGGCGGCTCTGTATTTGCATTCCGACAAAGGTGATTTTCCTCTAGACTGGTTCTTTTTCCGAGGCGCGGGTAACAAGCCTGTGCGGTTGACGGATTTGTGGCGTGCGCGTGTCGCCGACCGTGGATGCTGTGCTCCGCGCGTTACCCCCCCTCCCCCGGAGGGGAGGGGGGGGGCTTGCTCTCAGCAACAAGGATAATTTCGAGTAGGAATGCCAATACATCCCAACCCGAGAAAAAACAGCAACGCGCGATGTAGCCCCCCTCCCCTCCGGGGGAGGGGCTGGGGGTGGGGTTGACGCACGCGCCCAACAACCCGTACACTTCAATTCATCATCCATAACATTCAAAATCAACAACATGAAAAGCAACGCACTACACCTCAAAACCTTGCTGGTCGCCGCCTTGCTGCCGGCTGTTTCGGCAAACCTCTCCGCCCTCGACTACTACTGGGTAAACGGCTCCGGCAACTGGAGTGCCTTCAGCACCCACTGGGCCAAAATACCCAACCCGACCCTGCCCGCCCACTACCACGCCAACGTACCCACGGCGGATGACGACGTGTTTTTTGGCGACACCAACGGCGGCGCAGCGTACACCGTAAACGTGGACGGGGGGAGCACCGTGCCCAAATGCCGGAACATGGACTGGACGGGCGTGCCGGCGGGAACGGTGTGGGGCGGTGGCGGTGGACAGATAGATATTTACGGCTCGGCCACTTTGGATGCCGGGATGAGTATGACGTATTTTGGACAAGTACATCTCATCTCAAATGATGCATCCACTAAAGTAATTACAAGCAATGGGGTTCATTTTTCGTGCGCTGTTTATTTTGAAGGGACAACGAGCGGATGGCAGCTTGCGGATGAGTTTTATTGCGCGCTGGATGTTAACCACAGTGGTGGATTGTTGGAAACGATGGGAGAAAAAGTAACAATTGACTCCTATTTCACAGGAAACTATGGCGCAATCCGGAATGGAATATTGCATCTTGGAAATTCAGAAGTCAATATTAGAGGATCATTCTTGGTGAGGTATACCCCTTCTCAATTTAACTCAGGGACTTCGCACATTAAAATGCTCAACGCCAACCAGTTTTTGTCAGGTTATGATTACCTAGGCTATGTCCTTCACTTTTATGATGTCAGTTTTTTGAGTGATTGTGATTCGGGGGGCTTTGCATGGGGTTCGGTAGATGGGACACTTACTTTTCACGGACGGGGAAGAATACATGGATACTCGGATGTGAATGTACAGGTGCTCAATAATGTGGTGTTTCTCCAGAATGCGCATATCTACAACGCTGTTAGCTACAACAGTCTCACCCTTACTGCTGGAAAAACTTATACAGTCGAAAACTACTGTTGTACCAACGGCACCGACCAAACCATCCTCCCCGGCGGCACACTCACGGCCCTCGGTGCGGGAACCTGCTCGCAGTTTATCACGATCAAATCGTGGCAGTACGGCACCCATTTCAACCTCGTAAACAACTCCGGCGCGAAACAAACCGTACACTGCGCCATCCTCGAAGACTGTCACGCCACCGGCTCCGACCCGCTGGAAGTACTCGACGGGGTGGACCTGGGCAACACCGACGGCTGGATTTTTACCGATCCCAACCCCGGCCTCGATCTCTACTGGGTAGGCGGCGCGGGCGACTGGAACGATCCCTGCCACTGGACGGACGACCCGCTGAGCCTCGTGGGCGATTGCGGTTGTATCCCGAACGGCGGATCGAATGTGCATTTCACGGCCAATTCCGGCTTTTCGCCCGGCGACAAGGTCACGGTTTCAGCGGATGCCTACTGCGCGGATATGGACTGGACCGGGGTGACGGGCGAGCCGGAGTTTTTTCATGATTTCGACAATGCTGTTAATTTGCATATTTACGGTTCTGTCACACTTTCTGCGGGCATGAATTTCAATTTTGCCGGCGTAACGCGCTTCCGAACGGGTAGTGTCTCGACAATTAAGAGCGCGGGTAACGCTTTTCAATATACCCTTGTGTTCGAGGGAACCGGAACCTGGGAGTTGCAGGATTCGTTCAAACAAATCAATTATTCCATTTATCACGAACGCGGCGTGTTTAAAACGCTGGGCCATCCCATGGTAATTTGCCAATGGCTGGGCAACTGGCTGGAAGACGGTTCGGGCACCCGTGTGAACATGGGCGCCGAGATGTTCCTCGGCGTGGCAGGGGGCAATAGTTCGAATATCCATCTGGAAAAAAGCCCGAGAACCGGCCAAAAAGGCGAACTCCGCTGCTTTTACGAAGCAGGAAAATTTCACGCCGTCGAATCCCACATCATCGGGGAAAAGGGTGGGTATATTGACTGCTATTCGACCACTTACCACGACTTCTGGGATGTCACGTTCTTGCCCATTGAACACGCGGGAGATTTCCTCTACGGCAACATCCTGAACAAACTCACCTTCCTCGCCTTCGGCAACCTGATTGGCCCGAATTCCTACATCCACGAAGTGGAATTTCACAAAGGCAGTTACCTGTATGACAACCATACCTTCGACATTCTGACAATCTACGGGGGCTACAGGCATAAACTCCAACCCTGGTCGGGTACCGGAAGCACGGTGCAGACTATCACCGCGGGCGGCGTTTTCAACCACATCAACTCGAACTGCGAACACCCGACCGTGATGTTCAACCCCACACCGGGCGAAACGGCCACCTTCCGAAAAGAAGGCGCCGGCACGGCATTCGACATCCAGCACACCATTTTTGACCGGGTATATGCCGACCAAACCAGCGGGGCCATTTACACCGCTACGAACTGCGTGGCTGTACAGCCCGACGTGGAAGCATCCTGGAACATCGCCAATCCTGCCCCCCGCGACCTGTACTGGGTGGGCGGTGCAGGCGACTGGAACGACCCCAACCACTGGTCGCTCACATCCGGCGGAGCCGGCGGCGAGTGCCCGCCCACACCGCACGACGACGTGTTTTTCAACGCTGCCGCCGGTCTGGGTGCAGGAGATGCAGTGACGATAAGCGAAATACATTCCTTCTGCAAGGATATGGACTGGACGGGAGTGGGTAATGGAGCAGTGTTCGACAATACCCGAACCTTTAGCACCGATGACCCGCACGCCCTGAATAACCTGAATATTTTCGGGAATTTGACCTTTTCAAGTAGCATGGTCAATAATTTTATCAGCCCCGTTTGGTTACGGGCGAAGGGGCCGGCGACGATTACAAGCGCGGGGCAGCAGTTTAAAAACATATTGTGGTTCTGGGAGCCTGATGGAGACTGGACGTTGGGCGATGCTCTGTTTGTCGACAAATGGGTTGATCACAGTTATGGAATTCTCCGATCAAATAATCATGCCATAACAGTAGGATATAACTGGTATGGAGCTCCAACTCAAAATGCATCTGCAGAACTGCATTTGGGCAGTTCAACAATGACGATTTTAAGCACTGATTCTGATCATGGATACAGTATTGCAAGTTTCAACTATGGAGCCGGTAAAACCTATATGGGTACATCCTCCATCGTTTTCGAAGATTATTTTCGCGGAATACTTACTAGTCGTACCGACTATCCAACTGAATTTTACAATGTCACATTCAAGGCTGCTGATTCCAAAATCTACTGGGGGCAAGTAAACAACAAACTCGTATTTGAAAAAAGTGGGACAATTACCGAAGGCTATCCAATCCGCGAATTGGATTTAAAAGACGATGTCAATTTTATTATTGACTGGACTGTGGTTCCAAGGGATGTGCATAGCATTCGATTTGCTCCCGGCAAACGCTACACGTTTTCTCCACAATACCGGCTCAATGTCGTCCCCCACAACGGCGTCGAAGGCCAGTTCATCGCCCAGGGCCTCCCCGGCCAGTACATCGAGATGAAATCCTCCGATCCCAACACCCCGGCCATCATCCACAAAGACGACTACGACGGCACCAGCACCTGCACCAAGTACTTGTTCCTCACCGGCATGACCCACACCGGTACCGAGGACATCTATGTGCCCACGCCCGGCGGCGATGTGTTCAACAACGCCGGCTGGCTGTTCTTCCCCTGCAACCCCTGTCCGGCCACCATCCCCGTGCTGGATGTGGCCAACAGCATCACCACCGGCTGCCCGCCCGGCACCGCCAAACTCGTGCTCGCGGGCCTCAAGCCCGACGAGTGGGCCAACTGGTACACCGACCCCGCTGCCACCACCGACCTCGTCTATTCCGGCGGTACGCCCGGCCCGGCAGGCAATATGTTCCAGCCCGCCATCACGGGGCCGGTCACCTACTACGCCCGAGTGTACAGCGACGGCGGTTTGTGCGAAAGCACGGTGGTACTCGCCGTAGAAATTACCATCACCTCGCCGCCTGCGGCGTTCAATGTAACCGGCGGCGGCCTCGTCTGCGCCGGCTCGAACGGCACGCCCGTGGGGCTGGACGGCTCCGCCACGGGCGTGTCCTACCAACTCCAACTCGACGGCTCGGACCTGGGCAGCCCGCTCGCGGGTACCGGTTCGGCGCTGGACTTCGGCCTGCAAACCGCTGCGGGCACCTACACCGTGGTGGCCAATACGGACGGCACGAGTTGCCCCGCCACGATGACCGGCTCGGCCATTGTGACGGGTAGCCAAAACCAGGCTCCCGTCGTGGTGGCCACGAGCAATTCCCCGCTGTGTACCCCCGCCGACCTGTATTTGACCGAGTACGGCGGCGCGGCGGTGACCTGGAACTGGACGGGGCCGGGCGGTTTTGCCTCGTCCGACCAGAACCCGGTGCTGGCCAATGCATCGCCGGCCAACTCGGGCACCTACACCGTGGTGGTGTCCGACGGGCTGGGCTGCACGAACATCGGCTCGGTGGGCGTCGCGGTGTCCGACCCCTACCCGGCCTACTGCCCGACCGATACGTCCTTGTGCATTGATTTCGGCCTGTTCGACCTCAGTTGGGGCGGCTGGCCGCCCGGCGGCACCTTCAGCGGCCCCGGCGTGTCGCAGAACCAGTTCGATCCCGCCGTGGCCGGCCCGGGCGCGCACGTGCTGAGCTACTCGGTGTACGACGCGAACAACTGCCCCGTTTCCTGCACGTTCACCTACACGGTGTTCGACCTGCCGGCGATGACCTGTCCGGGCGACTCCACCATTTGCCTCGGTTTTTCCACACCTTTTGTGCTGACGGGTGGCAGTCCGGCAGGCGGCACCTACAGCGGCCCCGGCGTGACGGCGGGCGAGTTCGACGCCGCAGCGGCGGGCATCGGCCAGCACCTGATCACCTACACGGCCTACGCATACGGCTGCGCCAATACCTGCACCTTCACCTATACCGTGGTCGGCGACCAGACGCCGACGCTGACGGTGAACCCGCCCGCCGCCACGCTGTACGCGTCCTGTGACCAGGGTCCGCCCCCGCCGGACGCTGCGGCGCTGGACTACCTCGGCAACCCGCTGAACTACAGCCTGTCGGAAGTGAGTTCGCCCGGCGCTTGCTCGCAGGAATTGGTGCTCGTGCGCACGTACTCGGTGGTTGACCCGAACGCGATATGCAACACCAGCACGCAGTTTGTCCAGACGATTTATGTGGAGGACAACCAGGCCCCCGTGCTGATCGGCTTGGCCGACATCACCGTATCGTCCACCGATCCGCTGCCTTCGCCGACCGTTTCGGCGCAGGATAACTGCGATCCTTCGCCGAGCCTGAGTTTTTCCGACAACATCGTCCCGGGCGTGTGCCCGGTGTCGCAGGTCATCGAACGCACCTGGACGACCTCGGACGAATGTGACAATGCCTTCACCGGGCTGGAGCGGATCACCGTCGTGGCGCAAGCCGCCATCTCCGGCGACCTGAGCATCTGCGCGGGCCAGGGCACGACACTTACGGCGAGCGGCGGCGTGTCGTACGCTTGGTCGCCGGGCGGCGAAAACACGCCTTCGATCATGGTGTCGCCCGCCGGCACAACGACCTACACCGTGACCGCCACGGACGCGGGCGGTTGCACCGCCACGGCTTCGGCCACGGTGGCGCTGACGGCGGGGATCGCCTTTTCCGTCGCGCCCACGTCGCCATCCTGCAACGGCGCCACCGACGGCAGTTTGCTGGTGACCAACCCCTCGGGTGGGCAGCCGCCCTACCAGTACGCGCTGGACAACAACCCCTTGCAAAACAGCCCGCTTTTCTCCGGCCTCGGCGTGGGCGCCTACACGATCACCGTACAAGATGCCGACGGCTGCACCGCCGAGCAGCAAGCCAGTCTGCCACAGGGGCCGGATCAGCCGCTGGCGATCCAGTGTCCGGGCAATGTGCCCGCGCTGACGGCCAATTCGAGTTGCCAGGCCACGCTCGGCGATTACACTGGTCTGGCCACCCTTTCCGGCGGCTGCGGCATTCCGCTGAATCCGATCGTGCAGATGCCCGCGCCGGGCACGGTGGTCAATCCCGGTACGGTAGCGATCACGCTGACGGTGAGCAACACCGCCGGGCAGAGTGCGGCGTGCGTGTTCAATGTGACGGTGAGCGGGGGCTGCGGGCATTGACCCCACCCCCATCCCCTCCCCCAGGGGGGAGGGGGGCTTGCCCTCACAAGCAATGAAAATTCCCGGTTTGGGGCGCCTTTTCACCCCAACCCGCAATAATCTGGCGAAGCGCGATGTGCCCCCCTCCCCCTTGGGGGAGGGGTTGGGGGTGGGGTTGACGCGAGCGGAGCCCGTCCTCGAAAACGAAAAAAATCCCGGCTTGGGACGCCTTTGCGCCCCAACCGCAATAATCCCACAACGCGCGATGTAGCCCCCCTCCCCCCCGGGGGAGGGGATGGGGGTGGGGTTGACGCGCCGAAGCCCAAACGCCTGCACCATTTTTCAACATACCGACAATCAAACTTTTTCAATCATGGTTCATCAAAAAAACACAGCAAACACCCGTTGGCTTTCGCGGATTTCCTTTTCCCTGCTGCTTCTTGCGGGCGCCTTTTCGGCCTTCGGCCAATCCATCTCCGGAAGGGTACATACCGAAACCGGCGTTGGTGTGGAGGAGGTAAATATCTCTGTGACCGGTCCGGGAGTTTCCCTTTTTGATCTCACGGATAACAACGGCAACTTTTCCATTACCGGCCTTCCCACGGGTGAGAGTTACGAAGTATGCGCGTTTAAAAATGACAACCCGCTGAACGGGGTGACCACCTTGGATCAAGTGGTACTCACCAAACACATTCTGGACGTGGAGCTGCTCAACTCGCCGTACAAGATCATTGCCGCGGTAGCGCGGAATGAAAATGCACCTCCGGATGTGCTGGACCTGTACCTCGCACGCCAGATGATCCTTGGGGTGTACACGGAATTGCCGGCGCCATCATGGAAATTCGTGCCCGCCGAATTTGTCTTTCCCGACCCGGCGCATCCGTTTGCGTATCCTTTCCCCTTAGGCTGCAAGACGTTTATCCTGACCGGCGACGCTACCGGCGTGGATTTCATCGGGATTAAAACAGCCGACGTGAACGGCAACGCGGTACCGTCCAACTAATCCTTCCTCTCCACAAATCTCATGTCTATCATGCGCTTTTTTGCTCTGATTTTGATAGGATTGCTGCATACCGGGGCCGTTCAGGCGCTCACATTTTCCATTTCCCCCACGCCGCAAACCGTTTCGAGCGGCTCGGCAGTATCGGTCGAGGTGCAGGTGTCCGATTTTTCCAATATCGCGGGCTACCAGTTTTCGATGAGTTGGAATCCGGCGGTGCTACAGTTCCAATCTGTCACGCCCGGTCAGTCCGGCATGACGGCGAACGGCAATTTCGGCGTCAACGCCGCAGCGGGCACGCTCGCCCACCTGTTTTACGCCCAGAACCCCGGCACGCTCAGTCCGCCCGACGGCTCAACGCTGTTCACGCTGAATTTTATCGCCGTGGGTGCGGCCGGTACCTCCTCTCCGGTGGAATTCACTGCTGTACCGACGCCGATTGTGGCGTACAACGGCAATTTGCAGCCGGTAGCCGTGACACCGGTCGGCGGCGTGGTACACATCTCCGCTCAGGGCGGCTATTCGGTGTCCGGCACTGTGACCCGCCCCGGCGGCACGCCCGTGCCCGATGCGCTGGTCGCCTTGACCGGCGCCGCTGCGGGGAACGACCTGACGGGACCGGCGGGCGACTACGGATTCGCCAACCTCGCTGCCGGCAGCAACCTGACGATCACGCCCTCCAAAAACACCGACCCGGCGGAGTGCGTGAGCGTGCGCGACATTCTATTTATTTACAAACACATACTCGGTCTCGAAGCACTGCCCAACCCCTACGCGATGGCCGCCGCCGACGCCAATCGGAGCCGCTCGATCACCTCCTTCGATGCGACGGAACTGCGCAAACTGATCCTGGGAATTTACGCGAACCTGCCCAATACCCCGTCCTGGCGGTTCATTCCGGCGGACTATGTGTTCCCCAATCCGAACAACCCGTTTCAGGAAGTTTTCCCGGAAACAGCGCAAGTAACCGACCTGCAAACCGATGAAGTGCGGGACTTCGTGGCCGTCAAAACCGGCGATGCGACAAACTGTGTCGGTGATGCACATGGACCGGCATTTTTGACCACTCTGGCTTCCAGCGCAAGTGGCCAACAAGGGCAACAGGTGACGATTGACGTGACGGTGCAGGGATTTTCCGATGTATCAGGCCTGCAATTTTCCCTGCAATGGGACCCCTCGGTGGCGCAGTTCACCGGGTTGAGCAACCTGAACGTGGCCGGGCTGGATGACAACTCGTTTAACACCAGTCAGGCCGCTTCCGGTAAACTGTCGTTGTGCTGGTGGTCGAATTTGGCCGATGCCGGCCCGCAAACCCTGCTCAACGGCTCGGTGCTGTTTTCACTCACCTTCACGCTCGTGGGGGCAAACGGCAGCAGCACGCCGCTTGCTTTTGTGCAAACGCCGACAAAGTTCGAGGTGGTAAACGGAAACTGCGAGCCGTTTGGATTGAACTTCAACAACGGGCTGATTACCGTCACTTCCCAACCTCCGCCTCCGCCGGAAAACCAACTCTTGTCCGGCAACGGCACGAGCGTAAACGGTGCGCCGATATGCGTCCCGATTACGATGAACAATTTTACAACGGACGTAGGCTCGGCCCAATTTACAATGGCCTGGAGTCCCGCCGTGTTTAGTTTTATGCAGGTGCAAAACCTCCTTCCGGCATTGGGGCTGGGCAATACCAATTTCAATACGGCACAAAGTGGGAGCGGCGTGCTGACCTTTTCGTGGATTGACCAGACTCTCAACGGGGTGGCAATACCAAACAGTACCGTGCTGTTTGAGGTTTGTCTCGCGCCGGTCGGCCCGCCGGGTTCCTCTACACAGATACAGTTCCCCGACGCCCCGGTTCCTGTAGCGTTTACGGACTCCAACGGAGATGCCCTAAATGTACACACCGTTCGAGGGACGCTGAACATCACCGATTTCAGTGCGAATCCTCCGATCACATTTTCCGTGTCGCCCACGCCGCAAACTGTGGCAAGCGGGCAAACCGTGACGGTAGACATCCGGGTTTCGGACTTCACGGACATGGCCGGCTACCAGTTTTCGATGAGTTGGGATCCGGCGGTATTGCAGTTTCAATCCGTGACGCCGGGGCAGCCCGACATGTCTGCGGGCGGCAATTTCAACACCGGCAACAGCGCGGGCGGGGTGCTCAGCCACCTGTTTTTCGTTTCAAACCCGAACGCATTGACTTTGCCCGACGGCTCGGCGTTGTTCTCGCTGCACTTCCTTGCGGTGGGTGCGGCGGGTACGTCGTCCCATGTTAGTTTCACCAGTATGCCGACGCCCAAGGCCGCCTACAAGAGCAACCTGCAAGCGGTACCGATGACTATGGTTTCAGGAGTCGTACACATTGCTGCGCAAGCGGGCTTTACGGTTTCCGGAAATGTCAATCGTGTGAACGGCACACACGTGCCCGATGCGCTGGTCGCCATGACCGGTGATGCGGCGGGGAGTGACCTGACGGGCACGGCGGGTGACTACGGCTTTGCCAACCTTGCCGCCGGCAGCGACCTGACGATCACGCCCACCAAAACCGCCGACCCGCTGGAGTGCGTCAGCGTGCGCGACATTCTGTTTATTTACAAACATATCCTCGGGCTCGAGCCGCTGCCCAACCCTTACGCGATGGCCGCTGCAGATGCGAACAAGAGCCGCTCCATTACCACGTTCGACGCGGTGGAACTGCGCAAACTGATCCTGGGAATTTACTCCGAACTGCCTAACAACACGTCCTGGCGGTTCATTCCGGCGGATTATGTGTTCCCCAATCCGAACAACCCGTTTCAGGAAGTTTTCCCGGAAACAGCGCAGGTAACCAACCTGCAAGCCGATGAAGTGCGGGATTTTGTAGCCCTCAAAACCGGCGATGTGACGGACTGTGTGGGCGATACACACGGCCCGGCGTTTTTGACCACGCTGGCCTCCAGTGCGAGCGGCGCACAGGGCCAGCAGGTAACCATTGACGTGACAGTGCAGGGTTTTACCGGCGTTTCCGGATTACAGTTCTCCTTGCAGTGGGACCCCTCTGTGGCGCAGTTTGCCGGGCTGAGCAACCTGAACGTGGCCGGGCTGGATGACAACTCGTTTAACACCAGTCAAGCCGCTTCCGGCAAACTGTCGTTGTGCTGGTGGGCGAATTTGGCCGATGCCGGCCCGCAAACCCTGCTCAACGGTTCGGTGCTGTTTTCGCTCACCTTCACACTCGTGGGGGCAAACGGCAGCAGCACGCCGGTCGCGTTTGTGCAAACGCCGACAAAGTTCGAGGTGGTGAACGGCAACTGCGATCCCTTCGACCTGAACACCGGCAACGGGCTGATCTCGATTTCGTCGCAACCGCCGCCGCCCGCAGGCATCCAGTTGTTTTCGGGAAATGCCACCAGCGTGAACGGCGCAGTGGTGTGTGTGCCGGTTTGTACCTCAAACTTTACGGACATCGTGTCTGCGCAGTTTTCGCTCGGCTGGGACCCTGTCGTGTTCGGATTTCAGCAGGTGCAAAACTTCCATCCAGCGCTTGTGGGACTGAACGGTTCCAATTTTTTCACTGCCCAGAGCGGCAACGGCCTGCTTGGTTTTGGCTGGTACGATCTGACCCTCAACGGGGTCTCGTTGCCCAACGGGGCTGTTTTGTTTGATGTCTGTTTTACACCGCTGGGGCCAAACGGCTCGTCTACCCCGCTTGGTTTTCCAAACACGCCTGTCCCGCTGGAGATTGCCGATGAGGCAGGTGTAATCGTGCCCGCGCAAACCACGAGCGGAACCCTGAACATCGTGGCCTCCGGAGCAAATCCGATCACGATTTCAGTGTCGCCGAATGTGCAAACAGTGCCGAGTGGAACCCCTGTGTCGGTGGACATTGTGGTGGAGGATTTCACCGACATGGCCGGATACCAGTTTTCCATGAGTTGGAACCCGGCGGTGCTACAGTTCCAGTCGGTGACACCGGCACTGCCGGGCATGAGTGCGAGCAATTTTAACCTCGGCATCGCCGCTGCCGGCAAATTCGCCCACCTGTACTTCCGGCAGGGTGTTGACCCGTTTACCCTGCCCGATGGGGCGAAGTTGTTCACGTTGAATTTTATTGCCGTAGGAGCGGCGGGCAGCTCCTCGCCGGTGGAATTTACTGCCATGCCGACGCCGATTGTGGCGTACAATGCCGCCTTGCAGGCGGTGCCGGTGGTTACACAGGCGGGCGTGGTGCATATCAGCGGGAACGGCGACTATTCCGTTTCCGGAACCATCGCCCGCCCCGGCGGCACACCCGTGCCCGGCGTGTCGGTGGAACTGAGCGGCGACGCCAACGGTACCGACCTGACCGGTACTCCGGGCGAATACCTGTTCGACAACCTGTCGGCAGGCAGCAACCTGACCGTGACGCCCTCCAAAATCGCCGACCCGACGGAGTGCGTCAGCGTGCGGGATATTTTGTTTATTTACAAACATTTCCTGGGCATCATGCCGCTACCAAGTCCATACGCGATGGTCGCCGCCGATGCCAACGGAAGCCGTTCGATCACCACATTCGACGCCGTGGAACTGCGCAAACTGATCCTCGGGATTTATGCAAACCTGCCCAATGCCTCGTCGTGGCGGTTTATCCCGGCGGATTATGTGTTCCCCAACCCGAACAACCTGTTTCAGGAAGTTTTCCCGGAAACAGCGCAGGTAACCGACCTGCAAACCGACGAAGTGCGGGACTTCGTGGCCATCAAAACCGGCGATGCGACAAACTGTGTCGGCGATGCGCACGGGCCGGCATTTTTGACCACTCTGGCTTCCAGCGCAATCGGCCTGCCCGTGCAGCAGGTGACGATTGATGTGACCGTGCAGAACTTTGCCGATGTATCGGGACTGCAGTTTTCCCTGCAATGGGACCCGGCGGTGGCACAGTTCGATGGGCTGATAAATTTGAACCCGACGCTTCCCGGGCTAAATGCCGGCGCGATATACACGGGTCAGAGTAACTCCGGCTACCTGTCGGTTTGCTGGCTTTCGGATCCAATTTCCGGGAGCCAAGCCCTGCCCGACGGCGCGGTTTTGTTTTCGCTTACGTTCACGCTCGTGGGGCCGCCGGGAAGTAACACACCGGTGGCTTTTGTGCAAACACCCACCCGTTTTGAGGTGGTGAACGGCGATTACGACCCGTTCGGATTGAACTTTGGCAACGGGTTGATTTCCGTTCTTGGAGATACACAGCCGTGCAGCATCACCTGCCCGGGGGGGCTGCCTCCGCTGACGGCCAATTCCAGTTGTCGGGCTGCGTTGGGCGACTACACGGGACTGGCACAAACTTCGGGCGATTGTGACTCAAACATTCCCGTGGTGCAAAGCCCGGCGCCCGGTACGATCGTCAATCCCGGCACGGTAGCCATCACCCTGACGGCGAGCGGCAATGCCGGGCAGAGCGCAAAGTGTGTATTCAATGTGACGATTAGCGGAGGATGCCATTGATATAAGTCAAAATGCAAAAGTCGGCCTAAATTGGCGGCTGCTATGGTGCCCTTCTGGAAAAAATGGCTTTCGCACCTTGTTCCGATTACGCTGGAGCGGGCTTCATCTACGTACAACCCCGAGTTGGCGGTAGCGGTGGATCGCGGGCGGTTGCAACTCCTGAGCGGTAACGCCATTTATTCCTGGGACGACCTGTACCACAATTTCACCATTGCATTCGGAACCATTGACCTCGACGAAGAACCCATCGAAGACGTGCTGGTGCTGGGCCTCGGATTAGGCAGCGTGCCGTTTATTCTGGAAAAAGTGTTCGAGCGCCGTTACCACTACACGGCCGTCGAACTGGACGAAGCGGTGGCCGATCTCGCAACGCGCTACACACTAACTCGCCTCAGCAGCCCGGTGCAAATTGTCACCGCCGATGCAGGCATGTTTGTGGAAATTACCGAAGAGCAGTTCGGCCTGATCGTAGTGGATATTTTCGAAGACGACCACACGCCGGAGGCCTTTGAAGAAATCGAGTTTCTGACGGCCTGCAAAGCCTTGCTCCGCCCGGGCGGCCTCATCATGTACAACCGCCTGTACAATAACCTACGCACACGGGTTGCGACGGAACGTTTTTTTGAAAACCGGTTCAAAACGGTGTTTCCCGACGCCTGGAAAATCAACACCGGCGGCAACTGGATCGTGGCGGCACGTGCCGCCCTCAGTCCCACTTGAAAAACACGGCCGCGCTCATGCCGGGACTTTTGGGGACATACTGCCCCCACGCCGCTCCTGCTCCGGTTACGGTAATGCCGACGAAACGGGTAATTTGCCAACTGCCTTTGACGCCCAAAGAGAGCCAGCCCTGGTTGTTGTCGAACAAACTGGTCAGCCCGTCCAGGCCGGTAACGGGGCGGTCACCGTTTTCGACGGAGAGATTTAAATCGGAAAACACGCTGAGCCACACCGGCCCCAGCGCCACGCCGGCCTCCACGCCGCCGTTCACAAAGTGGCTGTAGTCATTGGTGCGCAGGGCATAGCCGCCGTAGGCAAACCAGTACGCCTTGCCATAACCCATGCCCACACTGAGGGTGGGCTGGATGGTGAGCGCATCGAACCCGGTGCGCAGTCCGGAAAGGGGCTTACCCTCACCGGCGGGCAGGTCTACCCGGAGGGTTCCGGCAAGCGCCAGTTTTCCGGTCAAAATCTGGTGGCGAACCGCCAGGCTGACGTTGCCAAGGCCGGAAATGGAGCCGGTGTCTTCCCGGGCAAAAAAGTACGGCGACTCCGGGTTGCGGGCGCCGCGGCTGTTGAAGCGGTAGGGCAGAGAGGCGACCACCGTGGTGCGGTCGGTGATGCCGTATTCACCGTAAAATTGCACGGTACTTTCCGATACCTCCCGGATCATGTTGATGTCGTCGCCATCCGGGCCAAACAACGTGGTATAAGTCGGAATGGTGTGGTACGCCAACTGGGCATAGAAACCCGCTTTGCTGCGTGCCCAGGGACTTTGTGCCGAAAGCGCAAAAGCTGCGCATACAAAAAGCGTGGAGAGGAGCGACCGGCGCATAGGATGGACAGGATAGTTCTAAAAAAAGACAGGACAACCAGAAGTCAGTCCCGGTTTTGAAAAACCCGGTAAATCCGGTTGCCCTGTCGGAAACGCGACAATCCACTCAGGCTTTGAATTCGCCCGAAATTGTCTGTTTGAGCACGCGGAGGTAGGTTTTTTCGTCAATCAGCAGGCGCACCACATTGCCGTCAATCTTGACGACCTTGCCGATGATACCCGCCGTGGTGACCACTTCCATGCCGTCGCGCAGGCTGTCAACGAATTTTTGTTGTTCCTTCTGCCGCTTCACTTGCGGGCGGATGAGGAAAAAGTAAAACACCACCAAAATAAGCAGGGGAAACAACAGGCCCATCAGGGAACTGCCGCCGCCCTGGGGGGCTGCCTGAAAAAGAAGTAGTTGCAACATGTGTCGAAATTACGTTTTTGGATGTACGATTTGCGAGTGCCGGGGGGCCTCGCCGGTGTTGTGAAAAAAAATGCGCGCTGCCCGGTTTGTCTGAGCAGCGCGCAAAAGTAACCAAAAGGGTTGGAAGGTTTTTGGTTTGAGGGTTTCTGGTTTGAAGGTTGTTACAACCAGAAACCCTCAAACCAGAAACCTCGAAACCCCAAACCTATTTCACCTCAAAAACCGAATCGGCGATACCGGCATTGACCTTGATGTCGGTCACCGTGCCTTTCATGGGCACCGGAAACACGCCGCTGATCGTCATGCTGTACGGAAAAAGTACGCCGCCGGCTTCTTTGTAGTCGCCCATGTCGGTGGTGACGGTGGCACTGGAGCCGTCGGGGCCTACCGATGACGACACCTCGCGAATTTTCAGGCTGGTAGCCATGTCGTAGAACTCAGTGGTTTTTTTGCCATCGGCACGTTCGACTTCCACGATGTACGCGTTTTTGCCGTTTACCGGCTCGATGCCTTTCAGCATCAGTTTGTATCCACCTGTCGTGTAGGAGGCTTCCTTGCAGAAACGGGCTTGCTCTTTCACATCTTCGAGGTCTTCTCCTTCCAGGGGCCGGGCGCCGCCCATGCCGGATTCGTTGGCCTTGGTGCCGTCGAACACGCGATTGTTAACCACCTGGCCCTGCATGGTCATGGCAACGGCAAGTTTGTTGCCGCCCTTTTGTTTGATGCTCATTTCCAACGGAGGGCCGGGGATGACGAGCGACATGGATGTTTGCACATCCTTCAGCATCGCTATTTTTTGCGTGCCGCCAATGGCGTTTACATAGTCCTGAACTACTTTTTCAGCGGTCATACCGGCGGGCATGGCGGTCTTGTTGTCCTCAATAGGGTTGCCGTAAATATCGTAGAAATTCACCTTGCCGTCGGCGGCAAACTGCTTGAGGCGGTCGGCCACATCACCCTTGCTGCCCACCACGAGGATGTGGGCGCGGTCGGGGCGGAGGTATTTGTTGGCCATGGCCATGACGTCGTCGGCAGTGGCTTTTTGCAGGTTGGACAGGTAATTTTCGTAGTAGTCGGCGGGCAATTTGTAGCGCGCGGTATTGAGGGCAAACTGCGCGATGGTACCCGGCTGCTCCAGGCTTTGGGAGAATTGGCCGGTCATCACGTTTTTCACCAATTGAAGTTCTTTTTCCGGTACTTTCTCCGTGCGCAGGCGGTTGAGTTCTTTCATAAACTCAATGATCGCGCTGTCGGTCACGGCATTGCGCACACTGGCCGAGGCGTTGAAACTGCCGATGAGGCGGTCGGGAGCAATGGAAGAGTAGGAGCCGTAGGTGTAGGCGTGGGTTTCGCGCAGGTTGGCGTTCAGGCGGGTGTTGGTGCCACTACCGCCGAGGATGGCGTTCATCAAACGGGACGGGATGACATCGGGGTGACTGTTGTGCAGTTCGACCGGGTAGGTGATGTTGATGACGGATTGCACGGCGCCGGTTTTGTTCACAAAGTCTACCTGGGTTTTTTCAGGCTGCTTCGGCGTGGGATATGTATGCTTCGGGACATCGCCTTTGGCCCATTTGCCGAAGTACTTTTCGGCTTTTGCCACGGCGTCGGCCTTGCTGATATCGCCCACCACCACGAGGTAGGAAATGTTGGGTTTGAAATACGTGGCGTAGTAGTTTTTGATCTGATCGAGGGTGATTTTGGCAAGTGTTTCCTCGGTCATGTTTTCGCCGTAGGGGTGGTCTTTGCCGTAGCGGAGCACATTGCCCACTTTGCCGGCAATGGCATCGGCTTCGTCTTTTTCAGAGGCAAGCCCGCTTTCGGCGCGAACCTTGGCTTTGTTGAGTTCTTCGGCAGGGAAAGCCGGGTTGAGGAGCACATCGGACATCAGGTCGAGCAGTTTGTCGCTGTGTTTGCTCAGGCAGGCGCCCGACACACCGTTGCCGTCGGAGGAGAGGAAGGCGCCGATGAAATCCACCTGTTCATCCAACTGGGCTTTTGTACGCGTTTTGGTGCCTTTGCTGAGCAGTTCACCCGCCATGTCAATGTAGCCGGCGGCGTCTTT
>JAEUUV010000140.1 GCA_016787285.1 Saprospiraceae bacterium | reverse complement strand
TCGCGCACGAGGCTGAAGCGCTGCTCCATCGTTTCCAGTTCCGCCCGGGTGTGCGCGTGTTCGAGGTGTTGCAAAACCGTGGCGGTGTCGAAGCCGTGGTTCACCACCGGAAACACCAGCACCTGCCCAGGGCAGTCGCCGAAACCCTGCACGATGCCTGCCGCCGTACAGCCCGTGCCCGCCGATACACAGACAAACAACGGCGCGCGAGCCGTCGGACGAATACCCAGTCCATGGAGTTGGGCGAAAATTTCGCGGGAAATTTCGGCGCAGCCGCCTACCCCCTCCGGCGTGGCGCCGCCTTCGAGCAGGATGTAGTAGTGCGGAAATTCGGGGCTGATCAGTTCGTGTCCGCGGTGTTTACAGGCGTCGTACTCCTGTTTAGACACCCGGAACAGCATCATGCCGTTCCAGCGCGCAACGCTCAGCGTGGGGTTGTCGAGATCGGCGTGTTCGCCGCGTACGATGCCGAAGGTGGGAATGTCGTACAATCTTCCCGCTGCCGCCACGGCATGCAGGTGGTTGGAAAACGGCCCGCCGAAGGTGATGATTCCGCCGGGAAAGTCGCGTTTTACCTCGTCCAGCACGGGGGCGAGTTTGCGCCATTTGTTTCCCTGAACCTCTGGGTGCAGCAGGTCATCGCGTTTGACAAACAGCGATACGCCCGCCGTCGCGCCCGGGTGCTCGGCGATACGCTCCAACGGCGATATGGCAGGGTGGGGGAGCATCGGGTTCAGAACCAGTAACCGAGGTTGAAGTACAGTTCCGAGCCGCGGTTCGAGACGCCGTAGGTTACTTCGAGCGGTCCCAGCGCAGTGTCAAGCCCATACGAAAAACCTAAACTGCGGTACAGGCCCTTGCCGTCGGAAAACGGGTTGAACATATCCAGCAGCGAGGCCACATGCCCGCCGACCGTGACGAAGTGGTTTTTGGCGATCTGGTACTGGAATACCAAGCCGGTGCCGAGCAGGTTGTCGCCCGATGCCTCGGCAAAGGCCAGCCCCGGAAACGGTCGGAAATTGTTGATCAGATTCCGGTTGATGCTGCCGAGAAAATAGCGGTACGGCGGGGCCGGCGTGCCGCGTGTGAGGCCCGCATCGGCAGAAATGGTGGCGGAAACCCGCGCAGACAGGGGGTAGGTCGCCTGAATCCGGAAGTCAAAATTCCAGCCGAACGAACGGGCATCGGGCGCGTATTTCACCGAAGAAACCGGTACTGAACCACGCACATCGAGGCTTGTAAGTGTGCCCGAGCGGGTGAAAAAAATCCGGTCGCGGGTGTCCAGACGGAAAAATGCTCGCCCGCCCGTGTACCAGCCGGATTCGTCAATGTAGTTTTCGTCGGTCAGGTAGTTGACGGCCTGCGAAGTGGCGGTTTTGAAAAATTTAATCTCGGCGGCGAGACCGGCGGCGAAGTGGTTGCCGGCGGCAAAATTGGCGTACACCTCGTTGGTGAAATCGGTGAGGTCGAACAGCAGGTTCTGGATCGTAAAACTGCCGCCGATGTCCACTTGCACAGGCAGGTTAACGAACAGATCCACCCGGTTGAGCCGGGAATTGAACCCGAATCCTGGCAAACGACCCCGATCCACAAAATAGTGGGCATTGAAGCGGGGTTTGTCGCCGATGATGACGTCGAGAGCGGCTATGGAGTTGTTGAACAGCAGGTTGCGAAACGTGGCGTTCACCAGCAGGCTGCTTTTGTACACATTGTCGTAGTGCAGCCCGAGGCGCAGGCTGCGTTCGTAACCGGGTTTCAGTACCGGCTGAATGAACAGATCGCGGATGCCGCTGGAATCGGTTTTAAAATGGTAGTCCAGAAACTGGAAACTGCCGGTGGCGTACAGCGCCGTAAGGCCTTCGCGGCATTGCTCGAAGGTCAGTTCGCCGGGTAGTTTTACGGGGAACTTGCTTAGCAGAGCCGGTTTGGTAATGGCTTTGTTGGGTTCCAGATGCACGTTGGCGAGCACCATCGGGCAATCTTCGGCATGGCCGGTACGGGCACGAGCCGGCGGCTGCGGCGCGGCTTTTTGCCGTTTGGCTATTTCGGTCAACTCGGCCAGTTGTTTGCGGGCGCCGGTTTCGCCGCGCAGCAGGATGGAATCGGCGGCATCGAAGGAGGTGACGCCGTAGCCCGAAATGTCGGGCCGGATGACTAAGTTGCAGAAGTTCATCTGCTCCCGGGAGCGGGCTTCCATCTGGTAGGAACCCACCTGCTCGATGATTTTCTCTACGGATTGCAGTTCCTCCTTTTTGTACAGGCCGGACTCTACGGTGCTGCCGATCACGATGTCCATGCCCTTGGCGCGTATTTCCCGGGCAGGGAAATTATTGACCACGCCGCCGTCGGCGATCAGGCGACCGGCCACTTCCACCGGTGCGATCACCCCGGGCAGGGCGCCGCTGGCCCGCATAGCCCGGGCCAGGCAGCCTGTTTCAAACACGACCTGCGAACCGTCGGTCACATCGGTACCGATACACAAAAACGGGATGGGCAACAGGCTGAAATCCTCGATGTCGCTCACCGGATCGGTGAGTTGACTCATAAAATCGAAGGCTGTTTGACCGTTGGAAAATGCCGAAGGCAGGGCAACTTTGAAGTCCCTGAACGACAACGAGAGTGCGTATTTTTCACCGTACTGTTTTTCAAAAAAAGGTTGGTGCGTGCGGGCAATGCGGTCCTGCATGATTTCCTCAATGTCGTAGGTGCGGAAAATCGTGTCCAACTGTGCTGCCGACAAACCCGAAGCGTACAAGCCTCCCACGATAGCGCCCATGCTGGTACCGCCGATGTAGTCAATACGGATGCCCGCTTCTTCCAGGACTTTGAGTACGCCCACATGCGCGATGCCTTTGGCGCCACCCCCGCTAAGCACCACGCCTACACGCAAAGGCTGCTGCGCCCCGGACGGTGATCCGTGGCACAGCAGTATCAGAAGCAAGAATGAAATTCCGGGTGTTCTCATTGGCGTACGGTGCTGGGAAATAAGGCTTTCCTAATGTTTTTTCTTTTGTTGGCGCAAAACGTTCAGCAGGGTATCCACGGTATCCAGCACGGCTTTTTCGTAAGTGGCGGCGCCTTTTTTGGCTATGTGGTCGTGGCCGGGAACGATAAGTCGGATTTCGCAAAACTGGTTGGCGTGACTTTGGCCGTCTTCGAAGAGCGTTACGTCGGCGCGAATAATTTTGTCACTCAGGTCGAAGAGTTTGCCGACTTTTTCATGGACGTGGTTCTGAAGGTCTTCGCTGGCTTTGAAGTGGACGCTTTGGATGTTGATGCTCATTTTGATCAGATTATGGTGAACGATTTTGATGAGGTAACGAAACGTACAACGCCGACATGGCGCTTACTGTTTTTGCTCGCCACAAAAGTCTGGCTTACCGGCCGGAATTACAAAAAAGCAGAACGCCCGACTTACGTCGGGCGCCCAAAAAACCTCCGTGTTATTGCTCTGCTAAGTTGTACTCATGGCGTTTGGCTCATCGGGCGCTCTTTCGCCGGCGCAGCGGACGTTGAGCGCTCGGGTGCCTGGTTTTGGTGGTTGAGGCGGTTGGCCAATGCTTGATCGGCCCAAACCAGAAATGCCGCAAAAAACATGGCGAAACATCCGGCAATCAAAAGTGGATTTTTGGCAAGGGCTTGTTTATGTGTATGTTGCATGAGGACTTGGTTGTGGTGCGTTGTTCCAATAGACCTGCGCAGCCAATTTTTGGTTGCAGGAATGAAGGCTGCTTTTTCTCCCGGGGGGACTTACGACAGGTTTTAACGGGTGAACGATCGTTTTTTCCCGACCGGACTTTGTTTGCCTGTTTCCATAATCCCGGCACCTTTGCGTGCGTTCTTTTCGCCATTCATTCAAACGAACACACTTACCCATGAAAAAGTATTGGTTAATCCTTCCCCTCCTCGCGCTTACCCTATCGGGGTATGCCCAGCAATCCAACAAAAGCAAATCCAAAGACCGGTATCGGGAGAAAGATTCGGTGGGTCAGGCCGATGTCCGGGAAGCAGCGGATCGCCTCGTGCCGCTGCGCGCGCTTGCCGAATCCGAA
>JAEUUV010000132.1 GCA_016787285.1 Saprospiraceae bacterium | reverse complement strand
CTCAGGCCGTTTCCAAAATGAACGCAGGATCAATGCCCAGTTCACGGTGCAGACGTTTGGCGAAATCGAGAGATACTTTCCGTTTGCCGCTCAGAATCTCGGAGAGCCGCGCAGCGGAAACGCCAAGCAGGGCGGCCAAGTCTTTTTGTTTCAATTTGCGTTCGTACATCTTCAGCGCAATCATGTCGGGCAAATTTTCAGGTTGTCGGATCGGCATAAAGGGTACTCCATCTTCATAAATCTCTGCCAGAAGGGACAGACGGCGCAAGTCATCCTTTTCCAGATCAGACAGGGATTGGAAGCCGCCTGAAGCAGTTGCTTTGGTGAGGTAGGTCTCAATGCGCTCCATGACCTGGCGATATTCTTCTTCTGTTTTCAGGTAGGATTTCATGTCAAATTGTGGTTGCGTCAATCTATTTCAGATTTTAAAAAGTATGCCCTGCACCGACCGCGGCCGCCGCCCCTTCTCCCAAAAGAACCCTTCCAGTTTTTTGGTCTCGGTAGTGCCCGCCTGTTTCATTGGGATGAACTTGCCCTTGGGCTGGGTGTAAAAGCGGATGTCGGTGATCTGGTTGTTTTCAAAAAACAGGCGCATCTCCGAGCATTCGGTTTCGTTCACGCCGACGTAAGCGCGTTTGTCGTCCAGCGCGTAGTACAGGGCCTGGGCATTGCCCTCCACGAGCATTTGCCGGGCCTGATTGTCGGCGAAAAACACGGTGTTGTTCCGGCCCTTGATCTGGTTGAACATGCGCTCGTCCCCGGAATTGACGACTAAGGCGTTTTGCCGCAGCCGGATTTGATCCACCTTGCCGGCGTGCATCTGCAACATGATCGTATCGGCGGAAAACTGCGAGGTGTCGGACCAGATGAGCGGCAGGGTGTCCAATTTGAAAAAGTGGAAAATACTGTCGCCCGAGTGGTATGTGAGCGAATCGCACACCGCCTGGAGGTCTTTTTTGAAAATGCGCACATCGCGGTAGGCTAGCAGCAGGCGGGCATTCAGCGCGGAGTCGGGTTTGTAGGACGTAAGCGTATCGGCGCTCATGTAGAGCGTATCGTTGTCAATAAGCGATTTCATCAGGGGGCGGCCCGCCGCGCCGGCGTCGCCGAATGCCCCATAGGCGTGCAGGTAGTCCGACACCTTGTTGTAGTCCATGCGGTGCGCCAGCAGGGTGTAGTCGCTGGCGGTGTCCTGCCAGATGACGTTTCCGAGCGCGAGGCCGTTGCCGAGTTCGTTGTTGAAATTGATGGAATCGGCTTCGATGATGTTGGGCGGGTCGCTGATGCGGCCGCGGCCGGTGAGTTGGTACTGCTTGTTCCGGCTGTCGTAACGCACGTCGTGGCCGGTGATGGTTTGGGTGCTGTCGCGGTAGTGGACGTTGCCTACAAACACGGCTTTTTCGGTTTCAGTGTTGTAGCGGATCACCTCGGCGTCCACGATGCGGGCGGCGGCGGGTTCTTCGATGTGGGCCTCGCCTTCGAGGATATACTCCTTGGTGCTGCCGTCGTAGCGCATTTTGCGGGAGCGCCCGCGCTGGCCGTCGCGCTCGTACTGCGGGTTCCCGTCAAACACCGCGAAGTTGTTTTCGATGTCGTAAAACCCGCTTTCGCAGTACACCTTGCTGTTCTGTTGGCTGATGAGCGTGGGGGCCACGAAGCGCACCATCTGGGTTTCGGTGTTGAACGCCATGGTGTCGGTGCGCAGGGTGAACTCCGGGTCGGTGGCCAGCACATCGCCCTTGAAGTACACCATTTTTTCGTTCACGTTGTAGTAGCCGCGGGTGCTGGTGAGCTGGCTTTTGCCGTTGGTGAGGGTGGCGCCTTCCGTGTAGGTGGCCACTTTGTTGGCGAGGTCGTAGTGGAGGCGGTTGGTGAACAGTTCCTGCCGCCCGTTGATGAGCACCACCTGGCCGAAGAGGTCGCTTTCCCGGGTATTGCCGAAATAAAGTGCCGAGTCGCTGTACACGCGCACGGAGTCGCCCTGTTCGATGAGCACGTTGCCGATGAGGCGGGCGTCGTCGCGGTCGAGGATGGCCGTGTCGCAAAACACGATCGTGTTTTCCTGGCGCAGGCGCACCTTGCCGCTGAGTTTTTGCAGGTAGCGGCCGTCGCGCAGGAAATACTCGCCGGTGATGGACGATTCCACCTTTATTTTACCGGAGGTATCCTGCTGCGCCGGTGGCGGCGGGGTGGTTTGGGAAAAAAGGCCGGCAGGCGCTGCAAGCAGGGCGAGGAGGAGAAGGCGGTATGTTTTTGAACACATAATTTGCCAGAATGCGCGGTGGATAACCATAGTTGCTAAACCGAAGCGCCGAAATGTTGGAGCCACGGGCGAAGGTCTCGAAAACTTTTCAACTGACGAAAACGCTGCCTTTCGCGCTTCCATTTTCCCCCCTTGACCACCATCACCCGCCCCCCTGACCCCTCTCACTCCGGCCCGCCCGCACCCAAACCTACCTTTGGCTTTATTTTTTGAGAAACGCCGCGCCATGCCCGTCTACACCGACATCACCGCTCCGCCCGACCTGCGCCAACACGCCGAAGGCACGGGGCCAACCCGCTCCCGCCGCCCCGTTTACCTCGATATGCTGCCGCCCTGCAACCACGCATGCCCTGCCGGCGAAAACATTCAGGCCTGGCTGGCCCACGCGCAGGCCGGGCGCTACGAGCAGGCCTGGCAGGAAATCATGGTGAACAACCCCATGCCCGCCATCCACGGGCGGGTGTGCTACCATCCCTGCGAGGACGGCTGCAACCGCACCCAAATTGATACTCCCGTGAGCATCCATGCCGTCGAGCGTTTTCTCGGCGACATGGCCCTGGAAAACAACTGGAAACCCCTTGTTTCGGCCAAACCAAGCGGCAAACGCGTGCTCGTCATCGGCGCCGGGCCGAGCGGTTTGTCGGCGGCTTACCACCTTGTGCGCATGGGCCACAGCGTGGAAATCCGCGAGGCCGGCCCCATCGCCGGCGGCATGATGCACTTCGGCATACCGGCCTACCGCCTGCCGCGGCACATCCTGAACGGCGAGGTCAAGCGCATCGAAAACATGGGCGTGCGCATCGTGCTGAACCACAAGGTGACCGATGTGCTGGCCGAAAAAACCACCGGAAACTTCGACGCCGTATTCATCGCCGTGGGCGCACACATCGGCAAAAAGACCGGCATCCCTGCCCGCGACGCCGGGCAAATCCTCGACGCCGTGCAGTACCTGCGCGAGGTGGAACTGGGGCTGGCGCCCAAACTCGGCCGTCGCGTGGCCATCTACGGCGGCGGCAACACGGCCATGGACGCCGCCCGCACCGCCAAACGCCTCGGCGCCGACGAGGCGCTCATCATCTACCGCCGCGACCGCGAGCACATGCCCGCCCACGACTTCGAGGCCGACGAAGCGCTGGCCGAAGGCGTAAAAATCCACTGGCTGCGCACCATCCGGGAAATTGATTCCACCACGTTCACCGTGGAGGTCATGCGCGTGGAAAACGGCAAACCCGTGCCCACCGGCGAGTACGAAACCCTCGAAGCCGACGCGCTCATCCTCGCGCTCGGGCAGGACACCGACACGGGCTTCCTGCGTGCAGTACCCGGCATCGAATTCAAAGACGACGGCACGGTGGTGGTCGGCCCCGGCTTGATGACCGGCCACGCGGGCATTTTCGCCGGCGGCGATATGGTGCCCAGCGAACGAACCGTGACGGTGGCCGTGGGACACGGCAAAAAGGCCGCCCGGCATATTGACGCTTACCTGAAAAACACCGCCTACACCCCCGAACCCAAACACCCGATCGTCGGCTTCGAGCGCCTGCATACCTGGTACCGCACCGAGGCGCTGCAACGCACCCAGCCGCACCTCGAACCCGAACAGGCTGCACGCGATTTCACGGAAATCGTGGCCGGATTCACGGAAGAGCAGGCGCGCTTCGAAGCCCAGCGCTGCCTGTCGTGCGGCAACTGCTTCGAGTGCGACGGCTGCTTCGGCTCCTGCCCCGAGGGCGCCGTCATCAAACTAGGTCTCGGCAAGCGCTACCGTTTCGACTACGACCGCTGCACGGGCTGCGCGGTGTGCTACGAGCAGTGCCCCTGCCATGCGATTGAGATGGTGGGGGAGGGTAAGGGATAAAAATTCAGATCGCCTACGTTTTCGTACAGGCGCAATTTGCAGCACAAAAAAGAGGCCCACAGAGGCATGAAAACCACTGTGAGCCACTATTCTTTTGAACGGCGGTAACCTGAACTTGTTACGCTCCGTGCAATTGCGCCACTTGCCGGTACGCCCCGCGTTCCATTTTTTCTCGCACAGCCGAGAACGCATCGAGGGTGATGCGGATATCCTCGTCGGTGTGCATGGCGGTGGGGATGAGGCGCAGGATGAGCATACCTTTGGGGATCACAGGGTAGGCCACGATGGAGCAGAACACGCCGAAGTTTTCACGCATGTCGCGCACCAGGGCGGTGGCTTCTTCCACCTCCCCGCGCATGTACACGGGTGTGACGCAGGTGTTGGTATCGCCGATGTCGAAGCCGCGTTCGCGCAGGCCGCTTTGCAGGGCGCGCACGTTTTGCCACAGTTTTTCGCGCAGTTCGGGTTTGGATTTCAGTAACTCGAAGCGTTTGAGCGCGCCCTCCACGATGGGCATTGGCAGTGATTTGGCAAAAATCTGCGAGCGCATGTTGTAGCGCAGGTAGCGGATGATGGGCGCGGGGCCGGCGATGAAGGCGCCGATGAGGGCCATACTTTTGGCGAAGGTGCTGAAGTATAGGTCCACGTCGTCGGTTACGCCCTGCTCCTCGGCGGTGCCGGCACCGGTTTTGCCCAGCATGCCGAATCCGTGGGCGTCGTCAATGAGCAGGCGGAAATTGTATTGTTCCTTGAGGGCTACGACTTCGCGCAGTTTGCCCTGATCGCCGCGCATGCCGAACACACCTTCGGTGATGACGAGGATGCCGCCGCCGGTTTCTTCCGTGATTTTGGCGGCGCGTTCGAGGTTTTTGTGCAGGCTGGAGATGTCGTTGTGGGTGTAGGCAAAACGTTTGCCGAGGTGCATGCGCACGGCATCCACGATGCAGGCGTGGCTTTCGGAGTCGTACACCACCACGTCGCGGCGCGACAGCAGGGCGTCAATGACGGACATGATGCCCTGGTAACCGAAGTTGAGCAGGTACCCGGCTTCCTTGCCGACAAATTGCGCGAGGCCGTTTTCCAATTTGTTGTGCTGGCTGGTTTCGCCGCTCATCATGCGGGCGCCCATCGGGTAGGCGAGGCCCCAGCGGGCCGCGCTTTCGGCGTCGGCTTTGCGCACTTCCGGGTGATTGGCCAGGCCGAGGTAGTTGTTGATGCTCCAGCAGACAACCTCTTTGCCCTGGAAGTACATGCGGTTGCCGAGTTCGCCTTCGAGTTTTGGGAACATGAAATAGCCTTCGGCCATGTCGGCGTATTTGCCGAGGGGGCCGGCTTGTTCGAGTATGCGGGTGAAAAGATCCACAGGTGTCGAGTTTTGCCCGCCTTCGCTAAGGCTACGGCGGGTGAAAGTGTTGAGTGTTGAGTGGTTAGCAAAGTACTTGGTCTCGTTCGGAGACCTTGACGGGTTCGGGTTGTTCGG
>JAEUUV010000106.1 GCA_016787285.1 Saprospiraceae bacterium | reverse complement strand
CCCCGCAACAACCATTGCGCTTCAAACTCAACGATTACGTCCGCGTGACCCAGGGTGCTCCTGGAAGAAACCGGCGAGCCGGTGCCCGGCTGGGAGGGCGAAATCACCGAGGTGCCCAAAAAACCGTCGGACGATCCGGTGTACCTCGTAGAACTGGATGCTCCGTCGCTCAAAAACCTGCCGGAGCGCTACCTGGTCGACAAAAATGCGCTGAACCAATTCATGGCGGCCTATAACATCAACCGGATGAATCAAGTACCTTTGGATGGCGGCTACCCGGCGCAGTACCAACGCCCGGCACAGGAAAACCCGTTCAAGCCCCTTCCCCTTCTTCCCTGTACGACATCACCCACAAGCCGGTAAACGTGATGATTCCGTTAAGCAGAATGGTCAGGAAGCCCACGTCGAACCATTTTTTGCAACCCACCTCAATGCCCCAGGTCAGCACGGGCGCCAGGATGCAGAGCAGCAACACGGCCGGTACTTCGAGGGAGCGTCCGTTGCCGCGCGGGATGCGCAAGGTCCAGGGGTGCAGTTTCAGGTCGGTGAACAGGCCGAAGGTAAACAGGCCCAGCAGCGGGCCATAGGTGTAGCCCGCTATTTTGAAAATGAGAGAAATAACGGCGCCGCCGCTGAACACTTTGAGCAGCAGAATGATGGCCACAAACGCCAACGCAAACCCGAGGTGTACGATGGTTCGGGCGCGGCGTTGCTGCGCCACCGTGGCTTCGAGGTAGTCGGCTTTTTCCTGCTCGGTAGCGTAGGGGTCGGGGTGCTCGCGCTTTTTTTCAAAATTCAGAAAGTCCACGCAAAACGAAGTAGTCAGGGCCGTGAGGGCGCTGTCGGAACTGGCGTAGGTGCTGGCGATCAGGCCGAGTATGAAAAACACGCCCGCCGCCGTATCGAGGTGGTAAAACGCGATTTTCGGGTACAACTGGTCGGTTTTAGCGGGTATTTCGAGGCCGAGCGTGCCGGCGTACATGTACAGCAGGGCGCCGAGCATGAGGAACGCCAGGTTGATGAGCACGAGGTAAAAGCAGAACACGAGCATGTTTTTCTGCGCCTCGCGGATGTTTTTGCAGGCGAGGTTTTTCTGCATCAGGTCCTGATCCATGCCGGTCATCACCACAGCAATAAGCGCCCCGCTCACGAATTGTTTGACGAAGTGGTTGGGATCGGAGAAGAAATTTTCAAAGAAAAACATCTGCCCGTAGCGGCTGTCGCGCACGGCGGGCCAGATGTCGGCCACGCCGAGGTCGAGCGTTTTGCCCACAGTAACTACCGTCCACACCACGGCCACAAGGAAAAACGTGGTCATAATCGTATCCGTCCAGATGATTGTCTTCAGTCCGCCCTTGAACGTGTAGCCATAGATGAGCGCCAGCATGAGGATCACCGTAAGCGGAAACGGCACGCCCAACGGCTCGAACACAAAACCCTGCAACACCACCGCCGCCAGGAACATCCGTGCCGCTGAGCCTACCGTGCGCGAGAGGATGAAAAACGCCGCGCCGGTTTTGTACGACCAGTGCCCGAGCCGTTGTTCGAGGTATCCGTAAATCGAAGTAAGTCCGAGCCGGTAGTACAGCGGCATGAGCACCGTGGCGATGAACAGGTAGCCCAGCAGGTACCCGAACACCACCTGCATATAGCCCAGCCCGCGGTTCAGTCCGGTTTCGAGGCCCACGGCGCCCGGCACGGAGATGAACGTGACCCCGCTGATGCTGGTGCCGATCATGGCGTAGGCCACAATGTACCAGGGTACGCGCCGGTTGGCCAGGAAAAAACCTTCGTTGCCCACATTGCGCCCGGTGAACCAGGCCACGCCCACCAGCATCGCGAAATACAGGAAGACAATGGCAAGTACCAGTGTGGGTGTAAGATGTCCGGTCATACGTGTTGCACGGGTTGCGGGGCAGGAGGCGGCAAATATAGGCGCATTACCGGTGTAAAAATGCAAGTCATGTGTCCGACTTTTCATGTGCCCCCGATCCTGTGCGCATGTCGGGGTTCGGTAGGCCCTCGCATTATGCGTCCAACCGGATGAATCTTTTATTTCCAAAACGGCCCATCCTGAATCAACTACCGAGCAATTTCAATCTTTCGCGTTGGATTTACTCGGTTAGTGGTTATTTTTGTGACATGATTTACCGTTTGGCTACAGAACTTGTTTTAAAAAATCTGACCGTTTTCCCGGCAGCAAATATTATTGGACCTCGCCAGGTAGGCAAGACAACATTGGCGCGATACCTGCAAACCCGTTTGAGCAAGCCATCTGTTTATTTGGATTTACAGGATCAGCAAGACCTGGACAAATTGGCATCTCCGGGTTTGTTCTTGCGCGAACACACCGACAAATGCATAGTGATTGATGAAATCCAGCGATTGCCTGCGTTATATGCGCATCTGCGTGCTCAAATTGATGCAAATCGTGTTCCTGCGCGGTTCATTCTTTTAGGCTCGGCATCACCGGCCATCATCAAAGGCGTGTCGGAGTCCTTGGCCGGGCGCGTTTTTTTCACCGAACTCATGCCGTTTTCCTTGTTGGAAGTGGAAGGCGTCTCAAATTGGCGGCAGCATTGGGTACGGGGCGGATTCCCCGATGCCATGGCGATGCCCGAAGACGATCTTACCACCGAATGGTTCGAAAGTTTTTTGCGCTCTTTTGTAGAACGGGATCTGCGCGAACTGGGCTACAACCTGACTTCCCTGCTATTTTCCCGTCTGTTGCGTATGATTGCCCACCTGCACGGGAAACTGCTGAACATGTCCGATCTGGCAAATTCGCTGGACACCAGCAGTACGACCCTGTCGCGTTACCTCGATCTGCTGGAAGGCGGTTTTTTGGTGCATCGCCTGATGCCGTGGTTTTCGAATACGGGCAAACGCTTGGTCAAAACGCCTAAAATATACCTCCGCGACAGCGGACTGCTTCATCACTTGCTACGAGTTCGGGGGTATGATGCACTCCTCGGGCATCCAGGCCTGGGCGCTTCGTGGGAGGGCTATGTGATCGAACAAATCATGCGCGTGACAAACCGCAAGTGGGAGTATTATTTCTATCGGACCCAACATGGCGCAGAGGCCGATCTGGTGCTGGTAAGCCCTGCCGGGGAGATGTATTGCATCGAAATCAAGTTTTCTGCAGCGCCTGTGCTGAGCAAGGGCTTTTACCAAAGCATAGAAGATTTGCAACCGACGTACAGATTCGTAATCATCCCGGAAGGCGACTCCTACCCAAAGGAAGGCGGGGTCAGGGTCATCAACCTGCACGACTTTTTGAACACCGAACTCCGGAAATAACCCATACCCTCTGAAAAACGTAAGATTCCTTACGCTCGAATAAACACGAGCACCTACCGCGAAACAACCGGTTTGACCGCCAATCGCAGCCCGGAGGCATCAACAACACGGCAGAAGTACAAGCCGGGTCGTGCCGAACCACCTCCGCAGTCGGGCATCACCTCCCGGCCGTTGCCGAGCAGCAGTACCCGGGCCAGAAAGCCAGGCTCGTTGCAATTTTCGGCCCAGGTTTCGAGGCTGTCGAGTGCCGTGGCGGGCAGGCGGCGGAGGCCGGTTTCGTAGGCCCGCAGGTGTCTCTGTTTTTTCATCGGTGGCGACTTTACGTGAACGATTTGGTGTGAATGCGTCCGTAAAAGTAGAAAAAACAGGCATAAAACAAACCCTTGTGTCGAAACGAAGCCAGAAATGGCAATAATCGCAGCAAACTCGCCCCTGCAAACTACCCACTCTCTTTTGCATAAAAATGCAAGCCCTGTACCCGACTTTTGCAGCATGGAAAACAAAGAACCGACGGAAATTCCTGCCGACCCGGCGCCGCCCACCGAAATTGACTTTGCGGAGGCCGATGTCAGCACGCGCTACGACGACGTGTACGAGACCATCGTACCCGACGAGGTGACCACGGTGCGCTGGCGCGACAATGCCTACGAGTTCGTGTGCCGCAACGGTGTTTGCCTGCGCGTACAGGTGGCCGCCCCGGGCATCGTGCGGCTGCGGTACAGCCCCGACGGTTTGTTTCAGCCCGACTTTTCCTACGCCCTCGATCCCGCCCGCAACACCGACAAGGTGACGGCCACCCTCAACGAAAGCGCCAACGAATACGTCCTGTCAAGCGGCCCCTTGCAAGTCGTGGTGGCCAAAACGGGCGCCCGCGTGCGGTTTTACGACCTCGACGACCGCCTCCTGAACGAAGACGAGGCCGGCTACTCCGCCCGACGCACCATTCTCAAGGGCTGGTGCGACCTGAAGATTTCCAAAAAGCGCCCGCGCAAGGAGGCCTTTTTCGGCCTTGGTGACAAAACATGCAGCCCCGACCTGAGCGGCAAAACCTTCGAAAACTGGTGCACCGACGCCTTTGGCTTTGGCCGCGACACCGACCCGCTCTACCGCGCCGTGCCGTTTTACTACGGCCTGAATCAGGGCGTCGCGTACGGCATTTTTCTCGACAACACCTTCCGCACACATTTCGACTTCGACAGCCGGGGCGAGGGCATCACATCGTTTTGGGCCGAGGGCGGCGAACTGAACTACTACTTCCTCTACGGCCCCGGCCTCACCGACGTGGCCCGAGCCTACGCCCGCCTTACCGGCGCCCACGAACTGCCGCCACTCTGGGCGCTGGGCTACCACCAGTGCCGCTGGAGTTACTACCCGCACAGCCGGGTGCTGGAAATTGCCGACACCTTCCGCGCCCTCGAAATTCCCTGCGACGCCATCTACCTCGACATTGACTACATGGACGGCTACCGCTGTTTCACCTGGAACCGCGAGCATTTCCCCGACCCCAAGGGCCTCGTAGCCGAACTGCGCGAACGCGGCTTCCAGACGGTGGTAATGATAGACCCCGGCATCAAGGAGGATTCGGCGTACCCCGTGTACCAACAAGGCGTGGAGCAGGGTTTGTTTGTGCGTACGGCCGACGGCGCCATCGCCAAAGGCCCTGTGTGGCCGGGCTTCTGCGCCTTTCCCGACTATACCGACCCGAAGGTGCGCGACTGGTGGGGCGACCTGTACGCCGAACTGTATCAGGAAACCGGTATCGCCGGGTTCTGGAACGACATGAACGAGCCGGCGGTGTTTCACGTCCACCACAAGACCCTGCCCGACTCGGTGTTGCACCATTTTGAAGGTCAAACCTCCGGGCACCGGCGGGCGCACAACGTGTACGGCATGCTGATGAACCGCGCCTCCTGGGAAGGATTCCGGCGTTTGCAACCCGAAAAACGCCCCTTCCTGCTCACCCGCGCCACCTTCAGCGGCGGCCAGCGCTATGCCGCTGTGTGGACGGGCGACAACTTCTCGGATTGGGAGCACTTAGCCATCGCCAACGTGCAGTGCCAGCGGCTGAGCATCTCCGGGTTTTCGTTTTGCGGCACCGATATCGGCGGCTTTGCCGGCAACGCCGACGGCGAACTGTTTGTCCGCTGGCTGCAACTCGCTGTTTTCCACCCGCTCATGCGCGTGCACAGCATGGGCCAACACGCCGGCGGCGATATCGCCGTGACCGACGAAGCCCAACTGACCGACCCCGCCCTGCACACTTCAGACCAGGAACCCTGGTCTTTCGGTGAAAAATGGACGGCTCTGGCGAAAAAGGCCATCGAACTGCGCTACGCCCTGCTACCTTGCCTGTACACCGCCCTGTGGCAAAATGCGCAGGACGGCACCCCGGTGCTGCGACACGCCGCGTTCGCCGATACCGATGATCCAAAATTTTGGGACAGCGAACGCGACTTCCTATTCGGCGAGCACCTGTGGGTCAGTCCTGTGGTGCAGCCGAAAGTGCAGCGCCAGTTGGTGTACCTGCCTAAAGGCAACTGGTACTACTTTTGGACCGGCCAGCCTGCCACGGGTGAAATGTTTGTAAACACCATGCCCGACCAGATTCCGTTTTTCGTGCGGGCAGGCGCTGTGCTGCCCACGTACCCCGTGCGCCAATACACCGGCGAAAAACCCGTGGACGAACTTACCGTGTACGTGTACTACAAAAACGGCGTGGAAACAAGCCGCCTGTACGAAGACGCCGGCGAGGGCTATGAGTACCAAACGGGCGGGTATTGCCTGAAAACCTGGACGACGGAAGGCGACGCGCGCAGTTTTTCCCTGCAACAGGCTTGTGAAGGTGAATGGCAGCCGTCGTACCGGAGCCTGAAAATTTTTCTTGTCGGCTTCCCGGCATTTCTGCGGCAATGCAGGGTGGACGACGCCGAAATGCCCATCAAAGAAATACGTTTGCGCGACCGCGCACTTTACTCCTTCACCGTCTCGCCGGACTTTAACAAAATACTATGGAGCGCTTAGACTGGACCCGCATTGCGTACCACATCTGCTTTTGGCTCGTGTACCTGTTTCTCAACTCGTGGTTGGGCAGCATCTACAACGGCATCGAACTGGAGCGCGCTTTTTACAGCGAAGCCGCCGTACTTCCTGTGAAAATTCTGCTGACCTACTTTGTCTTTTACCGAATTATTCCGCTCTATCTGGATCGGGATAAAGTGTGGAAATTAGTGGGTCTCTCCTTGGTGGCCTTCGCAGTGGGTATTGTGCTATACCGCTCCGTCACCGAGTTCGTGCTGTTTCCCATCACCAATCCGGGCCGCGCCGTGCCGTTTTTCAACTGGCCGGGACTGTACCTTGTGGCATTCGACCTGTTCATCACGGTGGCGGCTGCTACCACGATCAAGATGATCCGGGTGCATTACAAAAGCCTCGAATTCGAGCAGGAGCTGTTGCGGGAAAAACTGCAATCCGAACTCAATTTTCTGCGTGCCCAAACGAACCCGCACTTCCTGTTCAACACCCTGAACAACCTGTACGTACTGGCCCGGAAAAAATCCGACCGCACGGCCGACGCCATAATGATGCTGTCCAAAATCATGCGCTTCGTGCTGTACGATTGCCGGGCGCCGCGTATCCCCGTTGCCGACGAGGCTCGCATTATTCAGGATTATATTGAACTCGAAAAACTGCGTTACAACGACCGCCTGCGCGTGCAGTACGAAGAAAACATCGTGCCTCCCGGCGGCACCATTGCCCCGCTGCTGCTGCTGCCTTTTGTAGAAAACAGTTTCAAACACGGCGCCACCAGCACAACCGGCGCCGCCAACATCACCGTGCGCTTGCACGTGGAGAACAACCTGCTCGATTTCGAAGTGCGCAACACGGTAGAAGGTGATGAACGCCCACCCAACCCGGATGGCATCGGTTTGAAAAACGTGAAACGCCAACTGGATTTGATCTACCCCGGCGGGTACGACTTGTCGGTAGGCCGTGAGGACGGCATCTTTCGGGCACACCTGATTCTGAAACTGGAAGTGGATTGACCGCAACAAACATGTTTTGACCTGCCACATCTTTTTTGAAAAAAATCTTGTTACACCGGGCAACCGAAACACATCATTGGCCACCAAGCCTAAACCGTGCAACCATAATGCAGCAATTGACCGATCAGGAATTAGTGCAAGGGGTGCTTCAGGGTAATCCAACGCATCAGTCCGCCCTGTACAGACAGTACAGCACGCCGATGTTTCGGGTACTCCTGCGCTTTGCGCGCGATCGGGCTGAAGCAGAGGATATGTTGCAGGACGGGTTCATTCGGGTGTTTCGCGATATGGGGCAGTTTCGGGGCGAGGGAGCGCTGGGTGGCTGGATTCGCCGAATCATGGTCAACACCGCACTCAGTCACCTGCGGAAACAACGCGACTTTTTGCGCGACACATCGGACTTCAGCCCTTTTGAAAACCAACTACGTACCGATGAGGATTTTGCCTCCAATATGGATGCCGAAACCTTGCTGAAATACCTCCAACGCCTTCCGCCCGGCTATCGAGCCGTTTTTAATCTTTACGCTATTGACGGGTTCAGCCACGAAGAAATTTCCGAACAACTCGGCATTTCCATCGGAACCAGCAAAAGCCAATTGTTCAAGGCGCGTGAATACCTCAAACGCATTCTGGACAAGTCCTTCATTACCTGAAAATCGCTCAACTACGCCGGTATGCCCGGCCCTGTCAACATGGAAGATCCGCAAGAGTACAAATCCCTCGACGAGTTGTTTCGCAAAACGTTCGAGGAGCTGCCGGAAAGCCCCGCCGCCTCAGGTTGGGACGTACCCTCTCCCCGCGTCTGGGAACAGGTGCAAACCCGGATCAAACCGCCGAAAGCCGGGTGGACGACACAATCGTTTCTGCTCGTAACAGGCATGGCGGTGGTACTCCTGCTCGGTTTGTATTGGATGCTTACGCGCCCCGATCAACCCGACACGGACACAAATCCTGTCGCAACCGAAAAACCCGCTACCGTAGCGGAAGTAAATGCGGAAACGGCGCCTGTGACAACAAGCCCGGCGCCCGAGCAGCCTGCGGCTCTACCGGCACGCCCCGCTGTTACTGCTCCCGCTGCCCGCCAACCGGAACGCAGTATCCGGCCTGCTGCTCCGCAACCGGATGACCGGACGATGCACGAAGAAGAACCCGGTATTCACCGACATCCGGGCAGTATGCCGTTGCCCGGCAGCGCTCAAGCGCCCAACACCACCATCCGCCGACAAATGGAAGCCCTGCGACAAGCCCCCTGGGCACAGCCGCTGAAGCCGCTACCGAGTGTGTGGATGAAATGGAAAGAAAAGGCGGCTCCGTCAACGCCGAAGTGAGAAGCAACATTCAAATTGCCTTTTTAGCAGTACCGATTGTGATAAAACCCGGCGGTGGAACACTGCCGGGTGTTTTTTTGTCGCTTGGTTAGATGAGAACGACAATTGCCGTTTGACTAATTTCCACTACATCATTGATGGATAGCTCTCGCAAGAGTATCGAGAAGTTCGTCTCAAACAAGGCGAGTAGCTGACTGTTTTTGATGTTCCCTGTAGTGACAAAAAGCAACTTATAGGGTTCCTGCTTTATCAGAAACCGTTTCAAAAAGTCAATATCCTTGGAAATTACAACGCGTTTTTCCGCAATACTTCGCTCGGAGATAGTTTCGTCAGACATCCTCTGACCAGATCGCAATGCATTTACATGAACAGCATCGTACCCTTGTGCACGCAGAAAATCACATAGCGTGTAAGGCAGCTGTTCGTCAATAATAAATTTCATGCCGCAGGCTCCAGAGCGAATGTTTTAAACTGTGACAGCCGGGCTGCAAATTCCAGACAGGCAAGGATATCTGCTTCTTCCAGACCTGGATAATCGGCCATCAATTCTTCATGGCTCATTCCTGCTGACAACAGCTCCAAAATAGTAGAAACCAATAGCCTGGAGCCACGTATAGTTGGCTTCCCGTGGCAGATTGCCGGGTCAACAGTGATTCGTTCCTGTAGTGCCGTCATGATTTTCTTTTTTGCAAAGGTACGGTCTGCCGGTGTTATTTCAGCAGCGTCACATTCCCCTTATTCTCAAAGTACTGCCCGTTCCCGCAACGCACCCGCAGGTACCAGCCAAAGGCATCCGGTGTGACGGCTTTCCCGCGGAAGGTGCCGTCCCAGCCGATGTGAGCAGGGTCTTCCGTGCGGTACACCTCTTCGCCCCAGCGGTTGTACACGATGAAATACAGTTCTGTGATATCGGTGCCGCGTACGCGGAAATAATCGTTGTTCCCGTCGCCGTTCGGCGTGAACGCCAGAGGCACAAAAATGTATGGGTCGCGGCACTGAGTTTCCATAAAAAATACCTCCACCGATGCCGTAGCAGTGCAAAGTCCGTCGCCGGTCACCGTCACCGTGTACGTCTGCGGACCGTTGGGCGTAGCTGTCGGCGTGGGCGTATCTGCGCCTTCGAGCGTTTCGTCGGGCGACCAGGAATAAGTGTACACCGTCGCATTCCCCACCGGCATAGCCAGCAAGGTGGTGGATTCATTGAGACAAAGCGTGTCTTTCCCGGTTACCTCGGCGGTTACGCCCACGATAATTGTTTCGACCGTCACCGTGTCGCGTACCACGCACAGACCGGACGCATCGGTGGCAATGGCGATGTATGTGCCTGCCCCGACCGAAGCGGGGTTAACCGGATTGCCGTTGAGGTCGGTCCAGACGACGGTGCCTGGCAGCGTCGTGGTGGCTGTCAGTTCAGCCTCCGGTTCGCACACGCGCACATCCGGCGCCGTCACGTCGAAGGCATCCGGCGTCACGGTCACTTCGGCGGCAAAAGGCCGTACGCAGAAATCACTGCTAACGAGCGTCACAAAGTAGGTTCCCGGCTGCGGGTACTGGTGCGCCACGCTGTCGAGTGTGCTGGAGGGGCTGTTATCGCCAAACGTCCAGGTGCCGGAGTAGCCGCTGGTGTTTTCAAAAATCACGGTAGCGCCGTCGCAAGCCTGGGCAATCTGGATTTGCGCACTGATGTCAATGCTGTCAAAAACAGTGACAAGCGCCGTATCGGAGTCCACACAAAACTGGGTCGGATCAATGGCCGTGGCAATGTACGTGCCTGCTCCGACGCCGGCGGGGTCAATCGGAATGCCGTTCAGATCGGTCCAGGTTACCGTAGCCGGTAATGTTGTGGTAGCGCTGAGCGTAGCCAGCGTGTCGCAAACCGTGATGTCGGGGGCATTCACGGTGAGAAGCGAAGGCGACAACTGGAGCATTTCCGCAAACGGTTTCACACAGTCGCCGTCCGGAACAAACTGCACGGAATAGGTAGAAAAACCTGCGTAGGTGTGCAGTACCGTGTCTTGCTGGCTGGGCAACGTTACGCCGTCGCCGAAGTACCAGGTGCCGGGCAGACCACTCGTGTTGACAAATGTTACCTGCAAGGCATTGCAGGCTACAAAAATGTCCACGGCATTGCTCACGTCAATGCTGTCTTGCAGCGTCACAGTCGTGGTATCGGTGTCCGAGCATAGGCCGGAAAGATCCACTGCATTTGCCACGTACACACCCGCGCCTACTGCCGCCGGATTCTGCACCGGCAAGCCGTTGAGCGTCGTCCAGGTCACCGTGCCCGGTTCGGATGTTGTGGCCGAAAGGCCGGCTGCGGGTTTGCAACCTGTTATGTCCGGAGCAACGACGGAAAAGTTACTTGCCGCTGGCGAGGTTTCAAGAATGACCGGCGCTACGCAGTCCGCATCCGCCGTGAACGTCACCGTGTAGGTTCCGAAAGTGGCGTAGGTGTGCGTGCCCGAGTTTTGCGTGCTGGTGGTGTTGTCGCCAAAATCCCAAGTACCGCTCTGGCCGCTGGTGTTGGCGAAGTTGATGACCGTGCTGTTGCAATTTTCCGTTACGCTGATTTGACTGGAAATATCAATCGAATCCTGCAGGGTTACCGTCGCGGTGTCCGTGTCTGTGCAAAGGCCCGAAGCGTCCACGGCA
>JAEUUV010000034.1 GCA_016787285.1 Saprospiraceae bacterium | reverse complement strand
ACATCCTCCGCAATCACAAACCCGTTCTTCTCCACCGAGAAGCGGTAAGTATTGCCGGTGGTCAAACTGGAAACACCGGCGCTCGTCGAGCCGGTGGAAAAACTCTGTTCTACCTGCGTGGTTGTCAGATTTGTTACGGTGACCTGATACAGGCCGGTACCGCCCCAGGCATCCCAGGAAAGTGAAACCGAGGTGGAGGAGGTTTTCGTCACGGTCAGCACGGGATCGGTTAGCGGAGCGAATGCCGGCACGGGACTTGGGAGGGGCGTGCCGCTCAGCGCAGGAACGAATGCGGTCAAAAAGGCCAGGAGGACGAGGTACTTCATTTTTTTCAGCATGGTGTGAACATGTTTTTAAAAAATTGAACGGTTAGCAGGCCCGGGTTACGTCCTTCGTTCGAAGGACGTAACCCGGGCCTGCTAACCGTTCAATTTTTTAACATTTGAACCTGCCTTTGTCGGCAAAAAAACAGGAGCATGTACCTGAAAGAGAAATACGTCAATCAGTTCACGGATTTTGGTTTCAAAAAATTGTTCGAAGCCGCCGAGATTGCCAAGTTCAGCCCTGCCGAGATGAGCGGTTATGAACAAAGCCTGAAGTACTACCGGGACATGAAAAACGTGATTGATACCTCCTACGACGAAGGCCGTGCGGAGGGAGTGCAAGCAGGCAAAGTTGAAATTGCCCGGAAGGCGCTTTTGCAAGGCTTGCCTGTGGCCCAAATCTCGGAATTGACAGGGCTTTCTGTGGCAGACATCCAAACGCTGCAAAAAGAATCTTGATCGAGACTGTTTGTCCCTACATACTATTTTGCCGGCTAAAGAGGACACCCCTCCCCAAAATTCACCGCATCTTTGCCCGCCCGAAACCACCCCACACTTTTCACCTGTCAAAACCACGCGCTGTTGAAACGCTCGTATCAAGTTTTCCTCGTCGTTGCCCTCGTGCTGCTGCTCGATCAGGCACTCAAGATTTATATCAAAACCTCTTTTCACTACAATCAGGACGTGCCTATTCTGGGCCTTGACTGGGCACGACTTCACTTTGTAGAAAACGAGGGCATGGCCTTCGGCATCACCTTCGGCTGGGAATACGGCAAACTGCTGCTCAGCGTTTTCCGCATCCTCATGGTGAGCGCCCTCATCTGGTACATCCGCCTGCTTGTGCAGGCCGATGCCCCCACGGGTTTCCTGCACAGTGTGGGCCTGATCACCGCCGGCGCGTTGGGCAATATCATTGACTCCGCTTTTTACGGACTCATTTTCAGCGCATCGTCGTACCACGACCCTGTCCCGGCCCAACTCACCGCCATCGGCGAGGGCTACGGCACGTTCCTCCACGGCAAGGTGGTGGACATGCTGTATTTCCCCATCACCTGGATTCATATCCCCGACTGGCTGCCCTGGCTCGGTGGCGAGGAATACCTGTTTTTCAGCCCGATTTTCAACATTGCCGACGCATCCATAACTATAGGTGTGCTCAGCATCCTGCTGTTCCAGCGCCGGTTTTTCAGCGAAGGCTTGTCGCACCACCCCGAAGGCGACATCGAACCTATGGTCGAGGAGGCCGACATCATCGAAGACCCCGGCAACGGAAAACCTCCGGCGCCGGAGGAAGAATCGAAATCCAGCCCATCCTGACCTGGCGAGGCAATCATGGAGCGAATCAGCGTTTTCGACATTTTCAAAATCGGCATCGGCCCCTCCAGTTCGCATACGATGGGTCCCTGGCGGGCTGCCCAGCGTTTCCTGCGCGAAATTGGCCGCGACGGCACCTTCGACCATGTCACCGGCGTGCAGGTGGACCTGTACGGTTCGCTTGCCAAAACCGGCAAAGGCCACGGCACCGACCTTGCCGTCATCCTCGGCCTGAACGGCGACGACCCGGTCACCATTCCAGTGGACGCCGTGCAACCCACACTGGACCACATCGCCCAAACCAAAACCATCCGGCTCGGAGGCGGCCACGACCTGCCCTTTGACCCCGCACAGGACATCATTTTCCTGTACCATGACTCCCTGCCCTACCACGCGAACGGACTCGTTTTTCGGGCATTTTTCCGCAATGGCGCCGGCGTCAGCCAGACCTACTACTCCGTGGGCGGCGGCTTCGTGGTGAAAGAAGGGGAAGAAAACCTCGCCGCCACGGTCACCCTCCCTTATCCGATTGATCGCGGCGCCGACCTCGCCCGCTGGTGTGCGGAGCAGGACAAGCCGATTTCCGAAATTGTGTTTCAAAACGAACGCACCTGGCGTTCACCCGACGATATCCGCACCGGCCTGCTGAACATCTGGGAGGTCATGCGCCGTTGCGTGTACCAAGGCTGCCATACCGACGGAATTTTGCCCGGCGGCCTCGAAGTGGTGCGCCGCGCCCACGACATGAATACGGCCCTGCTCGGCGACCGCCCCTACGCCGACGTGGACGAATGGATGGCCCATATCCGTCGGGACGACCATTCGTTCCGGCATATCCTCAAGTGGGTAAGTTGTTTTGCTTTGGCTGTGAATGAAGAAAACGCCGCATTCGGGCGGGTAGTCACCGCTCCCACCAATGGCGCGGCGGGGGTCATCCCGGCGGTACTGATGTATTTCGCCTGCTTTTGCTCCGAGTTTCGGGGCGACGACGACATCGTGCGGTTCCTGCTCACCGCCGGTGAGTTCGGCAGCCTGTTCAAAAAAGGCGCCACTATATCCGCCGCTATGGGCGGCTGTCAGGCCGAAATCGGTGTATCGTCGGCTATGGCGGCCGGCGCCCTCACCGAATGCCTCGGCGGCTCGCCCGGCCAGGCCATGATGGCCGCCGAAATCGCGATGGAGCACCACCTTGGCATGACCTGCGACCCCATAGGCGGACTTGTGCAGGTGCCCTGCATCGAACGCAACACGATGGGCGCCATCAAGGCCATCACTGCCGCCCAGATCGCCCTCGAAAGCGACCCGGTCAAGGCCAAGGTCAGCCTCGACGCCGTCATCAAAACCATGAAAGAAACCGCCGACGACATGAGCCACAAGTACAAGGAAACCGCCGACGGCGGCTTGGCCGTGCAGTTTACGGTCGGGCTGGTGGAATGTTGAGGTGGCTGTTGGCCGTTGGCTTTCCTGAGCGCGTTGCTCAACTTGTGCCGCTGTTGGCGTCCCGCCAACAGCAATGGTAACGCTCGATTTTCCAGTACGGTTAACAGAGTTATTGGCGGGTAAACCGCTCAAGCAGGCTCACTGCCGGGCCAAAGCAAACATGCCAGGTTTGCTATCAAGCTCCGCCGTTGTTGTTGGCGGGTACCGACGCGCATTGATTGCTGATAGTACAAAACCAAAAACCCCGAAGGGGTTGTATATTTATAGATGGCAATTAGCACAAGTGCCAACCCTGAAGGGGTTGTATGTCAGAACGTTAGTTGAACATAAAAC
>JAEUUV010000033.1 GCA_016787285.1 Saprospiraceae bacterium | reverse complement strand
CGCGCGCATGATCTTGATCGCCTGGTTGCGCATGTCCTGGTAAGCCGTGTCGGACAGGGTCATGGCCGGCGCCACGGTGATGCTGTCGCCGGTGTGGATGCCCATGGGATCGAGGTTTTCGACCGTGCAGATGATGACCACGTTGTCGTTGGCATCGCGCAGGAGTTCGAGTTCAAACTCCTTCCAGCCGAGCACGGCTTTTTCCACCAGCACCTCGTGGGTAGGCGAGGCGGAAAGGCCGCGTTTGAGCGCCTCGTCGAAGTCTTCCTCCTTCATCACGAAGCCTCCACCCGTGCCGCCGAGGGTGTACGAAGGGCGGATAACGAGTGGAAACCCAATTTTTTGGGCGGCCTCCTTGCCTTCGAGGTACGAGTTGGCGATATACGAAGGCGCCACACCGAGGCCGAGTTCGAGCACCAATTTTTTGAATGCCTCGCGGTTTTCGGTCGTCTCGATGGCGGCCGTGTCTACACCGATCATGCGCACACCGTACTTTTCCCAGATGCCCATTTTTTCGCACTCAATGGCGAGGTTGAGCGCCGTTTGGCCACCCATGGTGGGCAAAACCGCGTCAATGTTGGGCAATTCAAGACTTTCCTGATGTTCCTGCAAAATCGCCTCAATGCTCTCCGGCGTGAGCGGCCTAAGGTAAATGTGGTCGGCCGTCACCGGATCGGTCATGATCGTGGCGGGGTTCGAGTTGATGAGGGCTACCTGGATGCCCTCCTCGCGCAGGGAGCGGCTGGCCTGGCTGCCGGAATAGTCAAATTCGCAAGCCTGGCCGATGACAATGGGGCCGGAGCCGATGATGAGGATGGACTGGATGGAGGCGTCTCTCATTGATTCGATTGATTCGATTGATTCGATTGATTCGATTGATTCGATTGATTCGATTGATTCGATTGACAAATTTTTAGCCCACGGCTTCAGCCCTGGGAATAAAAAAATGCCGGAAACCGGGTCAAAAACCCGAATTCCGGCATTTCCGAAGTGAAGTACGATGCGTTCGTTTTTTCATTTCGGGGGGCGAAGGTAGGAAAATGTTCGGCGTTTTTCCAACGGCATCTACTTGGAATCCTGCATTGAATTTCCGCTACCTTTGCAAATCCATTCAAATGTGCTAAAACACTACGCCATGTCTGACGAAAAAAACGAGTCAACCCCCAACGATAAGCCGGCCACACCGAAGAAGCCTGCTGCTACCGCAGCAAAAAAGAACACCCTGAGCGCGTTCAACAAGAAAAACAACCGCGCACTGATGCCCAAAGCCGGCATGTCCAAAATGAAGGGCGCCGGGTTCAAAGGGGCAGGGGTTAAAAAGGGCAAATAGAAGTGCCCCGCATATGGGTCAACTCCAAAGGTTGCAGCTGTATTGCAGATTCCGGCACAAGGCTTATGGCGCCAAAATCTGTCCGTACTTTGCGGCTTGTCTTAGCAGCGTATTGCTGTTTCGGCGCCATAAACCTGCTGACTTTTCATGGATATTCCTCCCACCATTCGGTTTAACAACCGCGACAAAACGCAGTTCTACGCTACGCTGCACCAACGTGTGGATGCTTTTTTCAAAGAAAAAGGCCTGTCGAAGCACGCCAATCCGAGCCTCGTTTTCAAAACGATCTTACTCCTCTCCGCATACCTGTTGCCACTTGTCTTACTGATTTGGCTCCAGCCTGGCATGGTCGCGACTTTCAGCCTGTGGGCACTCATGGGCATAGCTATGGCCGGCGTGGGCATGAACGTCATGCACGATGCCAACCACGGGGCGTTTTCTGCCAGCCCGGGCGTCAATGCACTGCTGGGGTACTCGCTCAACCTGTTGGGCGGCTCGGCCTTCAACTGGCAATTGCAGCACAATTACCTGCACCATACCTACACGAATATTGTGCATTGGGACGACGATATTGCCGACAAACCCGCGCTGCGCCTTTCGCCGCACACGGAACTGAAGCCCGTACACCGTTCCCAATGGCTGCATGCCATTGCGATCTATGGGCTTGCCACCCTGTACTGGGTAACGGCCAAGGACTTCCTGCAATTCGCCCGGTATATCCGCAACGGAGTCAACAAGGGTTCTCCATCCCAAAACCAGGTACGCCTGGCCAAGATCATTGCCGTTAAACTGACGTATTTTTTTGTGTTCCTGGGCATTCCGCTGTTGTTCGGACTGCCCGCCTGGGAAGTGCTGGCGGGCTTTCTGCTCATGCATGTGGTGGGCGGCATCATCCTCACCCTTGTATTTCAATTGGCGCATACGGTTGAGCAGACGGCCTACCCGTTGCCAAACGCACAAGGAACCATCGAAAACGAGTGGGCGATCCATCAAATGCAAACCACTGTCAATTTTTCGCGCAATAACCGCCTGTTATCCTGGTATGTCGGCGGACTGAATTTCCAGGTGGAGCACCACCTTTTCCCCAAGATTTGCCATATTCACTACCCGCGCATAGCGGATATCGTGCAACGTACGGCCGCGGAGTTCAACGTGCCGTACTTTGAGCACAAAAACCTGTACCAAGCGCTGCGTTCGCATTTCGCCACGCTCAGGCGCTTTGGCCGGTTGCCCGACTTAAACGAGGTACTCGGGTGACCTACCGTGCGAGTGCTGCTGTATCCCGGACAATTTGCCGGAACATGGGCCCGAACGTATCGGCACCTTCCTGCTTTTCACACTTATCGGCGCGATTGTTGGCTGCTGGCAGAAAAGTAAGCGGCCTTTGTCATTTTGAAAAAATCTGTCCGCTCTACAAGGGCCTCACCGTATGGATGTGGTTCCCGTAGTGCAGACGGATTTTTTCAAAACGACAAAAAACTACTGCGGCATCCCCGCATTTACCCAGTTTTTAACTTTGGCCACCGCGCACGACGACAAAGCCGCGCCGCCTTGCGGCATGGCCGTATAGCCCGGCAAACGGGCAATGGAGCCATATAGTTTTCCACTTTGGGCAGAGGCCTTGACTTCGGTGTATGTCGTGAGGCGCAAGCCTCCTTGCGGATTGGTGCCGCCGTGGCAGCCGGTGCAGGTGGAGGACATGAGCGGAGCGATGTACCCGGCGTACGTCACGTTGGTCGTGTCGCAGGCTCCGTAATTTTCATTGCAGGTATTGTTTTTGGCTCCTTGCTCGATCCATTTCCGTATCAGGGCTTTCTGATCGGCAGTAAGCGCAGCCGCCGGCGGACGCGGCATACGTTTGTCCGGCTTGGTTTCCATGATGGCTTCGTACAGGTCGCTGCCGCCGGGGTTGAAGGCTTTGACTTTCCCTGTGGACATCACCTGCTGGTAATTCGTCAGAATGATGCCTTCCTGATGCGAAGCCGCATCGTGGCAACCCGACATGGCGCACTGCGAAATTAGCAAGGGCAACACCTGCGTTTCAAAATACGCAGAGTCGGGGCTGCAGGGCCAACCGGTAGTATTTCCCGGGTCAAGCGTATCTACCGGGTCGGGGTCGGGGTCGGTGATATCGATAAAAAACGGGTCGTGTTTACAAGCCGGGAGAAAAAGTGCCAGGAGCACGCCACCAAGCAGAGCGATTGAAAGAAACTTGCGCATAGTGTTTGTTCAGTTTTAAAAACCGCCACAAAAGAACGGTTGCGCCTCAAGATGCTACGGGTTGTTTTACCGAACGGGAAGAATGAGCAGCCGAACGGGCACACTCGGCGCCAAAAAATACCCGTTCGGCAAGTATTGTATTTGGGCATGGCCCTCCAAGGCCCTACTTTCACACCCGAAATGAGGAATAACATGGTCATAAAATGCACCGCCATGCTGTGCCTGGCGACACTGGGAGCATGGCTCCCTCAGACCGGGGAGGGCACATACCGTTGTGAAAACGGCAAGGTACAGTTCAAGTCCGACGCCCCGCTTGAGGTCATTCAGGCGCACAGCAGCAAACTGCGCGGCATCCTCGATCCGGATCGAAAGGCCTTTGCGTGGACAGTTGAAATCGCCACGTTCGAGGGTTTCAACAGCCCGCTCCAGCGCGAGCATTTCAACGAAAACTACCTGGAAACCACTCGTTTTCCCAAAGCCGTTTTCTCCGGTAAAATCATCGAAGACATAGATTTTTCCCAATCCGGCACATACCCGGTGCGGGCCAAAGGCAAACTCGTCCTGCACGGGGTGGAACAGGAACGTATCATCAAAGGCCAACTGGAACTGCGCAACGGTATCGCGCGGGTACGAGCCTTATTCACGGTACCGCTGGCCGACCACGACATTGCTATCCCCAAAGTCGTGTATCAGAAAATTGCCGAGGAAATTTCGGTATCCGTGGAAGCGGAATTGGTGCTTAATTCCAGTTCCGGAAAATAATCAGGCTCCCGTGTTGAAATACGCCGGCATACTCATCACGCTCTTGCTCGCCTGCTTCGCCCCGGAAGCGCAAACCCCCGTGTTCCGCTTGCGGGAAACAAAAGACATCGGCGACGTGCGGCTGACTACCGTTTTGCAGGACAGCCGGGGCTGGCTCTGGTTTGGCGCCCGCAACGGCCTCTTCCGGTTCGACGGTCAGGCTTACCACGCGGTGCAGTTTCCGGAATCCTGGCCGGCTGCCACAGTCAGCGCCCTGCTGGAATGGAACGGCCAAATATGGGTCGGATTCAGCAATGGCGCCATCGGACACTTGCCGGTCAGCAGTGCGTATGCAACTTCAACCGACGGCCAAAGCCGGCATGCCGCGCGACTCCTGCGTTGGACGCCGGAAGAAGGTTTGCCTCAAAAAAACATCACCGCGTTTGCCGCCGACTCTGCCGGTGGTTTCTGGATCGCCACCTACGGCGAAGGCCTGTATTGCCTGAAAAACAAACGCCTGTACCAGTTCAATGCCGAAGAAGACGGCCTGGGCAGCGACGAGGTGTACGCCCTCGCCTGCGATGCCAAGGGCCGCATTTGGGCCGCTACCGATGCGGGCGTCAGCATCTGCTCCATGCCCGTGGCCGGCAAAAAACGGGTGCTGCACCTGAGTGTCGCCGATGGCTTGCCCGACGAAATCGCAACCGCTCTCCTGGCCGACCGGCACGGCAACATCTGGATCGGCACCCACGAAAAAGGCGTGTGCCGCTACGACGTGACCCGGCAAAAAATAGATTTCCAAACCCGGAACTGGCCGTACGGCACGGTCGCCAACCTGACTTATTTCGGCAGCCGGGAACTGTGGATCGGTACGGAAAAAGACGGGCTGCTCCGCCTCGAACCGACAACCGGTGCGCTGACGCCCCTGCCCGAAACCCATTCGCTCCGCCGTGCGCGCATTCGCCACCTGTGCAAAGACCGCGAGGGCCTGCTGTGGACGGTGACCGACAAGGGCGCGGCCTACTCGGCCAACGTGCGCTTCGGAATGCTCGAACTGCCGTTGTCCAACATCCTTTCGGTACTGAGCGACCGCCGCGGACGCATCTGGGCAGGAAGTCCCGAAGGGCTTTTTTTTCTTGAAAACGGGCAGCCTAAAGCGGTGCGAACCCGCCCGGGAATACCGGTACCGCAGCAGGTGGTAGCCCTGTGGGAGTCGCCTGAAAACGGAAACATCTGGGCCGGCACCTTCGATCACGGCGTCTTTGTGGTCGGTCCATCCGGTCAGATCCTGCACCGCTTGACCACCAGCGACGGACTGAAAGACAACAACGTATTGTCCATCGCCGGCGACGAACGGCGTGTGCTGCTGGCCACGTTCGGCGGCGTGACGGCAGTGGATATGCCCAGCGGCGAATGCCGGCGCCTCGACTCGCTCGGCAACGGCTACGTGTACAGCGTGTTCCGCGACAGCCACGGGCGCACCTGGTTCGGCACCGACGGCGACGGGCTTGTCTTGTTGGATAAAGGTCAATTCCGGCATTTTACCGAAGTCGGAGGCCAGGCGCTGAAAACGATTTACAGTGTTGCTGAAGACAAGCGTGGGCATATCTGGTTCAGCACCGACAAAGACGGACTGTTCCGCTACGACGGACGCAAATTTCACCGGTACAGCCCCGAAAACCACCTGCACCATCGCTCCGGCACTGGCTTGGCCACCGACGGCAACGGCCAACTGCTTGTGGCTTACGACGATGGGTTGGACATCCTCAATCCCGACAGGCCCGGGCATGTCACGTTTTGCGATCCGGCCATCGGAGCGCCTTTCGCCGAAGTCAACCTCAACGCGCTGTGCCGCGATGCGCAGGGTAATGTATGGCTCGGCACCCGGCAGGGCATCCTGCGCGTGGCGGCCTTCGACGAGCCGTTTCTCGACGACCCGCAACCGGGCATCACCGCCGTGACGGTTTATTCCGAAGCCGTGGACTTTTTGACCCAAACCACGTTCGCGCACGACCGGAATTACTTCGTGTTCAACTTCACCGGCTTGTGGTACACCAACCCTGAAGCCGTACGGTACCGCTACCGTCTTGAGGGATTTGACCCCGACTGGAAAGTGTCGAAAGACCACATCGCGTCGTATCCCAACCTGCCGCCGGGGCGCTACACCTTCCGGGTGCAAACGAGCGAGCACGGCAATTTTGAACAAGTGCCCGAGGCAACCTGGGCCTTCACCGTGGAGCAGCCGTTCTGGACGCGCTGGTGGTTTGTCCTGCTTGTACTTGCCGTCGGCGCCGGGCTTTTTTACGCTTACGTAAAAAACCGGGAGCGGGTGCTCAAGCGCGAGGCACAACTACGCCGGGAAACCGTGGAGTCGCAATTCGAGGCGCTGAAGAGTCAGATTAACCCACACTTTTTGTTCAACAGTTTCAACACGCTCATCGCCATCATTGAGGAAAACCCCAAACTGGCGGTGGAGTATGTGGAGCACCTGTCCGATTTTTACCGCAGCATCATTGCCTACCGCGAACGGGATTTTATTAGCCTGCAAGAGGAACGCGGCCTCGTGCGCAGTTTCGATTTTTTACTGAAAAAACGCTACGAAGACGGCTTCCGCCTGGAAGATCGGCTGAACGGCCAGACCGGTCTCATCATGCCCTTAGCCCTGCAACTGTTGGTGGAAAATGCCGTGAAACACAACGTCATCTCGAAATCCAGACCGCTCACTGTGGAAATTTTCACCGAAGGCGACGACTACGTGGTGGTTCGGAACAACATACAGCCCAAAATCAAACCGGAACCGAGCACCCGTTTTGGGCTGCAAAGCCTCGTACACCGCTACCGGCTGCTGGGCAACCGCCCGGTGGTGGTACAAAACGACGGGGCGTATTTTAGTGTGAAAGTGCCGATTTTCTAGACTTTGGCTATAGGCTGGTGGCTGTTAGCCGTTTTTTCGCCGCTGTTGGCGTCCCGCCAACAGCAACGGCGAAGCCTGATGCCAAATCTGACTGTGCGATCTGGAGCGACTCTTGCGACGCTGGTTGTGCTTCAAATCGGTTAAAACCAGGAGACATTGAGCTCCGTTGTTGCTGTTGGCGGGTACCGACGCGCATTGATTGCTGATAGTACAAAACCAAAAACCCCGAAGGGGTTGTATATTTATAGATGGCAATTAGCACAAGTGCCAACCCTGAAGGGGTTGTATGTCAGAACGTTAGTTGAACATAAAAC
>JAEUUV010000006.1 GCA_016787285.1 Saprospiraceae bacterium | reverse complement strand
ATCAGGGAAATAATCAGGTTGGAAAACGCCGTCACCAGCGTCACCCCGATGGCCATGATGATGGCCGGTTTCACCTGTACCGTCACGGCCAAAGCCGAACAGATACCCAACACCTGCACGGTGATCGGGTTGTTGTCGTCCAGCGGGTCGCTTAGTACCCGCCGGTTCTTTTTGGAAAAGAGGCTCTCTTTTTTTGCCTCTTTGGGCATGGTAGTCGCTTCTGCACTCATGGTATTTCCAGTTTAATATTTGTTCAGGAAGGCCGAGCCTTACTGTTGTTTTTGAGCAAGTGTGGCAAAATACGCGGTGTAGGGTTCAATACAATTTTTCAGCATCGCGTCCACGCCCTTGGAGGTAATCGTGCCGCCGGAGATGCCGTCTACGCGGTGCTCCGGGCCATAAGGGATTTTTTCTGTTGTTTTCGTGACGTACACCGACACGAACTTGCCTTCCTGCATGATTTTTTTTCCAAAAAACTGCTCCTGAAAGGCCTTTTCGGCGATTTCGGCGCCAAGGCCCGGCGTTTCCCCTTTGTGGTCGAAATAGGCGCCGTACACCGTGTCGAAATCATCCTCTACGGAAAGATAGCCCCAAATCGGCCCCCAAAGACCTACGCCATGAACCGGCACGATGTAGTACTTTTTGGCATTATCGGCCGTGTAGATGTACAGGGGAAGCACGCGCTGATCGGCAGGTTTGGCGACTTCCTCCTTCAGCACGATGGCGTTGGCATTTTTGCCCTCCACCACGTTGCCCTTGCCGTCCACCACCATCTCGGCGATGCTGTTTTTGTAAATCTGCTCGATTTCGGCCCGAACGGTCGTGGTCTGGTGTACCGAACGGATGATGTTGGTTTTTTTGTCCAGGGCAATATTGGCCTCCTGCAAGGGCCGAAAGCCCTCGGAAGCGAACGCCAGCAAAACCGCCGTTACGACGGAAAGCACGATGGCGTAGATGAAAGTATACCGGTTGCTATGCACGTTTCAGTCTTTTTTTGATGTGTTGTTCCACTACGATGTTGTCAATCAGCGGGGCAAATACGTTCATCAGCAGGATGCTCAGCATCATCGCTTCCGGGTAGGCGGGGTTGAACACCCGCAGGAGCACCGTGAAGGCGCCGATGAGCAGCCCGTAAATCCACTTGCCGCGCTCGGTCTGTGCCGCGCTCACCGGGTCGGTGGCCATATACACCGTGCCAAAAGCGAAACCGCCCATGAGCAGGTGGTAATACGCCGGCGTGTGCATGGAATGGTTGGGCAGGTCGGCAGGCGCCAGCAGGTTGAAGGTAAGGCCCATCAGCAGCGCCCCAAGGCAACAGGACAGGATGATCCGCCAACTGCCCACACCCGATACGATCAGGATCAGCGCCCCGATGAGGCAGGCAGCCGCACTCGTTTCGCCAATGGAGCCTTGCTCGAAGCCCAAAAACATATCCATCGGCGAGGGCAGGTTGTGAAAATTGGCATCGAAGGCGACCAGATTCGTAGCGCCGGAGTAGCCGTCCACGAGTGCGCGCCCGGCCTCGGGCGACAGGTCGGTCCAGATATCGCCCGACATGTACGCCGGGAAGGCGAAAAAGAGGAAAGCGCGCGCCAGCAGCGCCGGGTTCATGAAGTTCATGCCCGTGCCGCCAAAGATTTCCTTGCCCAGGAGGGTGCAGAAAATCGCCGCCAGCGCTACCATCCACAGCGGCACCGTGACCGGCAAGGTAAGCGGAATCAGCATGCCCGTGACTAAGTACCCCTCGCTGACCGGGTGTCCGCGCATCACACAGAACACAAACTCAACCCCCAGACCCACGGCATACGACACCACGATGATGGGCAGCACTTTCCAGAAACCAAACAGGAAGTTGTCCACGTGGGTACTTTCCATGCCGTAGGCCAGGTAGTGCTGGTACCCGGTGTTCCACATGCCGAACAAAAGCGTCGGAATCAGGGCGATGATCACCGTGGTCATCGTGCGCTTCAGGTCCATGGCATCGCGCACATGCACGCCGCCATGGGTGGTGTGGCCGGGCACAAAAGCAAACGTTTCGAACGCCTCGAACGCCGGATACCACTTTGCAAACCGCCCGCCTTTCTCGAAGTGCGGTCTGGTCGAATCAAAGAATTTTTGTAAAAATTTCATTTACAAATGTTGACTGGTTGAGCGGGTTTAACGGGTTGAGCGGGTTAACGGGTTGAGCGGGTGTGGGTTTGCTAACCCGTTAAACCCGCTCAACCCGTTAAACCCGCTAACCTTCTTTATGCATATATTCAAGCCCTTCCGCGATGATCTTTTGCACGTCAATTTT
>JAEUUV010000326.1 GCA_016787285.1 Saprospiraceae bacterium | reverse complement strand
CAAACTCGCCGGCAGCCAAATCGGCGGGTCGCAACTGACTACCGCCGGCATGGCCAAACAGTTTGCCAACGAGGTCAAAATTCTGTCGTGCCAGCCCGATGAGTACAGCCTTGAAGGCGAGCAGTGGGGCGGCGGGCGCGGCGTGTTTTCGTACCACCTGGTGGATGGCCTGCTCGGCCTCGCCGACCGCAACTCGGACGCGGGCATTTCACTCGGCGAACTGGATCGCTACCTCGAAGAGCACGTGACCCCGGAAGCGGCTCCGCAGCGTCAGATTCCGGTGGTGTTTGGCAACAAGGCCGAACGGCTGGCCGCCGTGGTTCCCGATGTGGTAGCAAAACTGAAAAAGAACCGGTTGGCGCAAGACGCCGTTTTTTCCAAAACCGAAAGCCGAAGCCTGGAAAATGATGTGCTCGCGGGCGCCGACTCTGTCCTTTTTCAACTATATCGCTCCTTCGAAAAGGCGCTGGAGTCGGGTGCATTCTTTGAGCCTGAAGGGGCCTGTGCCGATTATTACTACCAAAAATTAGCCGTTGAGCCTGCGCTTTCCCGCCTGCACAACACCATGCGCCGCAACTACGCCGCCGCCCTGCAGGATGATGCCCAGCAGGTGATGAACAGATTTTTGAAAACGGAGATGGGTGAAATCACCCTGTCGCAAAAAAGGCAGGCGATCCGTTACGACAAATATCCGCGCTGTCTGGAACGTGCCGCCCAACTGCTTGGGCCACAGCACTACATGTACCCGGTGTTACAGGCGCGCCGGCATTTTTTCGATGGTTACCTGTCGGCGCTTGTGTGTAAACAAACAGACAGCCTACTGGCCACTAAGGCATTGGAGGACTTTCGCGAGGCCCTTCGCTGGCAACCTGAACTTCCACAGGCGTACTGGCAAATGGGGCTGCTTTTCGGCTACAATTTACAGCAACCCGATTCAGCGGATTATTACGCCCGGCAAGCCATTCAAATGGCGCCGGGTTGGTTGCTGCCTTACACCAATACCGCGTTTTTGTTTTCCAAATCAAAGCAGTACGATCGGGCCAAATGGTACCTTGAGCAAGCCCGGGAAATCGATTCGACTTCGGTACTTGTCTGGAGCGGATTAGGCACCTTGTATTTTAATCAACAAGATTTCGCAGCTGCGGAACAGGCGTACCGCATGGCGGCTCAATTAGATACACAGGTGGCTGTTTTTCCGTACAACCTGGGTTGGGTTTACTTGTACACCGGTCGGCCAACCGAAGCCGAGCAGGCCTGGTACCAGGCAATCCAACTGGACAGCACCTATGACCAGCCCCATGCCTCACTTGGTTCTTTGTTCATCCGACAGGAGCGGTATGACGAGGCCGAATACCACTATCTGACTGCTGCCCGCCTGAACCCGACAGCGGCAACCTACCGGATTTATCTCGGCATACTATACGTGACCATGCAAAGGTATTCCGAAGCAGAACTGAGATTCCGGCAGGCGATTCAAATGGATTCGACCTATTACTGGGCGCACAACGAACTCGGAAAGATGTACCTGAAAACCGGCCAAGCCTCGCAGGCAGAGGCGATGTTTATGGCATTCGCGCACGATGTCCAGTGGAAAAATACCGCGATGTTGAATATGGCCTGTGTCCGGGTTGCTCAAAAAAGGAGCGGAGAAGCCTTCGAATTCCTCGAAGAAGCCCTGAAAACCGGCAGCGACCTTGAAAGTCTGGAAAGCGACACCGACCTCGCGCCGCTGCGCGCCCTGCCGGAGTGGAAAGCGTTGATGAAAAAGTATTTTCCCGACAAAGTCAAAGACTGAAATACGAACGGATCACTCCGCCCGCATCCGGGTTTCCAGGTAGTCTTTGATGGTGTAGATGAAAAGTTTCATGTCGGTGAGTCGAGTCTTGAGGTCTACCTCAAAGCCTTCAAAATCAACTCCATAATCTGCGTCCATGCGCGCATCGAATGCATCCTTGACCAAACGGGTAAAGTGTACTGGAAAAATGCCTGTGTGAACAAAGTTTTTGTTGAACCAGCCGATGATTTGTTGGTGCTTGGAGGATTTGTAGTCGCAAAGCACACCCAAAGCAAGAATGGCGTAAAACATCCCGTAATAAACGCGATTGATTGCAACCGCGAACCTTCCGTCAGCCATATTGAATTCAGCATCAGAGATACATCTTTCGGCTTGAAACAGGCGCAAAAGGGTCAATTCGTTTTTATCTGCGGGACTCATCATGCATAAACGCCGTTTTGAATTGCATCAGTGAAAACCGGTTGACGACCACGCAGCGAATTTGTCAATTCCATTTCCGAAACCACCAGTGTTTGTGTGAAGACATCGAAATCCAGATCAATATCAGCCATGATGAACCGAATGGTGCGGACAGTCTGCCAATCATATGCCCCCCGAACCACCACCAAAAAATCCCAGTCCGACCAGCGGTGCGGTTTGCCCCAAGCCCGCGAGCCAAAGAGAATCACGTCCTTGATCTTGTCGCCAAAGGCCGCCACCAGGCGGGCTTTCGCTTCCTGAAGTATCTTGTCGCGCTTTTTCATGGTGCGTCCGTGTTGAATCGTTTGCAAAAATACACGCTTTGCGCGTGCCGTTGTAAACCAATTTTAAAACAAACATGAAGAACCTCCTCTTGCTTGTATGGCTGCTGGCCGCCGCTCCACTCTCTGCCCAGGATACCAAGGGCGCCCACCCAGTCAACCCGTCAACCAATAAACCCGTCAACCAAACCCGCGCCGTCGTCGTCGGCATTTCCGATTACCAGAACCCGCAAATCCCCGACCTGCGTTTCGCCGACCGCGACGCCGCGGCATTTGCCGACTGGCTGCGCTCGCCCGCCGGCGGCAGCGTACCCGAAAGCCACCTCTCGGTGCTGCTCAATTCGGACGCCACCACCGGCAAAATCATTGCCGCGCTCGGCGGCTTGGTAGCCGACTGCAAACCCGGCGACGTGGCCGTCATCTACTTCAGCGGACACGGCGACGTAGAGCGCATTTCCAAATTCCAGCGCGGCTACTGGCTCAGTTGGGACTCGCCGCCTGCCGTGTACGCCGCCGGCGCCTGCGCGTTGGCGTATTTGCATGACATCATTTCCACCCTCTCCGAGTCGGGCGTGCAAGTGGTGGTGGTGGCCGACGCCTGCCGGGCGGGCAAATTAGCGGGCAGTGCCGTGGGGGGGACGCAAGCCACCACGGCGGTGCTGGCGCAGCAGTTTGCCAATGAGGTAAAAATCCTCTCTTGCCAGCCCGAGGAGTACAGCCTCGAAGGCGAGCAGTGGGGCGGCGGCCGCGGCGCGTTCAGTTTTCACCTCGTAGATGCGCTCTACGGCATGGCCGACGCGAACACCGACGGCACGGTGAACCTGCTCGAACTGGGCCGCTACCTCGAAGACCGCGTGCCCGCCGAAACGGCCCCGCACTCGCAGATTCCGTTCACCGTGGGCGGGAAGGCCACGCCCGTCGCCCGGGTAGATGCCGCGCAGTTGGCGGCCTGGAAAAAACAAAAAACCGGCGAGCAGTTTGCCAAAGTTGACTCGAAGGGGCTGGAAGAACTCACCCTGGCCGATGCTGATTCGAGCGTGCAGGTGCTGTACCGGGCGTTTACCGCAGCCCTCAAACGCGGCGACCTGCTGGAAGCCCGCGACGGGGTCAGCCCCAGCGCCGACACGTTGTACCGGCAACTGATCCGGGAACCGGCCCTGGCCGACCTGCACGGCTTGATGACCCGGAACTTTGCAGCGGCGCTGATGGATGAAGGGCAGCAGATTCTGAATCGTTTTCTGAGCGGTGATTTGGATGCCTTCTACATCCTCGAAAACGCCATCAACATCAAGCCCCGGCTGCTGTCCGACCAGTTTTACCGGGCGGCCGAATTGCTGGGAGAGAAGCATTACTACTACAATAACACAAAAGCGAAAGGCTTGTATTTTGAGGCGTATGCGCTGTACTATCGGGATTTACCATACGATTCCGCCCAAATGCTGGATTACAAACTGCTGCGACAAGCCGCTTCTACAGATTCCACAGCCGCACATGTCTGGATCAACCTGTTTTGGTTGGACACTTCCTTGGCCAATAAAGCCGCCTATGTGGAGCGCCTTCAAGACCTGGTACCCAACTGGCCGCTGTTTCACTACATCGTGGGCACCACATACGCCGAAATTCTTCCGGAAGATCCGGAAAAATCCCTGGCGTTTTTCCGACGCACCCTCGAACTGGATTCCACCTTCGCACCGGCCTGGTATCACAGCCAAACGCCGCTTCGGGCACTTGGTCGGCACGTGGAAGCCGATCAATGCCGGGAAAACGCCATTCGGATTGGCCTGAAAAAAATGGAAAAGACGCCTCATCTGGTGTCTTATGAAGAATGGCTGGTTTTAAGTCAGGACCTGCTAACACTCGGACGACGAGACGATGTTGTCCGGATTGGCAACGCCTATGTAGCCGTGGACTCCTTGTCCCTTTTTCGGCTGAATTACTATGCGCAAACTATGCAAAGGTTCAAGATGTATACGGAGTCAGAACAAACCTTCCTTAAGATTATGGCTTTGGACTCGAACAACATCTGGGCTTGGGTGACTTATGGTTGGGTAACCTTTGAACAGCGCCGGTATGCTGAAGCGGAGCGGGCTTTCCGGAAAAGTGTGGCGCTGGCGCCGATGGGCGAATTCGGCTGGAATGGTCTGGGCTGGGCGTTGTTGAACCAGCAAAAGTTGGAAGAAGTCGAAGCGGCATTTCTCCGGAGTCTGGAACTGAACAAACGTACTGGGGGCGCATGGAATGGACTGGGAGTGCTTTACCGTCAGCAAAAACGTTACGAAGAGGCGATTCATGCCCGCAAGCGGTACACGGAGTTGTGGCCAAGAGCCGCTTTCGGCTGGAGCGCGCTTGGCCAAGTACTTTCCGAAGCCGGAAACCACCCGGAAGCGGAAGCGGCCTATTGGAAAGCGATTCAACTGGACTCCACCAGTATCGCAACTTTCAATGGCCTTGCCTTGGTGCTCAGCAGAGCCGGCAAGTATGCTGAAATGGCCGACGTTTGCCGCCAAGCCATCACCCTTGACTCGACAAATTCAAGCGCATGGAGCAACCTCGGCTACGCCCTGCTCCAAACCAACCGCTACACCGAAGCAGAATTCGCCTTGAAACGCGGCATTTCCCTCAACCCCAAATCCCCCAACGCCCACAAACACCTCGCCACGCTCCACTTCCGCACCGGCCGCCGCGAAGAAGCCCGCGCCGGATTTGAAAAATCGCTCGAACTGAATCCCAACTACTCCGGCGGCTACCTCGGACGGGCATACCTGCTGGCTGCTGAAAACAAACCCGCCGACTCGTCCGCCAAAGCCAAAGCGATGGAGGAGGCGCTCAGGCAAGTGCAACTGGCCATTCAGAAAAACGCCACCTTCGAGCAACTGGAAAGCGACTCCGACCTCGCGCCGCTGCGCGCCCTGCCGGAGTGGCGGGCGCTGATGAAAAAACACTTTCCGGACAAAGTCAAAGACTGACCCCCTGCTAACCTTTTCCCCAAACCCGTATCAATGGGCTTTCACCTGACAATTTTGTACCGATGAACGCCCGCCGCTTTTGCCTGTCCGCCCTGTTTACCCTGATTGCCGCCACCAACAATCCCTTGCCCGCCGCCAAACTGTCCGAGTCGGATGAGCCTTTTGCTGCCGCTGCGTTCAACATGCCGGAGACTACAGGGCATTCGTTCGGTGCAATCGTCGTCGGGCTAGGAGTAGGCGCTGCGCTGGGCTGGCTGCTGTTGTCGGTGTGTGTGGCAGCACACATACGCGAAGAACGCCGGGGGCTGTTTGTGCGTGACGTGTCCTCGCAGGCCCACGTAGGGTAGTAGTGTCACAGAGGCTCACAGAGTTCTGGAGGACACAGAGTTTTTCGCCGATTAAGAGCGGACGGATTCCTGCGGAATGACAAAAAACTCTGTGTCCTCCAGAACTCTGTGAGCCTCTGTGACACTTCACTCTACTCAGGGCGCCCCTCACCGCACCCGCAGCACCTGTCCGAGTTGGATATTGTCGCTCTGCAACCGGTTCAGTTCGCGTAGGCGCGCCACGGTGGTGTTGTATTTTTTGCTGAGGTTGTACAGCGTATCCCCTTTGACCACCTGGTGGTAGCCGTCCGGCAGGTTTGCCGTTTGTGCAGGCGGCGGCGTGGTTCCGGTGGAGATCACGGGGGGAGCCGTTGTGGTGCTCGGCACCGGATCGGCAGGGTATGGCACTCCGGTAGTGGCGGGTTTGTCGGGAATAGTAGCGGGCGTTGTGCCCGGTTTGGCGGGTGTGCTGCCGCCGGGCGACATCTCGGGAAGCACTTCATCGTCGGCGGGCTTCATGGTGCTGGGGCCTGTGGGGGCGGTGGCCGGCGTGGGGTCGCCGGGTGTGGTATCCCGCAATTTCACGACTTCGTTTTTGTCAAATTTCCCCCGGATGCGCACTTTCTCGTTGGCCGCAGGCTCCGTGCCGTACACCATGCCGTTCATTTTGTACAGGCAGTCCAGTTTGATGGCGTACTGCTGGGAAATGTCGAGCATGGTCTGACCCTCCCGCACGAAATGGTGGGTGATCTGGCCGCCCCACTGGTTCCGTTTTTCCTGAATAAAAATACGCGTTCCGGGCAGAAGATACTGGCCGGGTGGGTATGCGCGGTCGTTGTAGTCGGCCACCTTGTCGCCCCGCAAACGGTAGATATTCGCCACATCGGCCAGTGTTTCGCCCTCGCGGCTGTTCACGGCTTTCACGTTGTTTACCCGAGAAATGCGTTCCTGAGGCGGCACATTGGCGGGAATCACGCCGCCGGGTTCCACCCGTGTGGCGGCGCCGGGCTGATCGTATTCGTACAGGCGCAGGCGCTCGATCAGGTCAATCAACTGGTCGGCATACACGGGCGAAGTGGCGTAGCCCGACGACTGGAGTCCGCGCGCCCAACTCCGGTAGTCGCGGCGGTCGAGGTTGAACAGGAAGCCGTAGCGGTTGCTCTTGCGCGGGTCGCGCAGGAATTCGCTGTGCGCCGTGAAACTCTCCTGCGGCGTGTTGTATTTCCGGAAACAGGACTCCATGAGGTTGCCGCTCGGGTCGCGATCGTCGTCTTTTTTGCTGTGGGTTTTGCCACTCCAGTCGTTGCCGCATTTGATTCCGAAGTGGTTGTTGGCGTTCATCGCAAGTTCGCTTTTCCCGGAGGCGCTTTCGAGGATACCCTGCGCGAGTTTGATGGAGGCAGGAATTCCTGTGCGCTGCATTTCACTGATGGCAATGTCTTTATACAGCCGGGCGTAGTCCAACTGGACGTTGCCGGTCGGAGCAGGCGTAGCGGTCCCGGGCGCCGGGGTGGTGGTTCCGGCTCGGGGTTGTGGCCGGGGCTCGGTCGTGGTGGTTTTTTTTGAAGAAGAACACGAGGTCAGCAAAAGGGCGGGGAGCAAAAAGAGCAACAATCGTTTCATAAAGTGATGAGCGATGAGTGATGAGCGATGCGTGATGAGCCGTCACCGACAGCCTCGGCGGCAAAGATGCGTGAATTGCTGCTTAATCGAATCAATCGAACCAATCGAATCAATCGAACCAATCGAATCAATCGAACCAATTCCTACACATTCAGCCAATACACCACCTTCAGCACCAGCGCGCGGTTTTTCGGCGACAAAAACCGCGCAGCGGTATTCGGCACGGCCTCGGCAAAGGAGTTGTCGGTGTACACCAAAAACAGGTCCGACACCGGCGCGAAACGCCACTGTAGCCGGGTGTTGATGTTGAAATTGTTGGCTTGCGTGTTCCACTGCAAAAAAGCGCTGACAAACAGGCTGCGCGAAAACGACAGTTCCGCGCGCGGGCCGAGTATCCAGAAATCCGCCGAAGCGTACGGTTCGGGCAGACGGATTCGGTTGTAACTGTAACTCAGCGCAAATGTACCAACCGGTTGCAGGCGGTACGACAGTTCGCCTTCCACGTACTGCGCCTCTCCGTTGAAAAACTGGCCGAAACGGGTATCCACGCGGCCTTGCAGGTTGTACGTGCTGCTGCTGGTGAAGCGCAGGCGTATCGTGTTGTACTGGTAGCCCCGCCCACCCGGCAGCGGCTGTGTGCCTTCGCGGTACAGGTTGGTGGGGTCGAAATCCTCAAACAGGTAGGTATAGCTGTTGATCAGCACGGCATTCAGGTAGGTCTGGTTTTTCAGGTTGACGGTCACGTAGGCCGCCAGATCGCGGTCGGTTTCCTTGAATTTCAGGGAATAGGTCATGTCGCCTTCCAGCCCGACCGACCAACTGTTGATCGCGCCTTTTTCAGGGTAAAAATTCAACCCCACGCCCGGGAAAAAACTCTGGTAGCCTACCCGGGGCACAAAGCCGGCCTCGGCGTTGTAGAACGAGTCCACGAGTACGTAGCCCATGCGGGCGTTGAAATTGCGGTCGAAGTAGCCGAGGAAATTGGCCAGTGTTTGCCCGCGTTTTCGAGGATCGGGCGAAAATGAACGGTGGTAGTACCACTCGCCTTCCCAGCGGTTGTCGGCGCTGTACAGGTTGTATTCCAGTCCGGCCACGCGGTTCCAGGGCTGCGTGCCGGCGCGTTGTTCGTCGCTGAGGCTGCCGGTAAAATTTTCCTTGTTCACCACGATAGCGCTGATGGCGCTGCGCTGAAACACCTTGCGCTGCACCGTGGCTACCGTGAAATTGGCGGCAGGCAGCACATTGGCGCTGTCCCAGTTGACGCGGGCGGTTTGCATGTTCAGCAGGCCGATGCGCCAGTCGTCGTTCAGTTTGCCGCTCAGGCGGGCGCCTGCCTGGATGGGTACGGTCTCGGTGAGGCCGGATACCGGGTTGCGGGCCAGGCCGATACGACGCGAGAAAAACGGTCGCGTACTCGGAAAACCGAACATCGCGAACAGGTCGCGGTTTTCGAGAAAAAACTGCCGCCGCTCGGGGAAAAACAGTTCGAAGCGGCTCAGGTTGGCCACCTGCCGGTCCACTTCCACCTGCGAAAAGTCGGGGTTAAACGTCAGGTCGAGGTTCAGCGAAGGGGTGATGCCGATTTTGGCATCGCCGCCGAGGTTGATTTTCGTCCGGTCGGGCCGCCCGGTCACCTCCAGTGAGGTGGGGTCGCGGCGGTAGTCCTGATCGTAGCGGGTGTTGGCGTAGGGGATGAGGGAAATGCTGGCGCCGGGTTTGGGCGGCGGACTGTCCCAGCGCAATTCGTGGCAAAACGCGAGGTTGTTGGCCGCGTATTGGCGCGGCACTGGGCGCCAGGTGCTCACTTCCCAGCCTTTCAGCCGCACGCGCACGAAGTTTGCCGACCAGATATTTTCCCCAGGCGCCACGGTGTAGCGCAGGGTTTTGAACGGAATCGCCACCTCGGCTACCCAGCGGTCGTCGTAGTTGGCGACCGCCGAAGTCCAGCGGTTGTCCCACTCGAAGGAAAGCGTAGTGCCGTTGTCCACGAGGGCTTCGCGCTGCACATTGAGCGGATTGAGGCTGAAAAAGAAGCCGTTGAGGCCGTCGCGGGAAGGGCTGAGCAGGATATTGACGCCGTCGCTGGTGCCGTTGGGGAAGTCGCGTTTGAGGCTGGGAACGGTATAGTCGGCGCGGTCTTGCCAGCACACCACCGCGATGTACAGGTTGCGCTCGTCGAAGCTGAGCAGCACCTCGGTGCGGGCTTCGGCGAGGCCGGTGTCCACGGGAAAATTTTTGCTGAAATCCACGGCGGTTTGTGCGTTGCGCCAGGCCGCCTCGTCGAGCAGGCCGTCCACCTGCACGGGGGTATCCGCTTTTTGAATGCGCAGGCCCTCGGGCGATTTGCCGGGCACTTCGTTGCGGGCGATGAGGCCCAGTGTCGGGGTGGGGGAGGGGTTGGGGAGGGCCATTTGCGCCGGCAATACGCCGGAAGCAAGGGCAAGCAAAAAGGTCAGGATGTGTTTCATAGCCGTAATTTGGGACAAAAGTCCGGAAAAAAGTTGTTTTGGCCGCGAACCTGAAGCCTTGAAATTCCGGGGCTTCTTCGTTGTTTTGACGCTTGATCCAGTACAGCCTATGCCGCTTACGCAATCCGTCATGTATCTGTTGGGCAAAATCATGCCGCCCAAACCGCAGCCCTTCATTTCGCCGGTACTCGTCGCGCGGCACGAGCCACGCTTCAAGCGCATCTACCGCCGGCACACCCTGACAGGTCTGCTCGTGCTGTTTGCCATTCCGGGGCTGCTGTACCTGTGCTCCGGTTTTCTCGAAGACATCTGGTATGTCAAACAGCCGGATGCCCTGTTTTTGCTTACGCCGGAAAAAGGACTGCTCGGACTTGCCTTGGGCATGATGCTCGCGTTCGGGATTTCCGTGCCGCTGGTACACTGGATCATCAAAGGCCAGGTCGGCACCGACATCATGGAAATCTACGACGTGTGGTACGACCGGCGCCCCAATCACTACCTCAATTCCTGGCTGCTGGCCCGCGG
>JAEUUV010000291.1 GCA_016787285.1 Saprospiraceae bacterium | reverse complement strand
TTGATGAGCAGGTCTTTGTTGGCGAAGGTGACATTTTCAAAACGATTGAGGCCGAGGGGAAACCATTCTTTTTTTGCGCGGTCGCGCACGTAGTTGGCCGCTACGTCGCCGTCGCTGATCACGATCATGCGGGTGGGAGCGCTGGCATTGCGATAAGCGACGCCTAATCGTTGCAAACCGGCCAGCATTTCTTCCGACACGCGGTTTTCGTAGTTGGACGGAAAAACACCCTCCAGCAGTACCCCTACGGCCTGATTCCCTTTGTTGAAATTTTCCGGCTCCATCGGGTTGCGCAGCAGTTCAAAAGTCAGTTCGATGGGGCTGAATTGCAGGCGGCTGTAGCGGCTGCTGTGCAAAAGAACCGTTTTGTTCACCGGTGTTTTGGTGCGAATAGTGTCAATCGAAGAGCAGAATTTCAATTCCACGCGGTCGAGGTTTTTCACCACCGGGTGCTTGCCCACCGGTAGTACGGCCGGGTGGTAGGGCCAGGGAAAGAGTTTGAACTGCGGGGCATTGCCTACCACACCCACGCGGAGCGGAATTTTGGTGCACTCCATGTCCACCACGAGGTCTGGCTGAATGCGCACACCGTATTTGAACAGCATGTCCTCGATGTTGAGCGGATAGTCCGAAGGCACGAAATGGTCGGCGTGGCGGAGGCTGTCGAGGTCGGCGTTCAGCCGGTCAACGAGCCACAGCACCTTGCCGCCCTGCATGATGTACTGGTCAATTTTGAATTTGTCGCGCTCCGAAAAGGCCGTTTGCGGTTTGGCCACCACGAGCAGGGCGCACAGGTCGGGTTTGATTTGCACGATAGAATCCAGCGCAATCCGGTCGGTGTCGTAAAACTGGTGCAGGGTGCGTTCGAGGTCGGTGGTTTGCAGTTCATCCAGTTCGCCGTGGCCGCGGGTGAACAGGATGGCCGGGCGGCCTTTGGAGCGCAGTTTTTTGATGGCGTTGGCAAACTTGTACTCCAGCAGGCTCACGGAGTTGTTCACCACCTCGTCGGGGCGCAGGGTCGGCGACTGGTTTTCGAGCAGGTTCACCACCACTTTGTTTTTCCCGAAATGAAACACGGCTGTCGGGTAGATGAGTTGCTGCCGGGACTCGCCCTCGTCGCTCACGCTCAGGTTGACGGGCACGATCCCCTCCTCGTACAGCGCCTTGCGGCGGGCGTTGATGTCGTCCGTGCTTCCGGCGTTGGGGTCTTCGAACTGGTAGTCAATGTAACTGCTCACCGAGCGGAAATCGTCGAGCATCTCGCGGGTAGCCGTGCGCAGGCGCTTGAATCCGGCGGGAAACTCGCCTTCGAGCAACACCCGCACGTAGATGCGGTCGTTCACATCCTTGAGCAGTTCGCGCGTGGGCTGGGTGAGCGTGAAACGTTTTTCCTCGGTCAGGTCGAGGTGGCCGTAGAACTGATTGGCAATGATATTGACGAACAGCACGATCCCGCAAAAGAGACCGAACTGGAGAAATGCCTGCGAACGTTGGGAGCGCGCCATGGAGAGCGGGTGGGTTGTTTTTGTGTAGTTGGGGCGGCAAAGATAGCAGTCCAATGCGTCTCGTCCGCTTTCGTCTGCACGAACTTGTTCGTCTGACGAATTGGGACATTGGCTTTCGTCTGCACGAACTTGTTCGTCTGGCGAATTGGGACATCGGCTTTCGTCTGCACGAACTTGTTCGTCTGACGAATTGGGACATCAGAGTATAGCCGTCAGACGAACAAGTTCGTGCAGACGGCGGGTATCTACCGCCCCATTTTCATCGCGTCCAGCGCCTTTTTGCGCCGTTGTTTGGCGCGTTCGAGGGCCGGGCGCAGGGATTCGGAAACCTTCGTCCAGGCGGCATCCTTGTCGGCAGCGGAGGCAATCCACTCGTTGCCGCCGGGCGTGCCCTGTATTTCGGCGAGGGGCAGGCCGTCCCAGTTGGTTTGGCGGAGCATGATCGGCACAATGGTTTTTTCACCTTTGCGGTGGGCCTCCAGCGCGGCGCCGAATTCTTTTTTGTAACAAAAATCCGAGTTTACGAAGTCGTGGCTCACGAGGCAGAGCACGATGTCGGATTCGTCCAATTGCTGGAAAAGCACTTCCTCCCAGGTGTCGCCGGCGTTGATGTCGCGGTCGTCCCAGATGCTCAGTTTTTGCAGGCGCACCAGCGGGGAGAGGGCGGCGCGCAATTCCTCCAGATACCCTTTGTCCTTGTGCGCATACGACACGAAGGCCCGCACGGGCAGTTGTTCCACCTCGTCGCGCATGGCGGGTTCCTCCACGCCGTCGAGCAGGTCGGCGATGGCCACGCGTTTTTTCAGGGATTTGACAAACACCTCCTTTTCGCCCGCTTTTTCGGCTTCCACGAGGTAGTCGTATTCCTCGGTGTCGGGTGCGCCCGGGATGGGCACCAGTTCCTGAAATTTCAGGTTGGTGAAACTCGCCACGATCTCCTTCACCGTTTCGCGGATAAAACTCAGGAAGCGCCGCCGCTCGTCGCCGCACACATCCACGAGAATTTTTTGGTCTTCCTTGTCCCAGCGGACGCGAGCCAGGGCATCGAAAATGTTCGGCTTGTGCAGCACCATGCCCGTGCGCCAGATGCTCAGGCCCGCCGTAGCGCCTTCGGTTCCGCGCTGGATGTACCCATGCAATTTCACCATCAGGCGCGGAAAAACACTGTCGGGCAGGAAATCGGGAAACTGGATGACAAAACGAAGCATGGCTCCCTGCGACTGGAATTCCGGCTCCTGCACGGGCAGCAGTTGCGGCACGATGTACGAGCGGGGATCGAGCGGAAAGCAAAGTTCGAACTCCTGCATGACCCGCACGATGTAGTGCAGTTTGTTTTTGGGGTACTGGAAGGCCCGCTCGGACGTGTTCGCCTCTGTGTAGCGCGGGTCGTTGATGACCGCGTCGAAATCGTCTTCGTGCAGCAGGCCGCCTTTGCCGGCCACGATGCCGGAATTGATGATGCGGTACACCCCGTTGGTGAGCCACAACGGGTTGAGGATTTGGGTGTCGAAGTTTTTGAGCGAGCGGAAATTGATGACCACGCCGAGGTCGTGCAGAAACTGGAGCAGCACGTCCTGACTGAACGCGCGGGTCAGGCCTTTTTCTGCACACACCGCCTTGTACTCCGACGATTCGATGTAGTCGGCCTGCATGTTGGAAAAATGCTCCTTTACCGCCAGCCAGTGCTTGGGGAAGGGCGTACGGCGGGTGTCGGCGCGGTCTATTTCGCGGCGCAGGGCCTCGCGCAAGTCGTCCATGCCTGCGCCCGACTTGGCCGACACGCGGAAGTAGTCGCGGATTTGCGGGTACTTTTCCGACAGGGTTTTGCGGTTCACCTCGAAGGATGGGTTTTCGTCCACCTTGTTCAGCACCACCAGCACGGGCGAGCGCCCACCGAAGCCTGCCGCGTGCTTGAGCCATTTTTCGGCCTGATCGTCGTTGCGGCTGTTGAGCAGCAGCACGTAGATGCTGCGCCGGGAGAGGAAAAACTGGTGGGTGGCGTGCATCACCTCCTGCCCGCCGAAGTCCCAGAGGTGGGCGGTCACGGTGTCGCCGTCGTCCATGACGAAAGGCGCCCGGCGGATGCGGATGCCGTGGGTCTGGCTTTCTTCCGCGTCGAAGTCCTCGCCCAGCAAGCGCTTCACGAGCGAGGTTTTGCCCGCCGAGGCTTCGCCGAGGAACACGACCTTGACTTCGTTGAGTTTGCGGCCGTCGTCGCCGAGTTCTTCGAAGTAGTCGCGTACGGCTTGGGATTGTTTATGAAATTCGCTTGGTGGACAAACAAATTCGCATCCATATCCTAAAATGTATTTCTGTGGGGAACCAAAGTCTTCAAATAGCTCGTCAAATACTATATCTGGCGCACTGTCAACATACTCCAGACCTGCTATAATATGGTGACGAAGAGGCAATAAATCTCTAACTTGAGTTTCGGAGCAGGAAAATACCTCTAATTTACTCAAGGAGGTTAATGGCGACAAATCGGATATTTTTGTGTTGGAGCAATGTAACACTCTCAACTCAGTCAATTTTGACAATGGCGTCAGATCAAATACAGCAGTAGTATGACAATCAAGGGTTTGGAGGGTGACCAAATTTGCCAACGGTGACAAATCTGATACAGAGGAAATAGCGCAAGTTAGCGATTTCAAAGATGTCAAATTTGTCAAAGGCGAAAGATCAGAAACCCTCGTATAGGCACAAGAAAGTGTATGCAAAGAAGTTAGTTTTCCCAAATAAGACAGGCTGGATACTTTTGTAAAGTTGCAATCAAGAAATTGCAAGGCGGTTAAATTTTCTAAGGGAGACAGGTCTGCAACCTTCGTAAAGCTACAGTTAAGCAACTCCAGATCAGCCAAATTTGTCAATGGCGACAGGTCAGCCACCCTGGTGTTGTTACAGCTAAGCAATTGCAAGCTGGTCAAATTTGCCAAGGGTGCCAAGTCGGATACCTGTGTGTTGTTGCAGATCAGTGTGTGCAGGTCGGTCAAATTTGTCAACGGATCCAAATCGGATACCTGTGTATCTCTGCAGTCAAGCCATTGCAGTGCAGTTAAATTAACCAACGAAGTCAGATCGGATACCTTTGTACTTCCGCAATCAAGCGCTTGCAGATTGTTCAATTTCGACAAAGGCGACAAATCTCCAACCGTGTTTGAATTCAATACTATCTTTTTTAGTAAAAACTTAGGCATAGGTCTGAAGTCTATAAATTTTAGTTTTAGTCTGTAAATTTGGCGCATGGAGTTAGGCGACGACATAAAAATACTCAAGGATTTGGTGATTCGGCTGCTGAAACGGGTCGAAGAACTGGAAT
>JAEUUV010000247.1 GCA_016787285.1 Saprospiraceae bacterium | reverse complement strand
GCCCTCACCAACTACCCGCCCCCCGAGCGCTGGCACGACTGGACGGAGTACGAAGCCAAAGCCTGGCCGCGCCGCGAGAAAAAAACCTACGATGTGGTGCCCACGACGTGCTTCAACTGCGAATCCGCCTGCGGCCTGCTGGCCTACGTGGACAAAGCCACGGGCGATGTGCGCAAGTTCGAGGGCAACCCCTACCACCCCGCCTCCCGCGGGCGCAACTGCGCCAAAGGCCCGGCCACTATCAACCAGATCACCGACCCCGACCGCATCCTGTACCCGCTGAAGCGCACGGGCAAACGCGGCGAGGGCAAGTGGGAGCGCGTCTCCTGGGATGCCGTGCTCGACGACATCGCCGGGCGCATCCGCCACGCCTTGCAGGAAGGCCGCCAAAACGAAGTGGCCTACCACGTCGGACGCCCCGGCCACGAGGGCTACATGGACCGCGTGCTCCAGGCCTGGGGCGTAGACGGCCACAACTCCCACACCAACATCTGCTCCTCCGGCGCCCGATTCGGTTACGCCATCTGGCACGGCCACGACCGCCCCTCACCCGACCACGCCAACGCCCGCGTGATCCTGCTCATCTCGGCGCACCTCGAGTCAGGCCACTACTTCAACCCGCACGCCCAACGCATCATTGAGGGCAAAATGAACGGCGCCAAACTCGTGGTCATGGACCCGCGCCTGTCCAACACCGCCAGCCTCGCCGACCACTGGATGCCCACCTACCCCGGCTCCGAAGCCGCCGTGCTGCTGGCTATGGCGAAAATCATTCTCGACGAGGGCATGTACAACCGCGATTACCTCGAAAACTGGGTCAACTGGCAGCAATGGCTCGAAGCGGAATTCCCCGGCACGCCCGTGGTTTTTGAAAATTTCATCGAAAAAATGCGCGCCGCCTACGCGGACTACACGCCGCAGTTTGCCGAAAAAGAAAGCGGCGTGAAAGCGTCCGTGATCCGCGAAGTGGCGCTCGAGATCGGGAAAGCCGGTTCGCGTTTTGCCACCCACAACTGGCGCTCCGCCGGCTCAGGCAACCTCGGCGGCTGGTCAGTAGCCCGTTGCCTGCATTTTCTCAATGTGCTTACCGGTTCCGTCGGTACCGAGGGCGGTACCAGCCCCAACGACTGGAACAAGTTCAAGCCTTCGTTTTTCGACCAGCCGCCCGCCCAGAAATTCTGGAACGAAATGCACTTCCCGAAGGAATACCCGCTGGCGTTTTTCGAAATGTCGTTCCTGCTGCCGCATTTTCTGAAAGACAAACGCGGGCGCCTCGACACCTACTTCACCCGCGTGTTCAATCCCGTGTGGACCTACCCCGACGGTTTCGTGTGGATGGACGCCCTCAGCGACGAAGAAGCCGTGGGCTGCCACATCGCCCTCACGCCCACCTGGAGCGAAACGGCCTATTTCGCCGACTATGTGCTGCCGATGGGCCACGCCTCCGAGCGCCACGACCTGAACAGTTACGAAACCCACTCCGGCACCTGGATCGCTTTCCGCCAGCCCGTGCTGCGCGAAGTAGCCCGCCGCAATGGACAAAACCCGCAGTTCACCTACGAGGTCAACCCCGGCGAAGTATGGGAAGAGGACGAGTTCTGGATCCAACTTTCCTGGCGCATTGACCCCGACGGCTCGCTCGGCATCAAAAAACACTTCGAATCGCCCTACCGCCCCGGCGAATGCGTGACGGTGGACGAGTACTACCAGTACATTTTCGAGCACACCAAGGGTTTGCCCGAAACCGCTGCCTTGGAGGGCCTCACGGCGCTGGAGTACATGCGCAAGTACGGGGCCTTCGTGGTGGAAAAATCGGCATACCTGAAAAACGAAAACCGCCTGAACGAAAAAGACCTCGACGGCTCGGTCACCGACCCGAAGTCGGGGCTTATTTCCAAAAACGGCAAGGCCATCGGGGTCATGGTGCACGGCAAACCCTGCGTGGGTTTCCTCACGCCCTCGCGCAAGCAGGAGTTTTTCAGCCCTACCATGGCGGACTGGAAATGGCCCGAGTACACCATCCCGACCTACATCAAAAGCCATATCCACCCCGAGGAGATTGACTACGAAAAAGGCGAATTCCCCCTGCTACCCACCTTCCGCTTGCCCGTGCTGATCCACTCGCGTTCGGGCAATGCCAAGTGGCTATATGAAATCGCCAACCGAAACCCGATCTGGATGCACCCCTCTGATGCCAAACGCCTCGGCGTGGACACCGGCTCGCTGGTACGGGTAAACACCGACATAGGCTACTTCGTAGACAAAGTGTGGGTGACCGAGGGCATGAAGCCCGGCGTGCTGGCCTGCTCGCATCACTTGGGCCGCTGGCGCCGTCCGCAGGATGCGCCCGGCAACCGCTGGGCCACAGCCACCGTCAGCATCGAAAACGACGGCAACGGCGGCTACCGGATGAAGACCCTGCGCGGCATCGTGCCGTTCAAAAGCGCCGACAAGGACAGCGCCCGCATTTTCTGGAGCGACGGTGGCGTACACCAGAACATCACGTTCCCCGTACACCCCGACCCGATCTCCGGCATGCATTGCTGGCACCAGAAGGTGCGCGTGGAAAAAGCACACGACACCGACGCGTACGGCGATATTTTTGTGGACACGAACAAGAGCATGGAGGTGTACCGCAAGTGGCTGGCCATGGCTCGTCCGGCGCCCGGGCCGAACAACCTGCGCCGCCCGCTGTGGATGAAACGGGCGCTACGTCCGGTGGATGAGGCGTTTTACATGAGTGATGAGCGATAAGTGATGAGCGATGAGTGTCCTGCGAGGCCCTCAGCATTCATCACGCATCGTTCATCGCTATTCTCCTGACGCGTATGGACATCAGAAATTTCCTAAAAACGCAATTGCAGAATGTTGTCGAGGAGGTGAAGAGCAATCTTCCGGACGACATCAGTTTCGACTTCCGAAAACACGTACTGCCGCTGTTTTTCCCTTTTCTGGCGTGGAAGGACGAACTGCGCGACCGCGCCACGTTGCGAGCCGATTTTATGGCGGGTCTTGTGGGGGCTGTTATCGTGTTGCCGCAGGGCATTGCCTTTGCCATGATCGCCGGGCTGCCGCCGGTGTATGGCTTGTACACGGCCATCATCACGCCTATTGTGGCGGCGCTGTTCGGCTCGTCGCGGCATGCGGTGTCGGGGCCAACGGCGCCGATATCCATCGTCGTTTTTGCCGCGGTGAGCAAACTGGCCGAGGAAGGATCGGCGGACTACATGAACAAGGTGCTGTTTTTAACATTCATGGCCGGCGCGATTCAGGTTGCTCTCGGCCTGGGCCGCATGGGGCGCTACATCAGTTTTGTATCAAATTCCGTGGTGGTCGGTTTTGCCGCCGGCGCTGCCGTCCTCACCGTCACCAATCAGATGCGGGGGGTATTAGGAATCAATATTTCCTCCAGAGCGGCTTTCCTCGAAACATGGGAGCAAATTTTGGAGCATATCGGAAACATCCACTGGCAAATTTTTGCAGTGGCAGGCTATACGCTTGTTTCGGCGGTTTACATCCGAAAGCACTTCCCGAAGCTCCCGCACCTGCTGGTGGCATTGATCCTCGGGACGGCATTGGCCTGGGGGATCGGCGGCCCTTCGGCGGGAATTCCGTTTGCCAATGAGATTGCCCGGCAATTACCATCGTTTTCGTTGCCTGGCTTTTCCGCAGGCAATTTCCACAGCCTTCTTGGGGAATCATTTGCCATCGCCATCCTCGGCATTATCCAGACAGTTGCGGTCGGACGCGCAATTGCCGTGCAAACAGGGCAGCAGATTGACGGCAACCAGGAACTGATCGGACAGGGACTTTCCAACGTCACCGGCAGTTTTTTTTCCTGTTATGCCGGCTCCGGGTCGTTCACCCGTTCTGCGCTCAACTACGAGTCTGGCGCCCGCACCCCCATGTCGACCATCTTTGCGGCTTTGGTGCTGTTGGTGATTGTGCTGTTGTTTGCACCATACGCGCGATTTTTGCCTGTGCCGGCGCTTAGCGGCCTGATTCTGCTGATCGGCTGGGGTCTGATTGATTTCAAGCACATCCGCGAAATTCGCAAGGCAAGCAAGCAGGACAACCTCATCCTTGGCGTCACGTTTTTCGCCACACTTTTCGCCGAACTCCAGTTTGCCGTTTACCTCGGCGTGCTGTTGTCCCTGTTTTTTTTCCTAAAAAAAACCTCCCAGCCCAACGTAGCCGTGATGGCGCCCGACAGCGGGCACTACCGCCACCAGTTTGTGAACCTCATCCGCAAAGAGGTGCCGCAGTGCCCCCAACTGAAGATTATCCGAATAGACGGCCACCTGTACTTCGGCGCCATTGACCACATTTCCGGCCTGCTGCGCGAGATGCGCAAAGGCCCGGAAAAACACCTGATCGTACTGGCCAACGGCGTGAACTACGTGGACCTCGACGGTGCCGAGTGGCTGGCCCGCGAGGCGGCTTTCTGGAAAAAGAAAGGCGGCGGGCTGTACGTCGTGCGGCTGAAAATCATCGCACAGGACGTGATGGAAAGCGGCGGTTTCATGGATGAAATCGGACGCGAAAACTTCTTCGTGTCCAAGACCGATGCATTGCGGACTATCTACCAAAAACTTGATGTGGAAGTGTGCAAAACCTGCCCGCACCGGGTGTTTCTGGAGTGCCTCGACGACCCGCGACTGCCCAGAGTGGCGGACAACGTGGAGGCAGTACGCATTGGCTGAAGCAGCCGGCTATTCGTACACCACCTTGCGCAACAGCCGTAAGCCGAATGTGACTTCGAGCGTCAGATTGCGAATGCTGCGCTCGGGAATCGCGATGGTCTGGCCCGGGTTGAACGGGTCTATTACGTTTCCGATGGGCGGCTGGTTGTATTGCAGCAAAAAGTCGGGATGCACGGAAATGCTCACTTGCCCGCCGATCAGGTCGCTGAACGGAAACTCGATACCGCCGCCGGCCGAAACGCCGAACATCCAGCGGTTCATAGCGCCGATGAACGGGTAAAAAATCGCCAGTTGCACATTTTGTTTGGCCGATACCAGCTCGTCAATGTTGGTGCTCAGGGTGTAATCGCCCCGGATGCCGCCGTAGTAAAAATACTTGCTTCGTTGGCCCAGCGGGTATTTTTGCTTGCCGCCGAGGATCAGGGCGATGTTGTTGAACTGAAATTCTTCCGAAAAGGTGAGGGTGCCGGTTCCCTGAAAAAACCGCAGTCGGGTGGCGCTGCCCCGGGTGTGATAGCCGATCTGTGCAAACACGGAGGTTTTGTCGTTTTCGTTGTCCACCGATTCGATGGACAGGGCCACGTGGGGTTTGAACAGGGGCTGGCGGTCGAAGGAATTATCCCAGCGCTGGAAGCCCATGCTCATGCCTCCCTGAATTACAAACGCGGTGGATTGGGCGCGCATTTGTCCAAAAACAACTATAAAAATCAAGCAACTGAATACAAAACGCATACTTGTCCCGTTTTTGGGGCGCAAAGTACGAAACCTCCGCGCTATGAAAACCTTCTCGACAGGAATCCGGGACAAACTCCGCCGGGCGTCCTAACTTTGCCGGCCTTTTGAGCAAGCAAGACCTTCCAGGTTTTCAAAATCAGGAAGGTCTGTACATCCCACCCACCAAAACTTGTTTATCATGACCATGACCGCCAATCGCCCCGTTTCGGCGCCGACTTTCGACCAGTACCCGTATGCCCGCCCCGACACAGGCGCCCTGACGGCGGCGTTCGACGCGCTGCTTGCCGAATTTGAACAGGCGCCGTCTGCAGCCGAACAAAACCGCTGTCTGGCGCGCTTGAACGCATTGCGTCAGGACTTTTCATCCATGTACAGCCTGTGCGCCATCCGGCATACTGCCGATACGCGCGACCCGTTTTACGAGGCCGAAAACAATTTTTTCGATGCGGAATTGCCCGCCTTTGAGGCCCTCAACGACCGCTTGTACCGCAGCCTGTTGCAGTCTCCTTTCCGGGCAGATCTGGAAAAAACTCATGGCAAACACCTTTTTGTGCTTGCCGAACTTGCCCTGAAAACCTTCCGGCCGGAAATTCTGAAAGACCTGCAGGAGGAAAATACACTCAGTTCCGACTACACGAAACTGAAAGCCAAAGCCCAACTTGAGTTCGACGGCACATCGTACAACCTGAGCAGTTTTACTCCGGTCGAGCAATCGGACGACCGGGATGTGCGCCGCCGGGCTGCCGCTGCCAAGTGGGCGTTTTTTGAACAAAACGCACCCGTGGTAGAGCCGCTGTTCGACAGTTTGGTGAAAGCCCGGCATCGCATCGCCCGCACCCTGGGGTACGACAATTTCGTGCCCGTCGGCTACGCCCGTATGCGCCGCTCCGATTACACGCCGGACATGGTAGCCAATTTCCGCCGGCAGGTGCGCGAACTCGTGGTGCCGCTGGCTACCGAACTGTATGAACGCCAGCGCCGACGCCTCGGGCTGGAGCGACTTTGCTACTACGACGAGGAATACCAGTTTGCCTCCGGAAACCCGAAGCCGACGGGCACGCCCGACGAGATTGTAGCCAATGCCGCCCGCATGTACCGGGAGCTGTCGCCGGATACGGATGTTTTTTTCCGCCACATGTTCGACGCACGCCTCATGGACCTGGTTAACCGCGACGGCAAAGCCACAGGCGGCTACTGCACGTACATTCCGCAGTTTGAAGCGCCGTTCATTTTCTCCAATTTCAACGGTACCAGCGGCGACATAGACGTGCTGACCCACGAAGCCGGCCACGCATTTCAGGTGTGGAGCAGCCGCCATTTCGACTTCGACGAGTACCACTGGCCCACCAGTGACGCCGCCGAAATTCACTCCATGAGTATGGAACTGTTCACCTGGCCCTGGATGCCGCTGTTTTTCGGAGCAAGCGCTGAAAAATACTATTTCATGCACCTCGGCGGCGCCATCCGGTTTTTGCCCTATGGTGTGGCGGTGGACGAGTTTCAGCACATCATCTACGAAAACCCCGACCTGAC